>JANPHT010000707.1:0-18997 GCA_031424595.1 Planctomycetota bacterium
GTTCGCCGTTTCCGCAACCATGGAGTTGATCAAGGTCAATTCGTCGGCAACCTCACAAAGCTCCGGGAACAATTCCGACATCCATAAACCACTTTTCCCTCGTTGATTAAAAGCAAAGTGCGAACGATGCAGGCGGCCTGCTTTGCCCATGAAAGGTTCGGCGGTTCCAAATTCGGCAGGCAGTTCCTTGTCGTGATACTTTTCCAACTCGGGCTTATAGTCAAACGAATCGACCTGACTCAGTCCGCCTCCCAGATAAATGTGGATCACATGTCGAGCACGCGCCGGGTGATGAAGTCCGGAGCTGTTTAAGATATCGGATTCTGCATACGCTTCGCGCCCCAGCAGCTGCAGAGCGGCCATGCCGGCGACACCGTAAGCGGCGTGTGACAGGAAATCGCGACGGGAAGCGTGTGTCGGACTCATGTTTGGCATCTACTCGACAAACAAAAACTCGTTGGTATTCAGCATCACAACACACAATTGCAGGAGCGTCTGCTTCTGCACAAACGTTCGAGCCAACGCCAGCTCGCGTAACTCAGGATTTCGCAGAAGCAGCAGCTGATACAGGTCGCGAATTTGTTGATCGACATCGTCGCCAGTATCTCGTCGAATCTGCTCGGCCAGCGATTGCGCACATTGTTCAATAAACCGATTGTTCAACAGCGACAGTGACTGCACGGGCGTGATTGTTTGCGAACGACGCGGCAGCATGACCGACGGATCAGGGCAGTCCAGCAACTCCAGCAGCGGGTTATTGCCGCAGCGCGCCCACAATCGATAGACGGTTCGACGGTTCACCTCAGCGTTGAATTCTCCCGTTGGGCCACCAAAGGTGTGATCGTGTTCCAGTTTCGCTGTCACGTCATAGAAACTTGGCCCGCCAGGTTTGCGATTCAGCGCGCCGCTGACGGCCAGCATCGCATCACGAGTCGACTCACCGTCGAGTCGGCGGGCGTTGGCTCGCCAAAGCAGCCGATTGTCGCCGTCCTTTTCCTCGGCGTCGTCGTTGTGAACGTTCGACCCCTGACGATATGTGGCCGAGGTCACGATCAGCCGATGCAAATCCTTCAGCTTCCATCCTCCATCGACCAGTTTACGTGCAAGCCAATCCAGCAATTCCGGATGGCTCGGCCGACCTCCGGAGAAGCCAAAGTCGCTGGGCGAATCAACAAGGCCCTGACCGAAGTGATGATGCCACAGGCGATTGACAATCACCCTTGGCGTCAGCGGATTGCGACCGTCGGTGATCCACCTTGCCAGGGCGACTCGACGCTCGGCATCGGGAGCATCGGAAGTGAGACCAAAGTCGCCGGATAAACCAGCCGCCGAAAACGCCTGCAAGCCACGCGGCGAAACGACTTCGCCGAGATCGCGGGTGTTACCACGAATCAGTCTATGAAACGTCGATGGCTGCGTGGGAATTGGCACATGTGCGACGCCATCAAATTCGCTGCCATCGGTGGGCTTTAACGCGATGTCCTTGCGTTCATCAACGGCCTGAGTGATGCCGCCAAGTAGTGCAGCAAACTGGTAATATTCGCGTTGCGAAATCGGATCAAATTTGTGGTCGTGACACCGAGCACAGTTAATCGTCAGCCCCAACATCGACTGACCCAGAGCGGCAACCATATCTTCAAGCTCGTCCTGTCTCACGACTTTCTGCATTTCGGCCGAACCCATCTCGTAGCCGACCATATCATAGGTGCCGCAGACCAGATATCCCGTTGCGATGAGTGCGTCGAGATCGTCAGGCTTTAAAACGTCGCCCGCAATCTGCTGACGAAGGAACTCGTCGTACGGCATGTCGCTATTCAGTGCCTGGATGACCCAATCGCGATAACGCCATGCGTGGTGGCGTACACGATTTCGCTCGAAGCCCTGACTCTCGCCAAAGCGGATCACGTCGAGCCAATGTCGCCCCCAGCGTTCACCGTAATGCGGCGACGCGAGCAGCGCATCGACGACCGTGTTATAGGATGCACCATAGTACTGAAACGAACGCGGGTCGATTTCAATTCCCAGCGTCTGTTCTTTCCACTTGCTGTCTTCGTTTTTAAATACCGGCGGCAGTCCGATCAGATCAAAATACAAACGTCGGAGCAGAGTTCGTGAATCCGCCTGTTCGGCCGGAGCCAGTTGTTCCGCTTCCAACTTCGATAACACAAACCGATCAATTTCGTTTTGCGCCCAGTCAGTGTTTTCCACCCACGGCAAGTCTGGCTGAGCAATGGGTTGCAGCGACCACCAGTCGTATCCGGCTCGGTCAACCGTAGAGGAACGAAACGGATCGATCGGATCAGTACCCCACTGCGCACCGTCAGCAATCCATTGGCGGACAATCTCTTTCTCTTGGGCCGAGAGATGTTGTTTGGGCGGCATCTCGTCAGAGACAATTCGTTCCCAGAGCAGACTCTTATCCGGTGTACCTGCTGTAATGACCGAACCACTATCGCCGCCAACCCTTGCAGATGCCTCGCGCTGCAGGTCCAGGCCGCCTTTTTTCTCTGTTGCGTTGTGGCAACTCAAACAGCGGCTGGCTAGCAATGGTGCAATCTGCTGGTCAAAAGAAATATTTTCAGCGGGATCAGCGAACGCTGTTTCACTTCCCACCGAATCGATCAACGTAATGAGTGCGAGTGCACAAAAGTAAAGCTTCCGTTGTGGTGCTGCAAATGCCATTCTTGAGTTTTAACCGAACGCCAACAATCCGCCAACCGTTTCAGGCTGACATGAACCATTAAGCCACGTGTCATCACGTCCATTTTGCGGATACTGAAGATTTCCGCCGGGATCATGCTGCTGAACTGCAATTTTCCGCGACATGGCTCGAAACGCCAGCGGATCAAGATGGGAGTAATGACGAAAGTGATACCGCCGACAGCGTGGCCAGGAATCTCAACGGAAGACTCTGGAATGTGCTCGTCGTAGTCTGTGTCACAGGTCTTTCTGAGTTCCTTGAGATGCCATGGAATCACGACCACAATCGCTGCGTGATTCGCCGTTGACATCCTGAGCCACAAGTTTGAGGACCTGCTCACACAGGTCAGAATTCGCATACAGATGCTGAACAGTTTTGAGAATCGGAATGATCTCGTCCCGACATTGCAGATTCAGCTGAACCTGACCGATCGACTCAGTATCCAGCTGCCTTTGCCTGGAGCACCTTTACACATCGATTCACTCCTCGAAGATGACACCCGGATTTCCGTTTTTGCCCCTGTTAAACCATCTACGTAAATTTCAGTCGTTATCTTCGTGGAGCTTTTTCGTTTCTCACTCTGCGTTCTTATTACTCAAGTCCATTTACGGACGCGCACGGGCTCGCGTAAGAATGCTTGCTCACGTCAAGGATCGACCCGCCAGCTGATTAGCTTAAGACAGTGTGCATTCACCGATGTCTGTTTCATTCCACGGGTGAGCCCTTCTGACAATATAGCGTGGTTCAGGAGTTGTCCAAGTGGGCTTTCAAGAGCTGCGGTTTCGGAGGATCCCCGTCGTTTCCTGCCGTCCGTTGGGGATTGCGTGAGGCATGTGAAGTCAATCACATCACGCTGAGATTTCACCGCGATTACAACAAGATGTTCAATCCCGCTCCGTTCCGCAGAAACCTGCGTGGGAAAGGACACGACGTTCCCGGGTTGAAGGCGATTGATTTCGCCCTGTTGCGGGAATATCGCCTCAATTCCGTACTGATTGTCGATGAACAGAAGTGTGACATCGACGGGGAATTGGCAGGGATTGACGACACGAATCGTCAGGTTCTCCCCATTTCGCAACACCTCTTGTCGCAATTCATCCATAGACCGTGAAGTTCCTTTAAACTCAACGCTGAGGTCAACACGAACGGACTCTCCGCTTTTGCTGAGATTGTTTGCTTCTGCCGCAATTTTTTTCAGGTTCGTAGCCCGAGCGATACGCGAGAGCGTTTTGCAAAGCCAATCTGCCGTCACGCTTTCCGGTGATTCGGGACTAATTCTGTTCAGTGGGTTTGACTCAGAATCATTCAGATCAGATTCGCCATTCTCCACGGGGATCAATGAAACCGTATTCCCGCTGATGCTGATCAGCCAGTCTGCGTTCGTCGCGGTCTCCACGACCTCAATCTGCTTCCACTCCGGGTCGTCCGCTGTTGCTGTCGGAAGCAGGTCACGGATTCGATGGACTTCTTCGGGAGGTGCGGAAGAAGTCGCAATGATCGCAACACGCAAACGCATTCGGCCAGCATCTGTAAAGATGATTTCGCATCGCCCTCTGTCCGGAAGTGACTGTGAAAGCGTCTGTCCCTGTGCGTCGCAGGGGACCACATCAGCGTCAGTTGTGCGAGCGATCTGAACCCGTACAAAACCCATTGGATTTGTTGCCGGATTTTGCTCAACAGAGAAAACCGACAGCACACTACCTTGCGTAACCCCCAACAGTAGTCCTGCGTTAATTGTCCAGCCTCGGCCATTCCGGGAGAGCAGGATGCGTGAGCGATTCGGCCACACATTCAATCCCAAAACTTCCCGGTCACGGTCCCTTCCCTCGATCATCGGCGTCGGAGCTGATCTTCCCCAGCCGGCATATTGGGTCTGAATCTGCTGGACAAGCTCACGAAAGGTGATGGGCTCGGTCGATCGCGACAGAATCTGAGTCAGGGTGTAGGTGAGCAGTCCATGCGGCTTTCGATCTTCACCATCTATTGGAAGCAATCTTTCAACGGTCGCCTCAGTTGACTGTGCCGCGTAGATGGCGATCACCGACGATGTGTCAAGAAGTACGTCGCGCTGACGAACCCCACGGGTTGTCGCAGTGCCGACAGAGCTTTCATTCTGCTGAGCTCCGATGGCTTTTTGAGGGAACTTTTCGAGAGGGACAAGGACACCCGGGGCAATTTGCCGGGATCGCTCTCCTGTGCCTCGAGTCATCGTGCCTGAATGACACGAATCAACGATGACCGTCACGATCGCGCCGCGTCGTTCGAGGACCTGCAGCCATATCCGAAGTTCGTCGTCAACAATGGCATTGGGGACCTGACCGATACTCCCATCCCAGGCATGGACATCCGCCGGAAGAAAAAGTTCGTCCAGACCATCGGGTTCCGAGTCGTCGGAAGATGGAGTCATGTCCGGCTGCTGTGTCCCGTGACCAGCAAGAAAAATCACGATCTGTTCGCCTGACTGAGCTTCATCACCAAGCCGTTTGAACTCACGTTCGATATTCGATCGAGTCGGGCGGAATTCAGCGCGACCACTGGCTTCCGTCAACATGATCACTCGATCCTGTGGAAATCCAAAACGGCGGCAGAGCAGGTCCTGCATCATCGCGACATCATTGGCCGGACCTTGAAGATGCAAAGACGGATCAAGATGATCGTAGGTCGTACAGCCGATCAACAATGCTCTGCCATTGACCGTTTGATCAGCTGCATCAGTACGATTGAACAGGGCAACGAAACTAAGAAACGTAATGAACAGCATTTCACGAAGACGCCGATTTGTACGCACCATCAGGCTGGCTCGAATATCTCTTTAGTTTGAACTTAAATCTCAGTGACTGAAGAAGCAGACATCAGTCAGCCCCTGCAATACAGAAAACAGACCAGAAATACGGATGCACAAGGGGATTGGATGCCCCCGCAGCTCGCTGTTTATTCAGGAAGTTTCGCTGCGATTCAGCAAGTGCCCGGGACGGGGCCGTTCCTTTGTTAATGCCTTCATGAAACCCGGCGACAAGCTCGGGCGCTGTTCCATCAAAGACATCCCATAGGCCGGACAGAACGGACCTTGCGCCGGCGTGCAAAAATGCTCGCTGCAGACCAAACAGATCATCTCCGGGCATAGGCGATTGATCACCCAGTCCTGAATAACAGGCGCTCAAAACGACCAGCCGCGCATGCACGCGGTGGGCAAAGATCTCACGAGCAGTCAGGCGTCCATCGTTGATCACCATGACCTGCAGACCAGAGGTCTCTTTTGCTTCAACAGCCGACGATTCATCTTTCAGAACGATCAGGTAGCTGTCCATGGGACTTTTAGCAACGTTGGTGCCGTGAGTTGCAAACATGAGCATCCCGGGCTCCGATAACATTTGCTTCACGTTCGATTCATGAGCCTCAGCCCCTTCCAGCACCTGTATCAATTTGTCGCCATAAATCCTGCGGACATTCTGCAAATCTTCTTCGACACCGGCCAGAGGAGGACTGCCGGGTACACTGGACAATCCGATCACTCGAACCTGATCTATGGGGATATCATCGCGTCTGCGGATCAGATCCCAGATTGTCAGTGAGGGCGCATTAGTGACTGCAAACGGTTCGTCAAGCACAAACTTTGGCTGCACCATTTCTCTCTTGCCTCGAAGTTCGATATCCCGTGACGTCACAAGGGCAGCAAAAGGGAGATAATGCAGAATATGCTGCGGCACCAGAACGACACGTTTCGTCTGCCGCAGTTCAGCAAGCACATCGTCAGGCAGCAAAATGTTCCGCAGGCTGAAGAGATCGTCCTGCCAGGTATGATCGAAGCCACGTGACTGGAATCGTCGCAGCATTTTTTGCGACTGCCCCTCGATTGCCGACAAAAACCGTCGCACGTCCCCCACGAGCTTCCGAGTAGCGACACTGGTGCCGTCGGGGTTCAAAAGTGGAAAGGCACGAACATCGCCCGATCGAATCAAAAAACCCCAGCCCTGCTCAGCACCCAGATAGTATTCAACAGCGGCAACATCCTCCGGCCAGTCCGCGAGAAGTTCTTCAAGATTACGAGGAGCCACGGACTCTTCCTGCTCACCGATCCCCAGTTCGGTGAGCAGGTCCTGAGCTGCGCGGGCCTTGGCGAGTTCAGCCGACTGAAGCGCGGCCCTGGGGTTGCCTTCGGCCAGATGCAGTTCTACCAGTTGTTCATAAATAAAGCTGTGCTGAGAGAAATATCCGGCCCGAGCCTGCCCGGTCTGATCCTGTGGAAACCTTGCCCGCTGCAGTTCGGCCAGATGCTGGGCGATCGTGAAATGCCGAATGGCATCGGTTCGTTTATCAGAGGCCACAGAGATCAAACCCAGCAGCCGCTCAATCGTTTCCACGCCCGAAAGTTGACCGAGTTCAAGAAACTGTGATCTGGCCTGTTCAGCGTATTTCACAGCAGCAGGCCAGTCCCGATTTCGAAAGGCCAGTTGGGCCAGCAGTTCCGACGCGACTGCGAGAGTCATCGGTTCTTTGGAGCGGACATCTCCAGCCGTCACGCTCAACGCAAAGTCTGTGGCTTCCTTGGAAGCGGCGACTTCACCGGCCAGGAACTGCCGCGTCTGATCGTCCGAGGCGACATCCAGAGTTCTGATGACATCTGCAAGAGTCGATGTTGTTCGAGCCTGATTCAAGCGGACAGCATCAGTCGCTTTCCGGTCGTTCAGCTCATTCGCAATCTTTGCAGCCGCCACGTACTGCTGTTTTGCTGCCAGAAGATTCTGCAAACACGTCAGCACAGGCTGCTCAACTCCGGCAGCCATCTGGAACGCATGATTCCCGAGACTATTCTGAGCCAACAGGAGGTGAAAGTTTCCGAGATTGTTATGAGCTCTCAAAAGATCGGCCGCTCCATCAGGTGTTCCATTTAAGGCACCGAGCATTTCGATCGCCTTCGTGTACTCCGCGATGGCCTCATCTTTGCCGCCAGTGCCAGCTTCAGCAAAGATTGTTGCCCGATAGAGCATTTTCAGTCCACGTAGTCGCTGAGCAGACGTATGATCCGGTCCTTCTGCCTCATCCGGGATGTCGTCGAGAATCTGGAGAGCATCAGACCACTCACCTGCAGCGATCAGTCTTCTGGCTGAATCGATGGATTCGAAACCGGTATCGGTTCCCGGCGGCAGTGTCGCGACCTCGCCCTGAGCGTAACCGGGATCTGCTGCGAGGTTCTCCAGCCAGTTCAGCAATCCATCCCGATACTTCTTTAAGTGTTCAGGAAGCGGTTCCGGAAGGGATTCTACAAGTTCAAGTGCGTCTCCCAGAAACGCCGGTTTGTTGTCATCCGTACGAAAGCTCAGAAGATGCTCCACCGCATACTGGATCGCCAAAAGATCCATTCGGCTTCCGATAGTTGCCTCCATCGATTCGATTGGTAATCGCTGCGGATGTGCCTGAGCAGCATCCAGAATCGTAAACTGATTTCGCTCCAGTCCCTTGTCGAAGCGAATCGAATACTGTCCTGGAGGAAGACCGTCTCCAAAGCCCTCCGGCCATTCCTTCCACTTCGACAAAGCCACTTGGGCCAGTCCTTCAGGGAAAGGGATTCGCAGCACAACTTCTTCGGAGCCGCCACGAGCTAAGATTGCGACTCGCGCGGGGAGCGATCCTTTATCAGCAGTCCGCCGAATTGTGGGACGCGACGAGAGGATTTGTGCGCCATCCTGTGGCGTAACAAATCCAGAACCTCGGATCAGGGTACTACCATCAAGTGGTTCGAGTTGAATTGTGGCCAGCGAAGTACCGGCTTCAGAAGGACCACCGACTCCACGAAGATCACCACTCCGAATATTTCCGATGAGCGAAGATTCTGCAATACGATCGGAATTATCGGGCCACGAACCACCTGCCTTCAATATCCTCCAGCTTTCGTTGCCGGATGTCGGCTTCCAAACCAGCAGACCAGCAGGAGTGAATGCGGGCAGCGGCTCTTCCATGTTCAGTTCGGCCAGCTCCAGAGCACCAGTCGTGGAGATTTGAGCGATAATGGCGTTTCCTGCGACACGCTGGGAAAACTGCTTCGATTGTTCATCAGCCGGGGCCTGGCAGATTCCCGACATCACGACAGTTGATGTGAGAACGAAGATCAATAGGAATCGATGCATGTCCACGCTCATAGTCCGAGAAGCCTGAAAAACCTGAATGTTCGTCGTTAACATCAAAAGGAACATTGTCTCGGGAAGCGAATTCCAATTGGTCCGAGGCACGTGAAGGTGCAGTCGCAACCATCGCATAATGATAGTCTGAAACACGGTCCGCTATAAAAGTCTCGTACGACAATAAACGCAACAAAAGAGGGGGAACGGACATCCTGTCGGTGGATATCACGACAATTGGCGGAGTACAAGTGGCAAAGTAAATGGAAAACGAGCCTGCTTTCTCGACAGAATGCGGCTTTCCGGAAAACTGACACATCATGTCAGTTACAGAGGCGTGCAGACACTCTCATGAGACGAAATCTGCGCCATCAGCTGAAGTATTGTGTCCGGGTTCGATCGGTCCGCTCGTTATCTAAGGTAAGAACAGTCTGCCGTGAAATCTGAACTCAAACAGGAGCCTGACCCCGACACGGAACGTCTTGCAGCATGGATCCAGGGCATCAAGCTGGGGAATCAGACTGCAGCGGCCGAGTTTGTCAATCAATATGAACCCGAACTCCGCCGGTTTATCCGTTACCGTATAACGGACCCTCGCCTGCGGCGTCTTTTCGATTCCGTTGATGTTTGCCAATCAGTGCTGGCCCGTTTCTTTCACCATGTTCGGACAGAACGGATCTCCGTTGAGCATCCTCTGCAGCTACTTAAGTTGTTGACCACTATGGCTCGGAATTCCTTGGTGGATCATGCCCGCAAAGCCAAAGTCCGTCATCGCATCTCTGGACACGATGGAGATCCGGAACAGTTGCCCTATCTGAAAGATCCAGGTATTGCACCGGTCGACCAGGCTGAACGTGCTGACCTTGTTTCATTAATTCGCAGCAGGCTCAGGCCTGATGAACAACTCACTCTGGACAAATGGATGCTGGGGCATGGATGGGAAGCATTGTCGATCGAGTTTGCATGTGAGCCGGATGCCATCCGAAAAAAACTGACTCGGGCGATTGACCGTGCGACCAAAGAACTTGGGCTGTCGGGGGACAGCGATGTCTGAAAAAAAACGTGATACCCTCACAAAAGACGCAACGACCATTGCCGGACAGCAGATTTCTGTGGCATCGTCGGAGCTGTCGGACAAACTTATGTGCGTCTTTCGGGAGATCAGACAGCAACCCGGGGCGACAGTCCCGGTGGTCGAAGATGTTCTGAAAAATCAGGGGCTCCATCCCGGAACTCTCGACGCAAGCGTTTTGACGGACCTTGTCTACACGGAATGGATGTTAAGGCTGGAGCACGGAGAAACCCCGTCACGCGAAGAATACCTGAGCCGTTTCCCGCTGATCCGATATCAACTCGAACGACAATGGATGCTCGACGAGAGTCTCGTGAGTATCGCCAAACAGACGATCATTGAAGACGTGGCATCTGGCGACATGGAGTCATCTGATGGCAACAGTTTTTCAACCCCTCGACCGGTTCGACAGGACTGTATCGGAAAGTACAGGATCATTTCTCTATTGGGTTCCGGCGGCCAGGCGGATGTCTACAGGGCAAGCCATCCTGGCCTCGGCCGGGACGTAGTCATTAAGGTGATCCGACCGCGTTGGCATTCTGGTTTGATCGTTCAGAGTGTTCCGCCTGAATCCGCAATGAACGCGTCACTCACCGAGGGGCGCCTTCTGGCGCAATTATCGCATCCCAACATCGCTCAGATTTTCGATGTCGATCAGGAGAATGGTTGTCCATTTCTGGTGATGGAATATGTGCAGGGACTTTCGCTCGACCAATATTGTCAGGCGCAGCCCATGGATGGGCTGCAGATAGCGATTTTACTGAGAAAAATAGCGATGGCTGTTGCTGCCGCACACGAACGTGGGATTCTGCATCGAGATATTAAACCTCAGAATATCGTTGTCGGTGCGGATGGCAGTCCAAAACTCATTGACTTTGGACTCGCCAGAATGGCTGATGTCTGGCAGACCTGCGACGAGCATCCCGGAATCTGCGGCACTCTCGGATTTATGCCTCCGGAACAGGCTTTGGGTGATGCGACCAGAATTGGTCCGACGTCCGATGTTTTCGCGTTGGGGGCTGTCCTCTTTTTCATGCTGACGGGAGAACCGCTTTACAAAGGTTCCAGCACAATCACGGGTGTCTCGATCGAAGGACTTCTGGAGAGAGCAAAACAGTGTGACTGGGATCGATCGGCGCTCCAGACTCCTTTGATTCCCAGGGGATTGGCGGCGATCTGTGAACGAGCCATGCAGCCGGATCCCTCAGCAAGGTTTGCCTCAGCGCTGGAATTCGCCGAGGCTTTGTGGGACTTTGCCAAACCCCGCCGGAGACCTGCGTTTATCAAAGTCACAGCCGCGGCCACTCTTTTAGCTGCTTTGGCGCTGTTTGTATGGCAAGATTCGAAGACCAGGACGAAGCCGAAGGTCATTCCGCAGGATGTGAACGCTGTTGCAAACAATTCGCATCTGAAACCGATTATCCATTTGGAAGAGGCACGGATCGAACTGCTGGATGCTGTTCCGCTGAAATCCGGAACTTCGCTGCATTTGGAATCAGAGATTCCCGCAGGTGTGTCTTTTGTTCTGCTGTCCATCAATGGTGCAGGAAGAATGCAGCAAGTCGAATCATTCCAGGCGAAAACCGAGAATTGGCATTGGCGATATCCTGAGGAGCCAACGGAAGTCCTTCCACTGACGGGCCCTGCTGGCACAGAATGTCTAATGCTCCTTGGGACGGCAGACATCGAGACAATGAAACGGGACTTAGAGGCGAATAACTTCGCTGCGGCATGGCAGGAAGACGCTGAATGGCCTCAGATCGCATCAAACACTCTGCTTCGCCTCCGTGGTACACAGGTAGAAGTGGAGCAAACAGCTCGTGACTTGGGGACGTCGCAACGGACTAAGCCAAATCCTGCCGAGATCGTCACAAAGTCACTTGAGAAGTTTGCTGTGAGGTTTCAGCCAACGTATCCTTTGATCGAAGGGATTGCCTTTAGTCATATCGGTTCTGAATAAGAGCGGCTGGGAAAATCTGACTTGGCTCTCTGACTTGGCTCTCTGACCTCGCTGGGAAGGCACAGAAAACGATTGTGGGACGGAGCCTGTTCGGATTTTGTAAGAGTCTCTCAGCTATTTCGCTTGCGGCGATGGCATTTGCGGCACAGAGTCACTCAACAATTCCTTGAACTACAAGGTGATCCAGTTGTGTCTGATTATAGAAAAGAGTCCATCCTGTGACTTCGTTCGGCCAGTCACCATTCGCAATGCGAATACTAAAATGCGTGTTCCTGACCGCGTGTGTCGCGTTGGGAGACAACGCATTCTCGTTTCAGTCAGCTATCGACTTGCCAGCTTTGACGGACGCCCAGAAGGACCAATTGAGAGAGAGAGACACGTTCGAAAAAGAAGCAACGCAACATGTGCGTGAAGGGCGATTTGCCGAAGCGCTCGAGACGGCTCGGAAGATGCTGGCTATCGAACAGGAAATTCTGGGACCGGAACATGCCGATGCCGTTCGATCCTGGGACATGATCGCGCAACTGCAGACAAAGCTGGAGGATTTTTCGGGCGCTAAAGAGAGTCAGGAAAAACTCCTTGAGATCCAGCGGAGTATTTCAGGTCCCGAACATTGGCGGACAGCTGATGCTCAGCGTGCTTTAAAACACCTGGACGTGCTGCAGACACTTTCGCCAGGTGACCGACAACAATTGAACGATGCATCTGCCTTGAACCGGACAGTCATGGGGCTCTTTCGGGATGGAAAATCAGCCGATGCACTTCCACTATTCGCTCAGATTGCGGAGACACAAAAAAAAATACTTGGCGCCGATCATCCTGAGTATGCCGTCAGTCTCAATAACGTGGCTTACCTGACTGATGAGCTCGGAGATTCCGCAAAAGCGGAGCCGCTCTACATTCAGGCGAAAGAGATTTACGGCAGAACGCTGGGCGAGAAGCATCCGGAATTTGCCACAGCTCTGGTCAATCTGGGGAAACTGTATCAGGCAAGAGGAGAGTTCGCGAAAGCAGAACCTCTGCTGCTGCAGGCCGTTGAAATCAATCGCGGTACGTTGGGTGAGAAAAATCTGTCCTTTGCAATCACCCTGAGTAACCTCGCCGGCCTTTACGAATCTATGGCGGAGTATTCCAAGGCCGAGCCACTCTATCTCGAGTCCCTGGAAATCAGGAAGAGCCTGCTGGGAGAAGAGAACTATCAGTATCTCACGGCGCTTAATAATTTGGCCGTGCTTTATGCGTCCATGGGGCAAAATGTTAAGTCGGAGAAACTCCTGCGGCAGACTTTGGAAATCAATCGCAAGCTGTATGGTGATTTCCATCCTGTCTATGCCACGAGTCTCAATAATCTGGCGGCTATTCTCAAGGCGATGGGCGAGAATCAGAAGGCTGAGCCGCTCTACGTGGAGTCACTGGAAATTCGCAGAAAGCTCTTTGGCGAAAAGCATCCCGACTTTGCACATAGCCTGAACAACCTGGCTGCACTTTACGTCGCACTTGGAGACCATGCCCGCGCCGAACCACTGTTCCAGCAGGCACTTGAAATTAAGCGGACAGCTCTGGGTGAGAAGCATCCGGATTATGCGACGGGACTGAATAATCTCGCTGAAGTCTACAAGGCCAACGGAGATTTTGTGCTGGCGGAGCCGCTGTTTCGAGAAGCCCTGGAGATTCAGAAGAATACCGTCGGTGAACAACATCCCGACTATGCCAACAGTCTCAGCAATCTGGCAATGATGTATGCAATGATGGGAGACTCAACACTGGCAGAGCCGCTATTTCTGCAGGCCCGAGAGATTCGCAGAAAAGTCTTTGGAATCCATCACGTTGACTACGCCATCAGCGTGAACAATCTGGCCGATCTCTACAACAACGTAAACCAGCCTGAGAAGGCCGAACCCCTGTTTCAGGAAGCACTGGAAATCTACCGCGTCGCGTTAGGTGAAGCACATCCGGATTATGCCGTTAGCCTGAACAACCTCGGGCAATTCTATTATTCACAGAGAGAGTCTGTGAAAGCAGAACCACTCTTCCAGAAGTCTATTGAGATCAAGCGTTCTGTCCTGGGTGAACGGCATCCTGGTTATGCTGTTGGGCTCAGTAACCTGGCGATGCTTTACGAAGGTCGAGGAGACTTCGATCGGGCGGAGCCTCTGTTTCAGCAGGCACATCAGATCTTTCAGAGTGTCTGCGGTAAAGAACATCCGACATACGCGACCAGTCTGAGTAACCTCGGCAGGCTCAGTGAATCTCGAGGACAACATGTTCTGGCCGAATCGCTGATTCGCGAGTCTGTTACGTTGACCAGAATGCATGTCGAGGCTTCCGCAGCCGTGCAGTCGGAGCGACAGCAGTTTCTGATGGAAATCGCAAACAAAAGCGTGCTCGATCTGTATGTGTCGATCGCGGTTTCGTCTGGACAGTTCTCCGACGAAGTCTATCGAGAGGTTCTGGCATCGAAAGGCAGTGTCTGGCGGCGACAACAGAAAACTCGCACACTTCAGGCGGAGCCGGAACTCCGGCCACTGTTTGCAGATCTTCAGTCGGTAGCAGCTCGGCGAGCGAAACAAACGCTGCTGACTCCCAATCCGGACTCCGCAGAAGCCTGGCGACAGCAGCTGGATCAACTGGCTCAGCGGCAGGAAGGTCTTGAGAAGACTCTGGCCGGAGCCAGCGCGGCTTATCGAAAAATTCAATCGCCGATCACCGTTGCTGAACTTCGCGCGGCCTTGCCGGAGGGACATATTCTGGTTGACTTTATTGAGTACGACCAGTTGGCGAAAACGGCAGAACCCTCGTCTGGTGCGATGCATCTCGAAAAACACCTGGCTGCGTTTGTGCTCCGCGGTGATGTACCGACGGTGAAGCTGATTTCTTTAGGAGCCGTGAAAACTCTCTCCAGCGCGATTGAAACCTGGCGACTGAGTTTTGGTCAGTCGGCGGAGGCTCAGGAAGCGGGACAGGTTCTACGGAATCAGATTTGGATGCCGCTTGAGCCATTTCTGGACAACACGCAGACCGTATTGGTTTCTCCCGATGGCGTCCTTGGTCGATTCCCGTTTGTTGCTCTTCCTGGAAAGACGGCCGGATCATTCCTTCTGGAAGAACGAGCAATTGCCATCATCCCTGTTCCACAGGCTCTGGTTTCGCTGCTTGCCACAGAGAATACAAAACGACCGGTGGTCAATGATAATCTGCTGGTGCTGGGAGACGTGGACTACGACTCGCCACCTGGAAACGCAGAGGCTTCGCCGAAGAAAAAGTTTGGTCGGAATTTGGCTGGCGTGCGCGGTGCTGATTGGCGTAGTTTTACTCCCTTGCCGGGGACTCGAGGCGAAGTGGCGACGATCGACAAGCTCTATCGTGGTCTGTTTGGCAATACAGGCGTTACGATCCTCGAGCAGACTCAGGCGAGTGAAGCTCGTTTTCGCCAGGAAGCGACTCATCATAAGTTCCTGCATATTGCCACGCATGGTTTCTTCGCGCCGGAATCATTGCGGTCTGCTCTGGAACATTCCGTGACTCGGAGTGCTGGTTCCGGACCGGAGAATGGATCCGAACGATATCTCGGAGTTCCACCGGGCATGCTTTCCGGACTCGTCTTCGCGGGTGCTAACCGCGAATCCGACGGAATTGAGGACGACGGAATCCTGACCGCTTCGGAAGTCGAGAGTCTCGATCTGCGTGGCGTGGATTTGACCCTGCTGTCAGCCTGTGAAACCGGTCTTGGCGAAGTGGCCGGCGGCGAAGGCTTGTTGGGACTTCAGCGCGCATTTCAGATCGCCGGAGCTCGCAGTGTGGTGGCCAGTTTGTGGGAAGTGTCTGATGACGCGACTCGAACACTGATGGAGAACTTCTACGACAATCTCTGGAAGAAAGAATTGAGCCTCCTCGAGTCCCTGCGTCAGGCTCAACTGACAATGTTGAAGGAGGGACGGCAGCGCGGACTTGTTCGATTGGATCAGCCACAGGATGGCGATACTTCCAAACGAACGCCACCATTTTACTGGGCCGCCTTCGTGTTGAGCGGCGATTGGCGTTAGAATTCAGTGGCGAGCCTGAATGCACAGCCCTGATAACGGCTCAATGAATGCACGGCCCTGATAACGGGCCACTTCTGTCAAATCCCGGGTTTATGATTTCAGATGAGGTGGTCCTTGTTTCGTATATCGACCAGCATTGTTCCTGTTGCCCCCCAACGCTTGTGGGTCGCCTTCACCGTGTTGCTGTGGATGATAAGCTGCAACTCCGTTCCAACCGTGATGTCTCAGGAGGCGACACCAGCTGAGAATCTCACAGCGGCGCAGCAGGAACAGTTGAAGCAATGCGATCTTGAATGGCAGAAAGGCTTTGATCTCCTCGTAGCCGGGAATCGTGCTGGAGCGACAGTCCATATCAAATCCGCCATCGCCATTGAACGAAGTGTCTTTGGTGATGAACATGATCGGGTACTTGCCAATCTTCCCATGCTTCCGGAACTTCTCGAAGTGCAGGAACAATTCAAAGAAGCGAACGCCGTTCATACAGAGATCATTGCTGCGTTTAACAAAAGATACGGTCCGGATCACTGGCAGACCGTCGACCAGCGAATTGCCGCCGAGGATTGTATTCGACGAGGTCAGTTAACCAGTGACGGTCGAGCACGACTGAGGGAAGCAGCGACCGCTTCGGGGAAAGTTAATGCTCTGATTGACGCGGGACAGTTTTCTGAAGCCATGGATCGCGCAACATTTGTTGTCGAGCGGCGGCGGGAGTTGATCGGGGAAAAGAACTCGACGTATGCTTTGAGCCTTGCAAAACTGGCCATTGTCCACACCATGCTGGGAAACTTCGCGACGGCCGAGACACTCTATGAACAAGCTCTTGAGATTGAAAAGGAGACACTGGGTGAGCAGCACCCGGAATACGCAAAAACGCTCAGCAACTTTGCGGTTCAATGTGACGAACTGGGGCAATATCTGACGGCCGAGAGGCTCTACGAAAAGGCCGCCAGCATCAAGCTGAAAACCATGGGAAGCCTGAGTCCCGATTACGGAGCCAGTCTCAACAATCTGGCGGTTCACTTTGACCGCCTGGGCGACTTCGAAAGAGCGGACGCTCATTACCTTCAGGCGATTGAGACTTACCGCCAGACTCTGGGTGAAAATCATCCAGAAACACTGACGACGACCAGTAATTTCTGTCGGCATCTGCTGGCGCATGGTGAACTGACACGTGCAGAACCATTGCTGTTGAATGTGATTGACCAGCGTCGGCAAATAACCGGCGAGCAGGATCCTCAGTATGCCGAAAGTGTGAATGCACTGGGCTTACTTTATGCCGCTAAACATCACTACGCTCAAGCCACCGAGCAGTTTCAGAAAGCTCTCGCCATTTTGAAACAGATTTACGGTGAGCAGAATCCGGGCTACATCACAACACTTCGATATATTGCCGACGTTGAAAACGCCGAGGGCAAGTTTTCTGCGGCAGAATCACATTATCAGGAAGTGCTGAAGGCAAGAGGAGTCATTTTGGGAGAGCAGCATCCGGATCTGACAATGACAATGTCAGATCTGAGCCTTGTGTTGTTGCATCAGGAGAAGAACGAAGGGGCACTTGCCCTGGCATTGGAAGCCGCCCAACTTCGGCGTCGCAATGATGACGCCGTCTCATCAATCCAATCGGAACGCCAACAATTTGCGGCAGCCAGACAGAGTCATCTGGCGCTCGACGCATTGCTTTCAATTCTCGCCAAAAAAAATGCAGCAACGGATGCCCAATATAACGAGATTCTGCAGGTGAAGGGGCGAGTCCTGCACCGCCAGCGGCTCACCCGAGAAATTGCTGAAGCGACCGACGCGGATCCGGCACTTGCGAAATTGGAGGTAGACCTCAGAAGTGTCACCGCGAACCGCGCTCGGCTGGCTTTAAATACTCCAGCGCCCGAAAATCGTGAGTCCTGGCACCAGCAACTGGCCGATACGATTAACGGGCAGGAGAAAATTGAACGTGAGCTCTCCGAGAAAAGCCAGAAGATTCGGCAATCTCAACATCAGATCACTCCTGCTGAACTTCGACGTTCGTTGCCGGAGAAAGCTGTACTGGTTGATATTGTTGAATACCTGCATGTCGTGAAACCGCCCGTGACTGCCGGAAGTCCAGCACACGAACTGCGTTTGGCCGCATTCATTGTGCGGCCGGATGTCGATGAGGTGGTCCTTGTGCATCTGGGAGCAGTGAAATCGATCGCGAGGGTCATTGACGATTGGCGAGGATCTTTCGGAAAGTCGCCTCAGGGGAATGCTGCGGCCGACTTGCTCAGACAAATGATCTGGGAACCACTGAGGCCGCACCTGGCAGGATGTGATCTTGTCCTCGTTTCGCCCGATGGAGCATTAGGCCGATTTCCACTAAGCGCGCTGCCTGGTAAAACACCAGGATCCTACTTGCTGGAAGAAATGGCCATTGCGATAATTCCCTGTGCAATGGCAATCCCACAGCTGCTGGCCAATGACAAGTCTTCTCAGCCTGTCGACGTCCCAGGAGATCTGCTTGTCGTGGGAAATATTGACTACAACTCCACTATGCCTCAAAAGCCTGCGGCACCAAGCAGACGATTTGGTCGCCAATTGGCGGCTGTACGTGGTGCTGAATGGAAGGCCTTCGCGCCGCTCTCAGCAACTCGCGGAGAGCTGGCTTCGATCACAAAGTTGTATCAGGAGAAGTTCGGCGCGACCGGACTGACCGTGCTTGAAGGTACTGAAGCACGCGAAGAAAGATTTTGCGACGAAGCGGTGCGTCATCGATTCGTGCACGTTGCGACACACGGCTTCTTTGCTCCGTCTTCACTTCGATCCGCACTACAGACAAGTGACGAGCAGGCTCGCTCTGCGTCCGTGTCGGAAGCAGCTCCGTTCGGGTTTGGCTATCCGCCTGGATTGTTGTCCGGACTGGCTCTGGCCGGGGCTAACCTCGATCCGGAGCCCGAGCGTTCCGATGGAATCCTGACAGCCTCGGAAGTGGAGAATCTCGACCTGCGAGGCGTTCAGGTGGCTGTAATATCGGCTTGCGAAACAGGTTTGGGAGAAGTTGCCGCCGGAGAAGGATTAATTGGCATGCAGAGAGCGTTTCAGGTGGCCGGAGCTCAAACGGTCGTCGCCAGTTTG
>JANPHT010000708.1:0-6955 GCA_031424595.1 Planctomycetota bacterium
GACAGAGTCACCGTGAACACGGCGTAGAGCGTGCCCGAGTTCCCTTCTACCATAGAGACGTCGCCGATTGACAGCTTTGGAATGGCGTCGTTTTTGACGAGCGTGCCCCGCCCCTGACTGTCGGCGAACGTGGCATTGACCGCACTGCTCAGGTTGACCAAGAAGGTTTCATTCGCCTCAAACAACGTGTCCCCTTTCACCGCAACCCTGACTGTCCGCCTCGACACGCCCGCCAGGAACGTCAGCTTTGTCGCCGCGAGAGCCGTGTAATCAGAGGCTGATGAAGCCGTGCCATTCGCCGAAGTCGCCACGACCGTGACGGTCTTCGTGCTGGCCGCCGACAGAGTCACGGTGAATACGGCGTAGAGCGTGCCCGAATTCCCTTCTACCAGAGAGACGTCGCCGATTGACAGCTTTGGATCGACCGGAATCTGGCGGGCCGCTGAGAATTCAGAGGTGTTATTCGGAGTCGGAGGTACAACGGGAACTGCACTCGTGGTGTCGACTTTACCACCAGACATTGTCACGGCCCCACCGTGCGACAACGCTCTGCCGTTTGGCAGAGTTGCACCGGCACCAATCGTGATGGCCACATTTCCGACGATGTTTCCCAGGAAGGTACTGTCAGCCCCCAGCGCAACAGCAGCGGCTCCCTGCCAGTAGACGCTGTCAGTCGGGCCGTTGAGAAACACAACAGACGAACCGGCAGCGGTCGCGAATGCGGCTCCCAGTTGAAAAACAAAGAACGCCTCCGGATCGCCCTGTGTATCGAGTGTGAGTGTTCCGGTCAACGTGGCCGCCGCGGCAAAACGATAGACACCAGGCGTGAGCGTTCGCCCACCGAGGTCCCCGGTTAACACCGTCGTGACGGGCAAAGCTCCAAGGGCATTGTAGGCTTTGGTGAGATCAGCCTGAGCCTGAGCGGCGACGGGACCGCCCGCATAGACTGTCCCTGTGATCGTGCCCGTGGCCGTGATCGCAGCCAGTGGGTAGACACCGACATCGCCGATGATTGTCGTCAAGGGAGCCGTCACTGCCCCGTTTGCCAGGACCGCGAATTTTGCCGCCGAGCGCAGAATGCCGGCAGGACTCGTCGCGACCGGGATCAGAGTGGTTTCCACACTTGTCGCGGTCGCCGTGATGTACCGTCCCTCCGGCACCGAAGTCATCAGGGTTGTGTTGAATCTCGCATTGCCGCTGGCGCTGGTCGTAACATCTGTAAAGCCCAGGAATGTCTGTCCCTCACCGAAGCCGGAACTGCTGACCGTCTGACTGGAAAAGAACTCGATGCGGTATTCCGTGTTGAAGCGGCTGTTAAGCGAGCCCACAATTGTTGTGCTGATAGAGTCACTGGTCACTGACGCCAGCACAGGGAAATTCTGCAACAGGTTGGGGCCGCTGTCACCATCGCCATCAACCGAGTCGTTGGGTGTTACGCCGTCATCCACCGGAAAGGACGTTTTCCCGACGAGATCGATTCCCAACTGGGTTGCGGGGCTGTTGCGTCCATTATTAAAGATCGAGTTGCCCAGAATGGCATTGCCGCTGTTCTGGCGACTGGAAAGGGGATCGCCAAAAATAGCGACTCCGGCGGAGCCATTGTTGGCGATCGTATTTCCCGACCTGAGTTCGGTGCCGCCGATCTGATTGTTCTGTACCCCCAATCCACCATTCCCACGCAGCGCCACTCCGTGAAATCGGTTTCTCACTGCGGTCGTGCCATTGGCACCGAGGCCGATGAAGTTTCCCTGAATTACATTATTCTGAGAACCGGTGTCGAGATTGATGCCATCGGAATTGCCTCCAATCACGTTCCGGGCCGCCAAAGCTGTGCCACCAATTATGTTGTTCTGGCCACCAGCGATGCCGATCCCGAATCCACTGGAAGTGCTTAGAACGGCATTGCCCGCGACGTCGGTTCCGATAAAATTACCCGTAATCGAATTGCTGCTGGACTGAACCAGAATCCCGATTCCCGAAAAGCGATTGATCGCCAATCCACGGACAATGGAACGGCTGGACCCCGGGCCAAGGACTAACCCGTTCGCTCCCTGTCCGGCATTGCTGCCATTCAGCTGGATCCGCAGGACTGCGTTGTTACTCTTGTCCAGCGTGTTCACACTGGTCCCCGGTTGAGTATAGCCACTGATGACTGCTCGTTTCAGAATCGTGGGAAGGGGAGTCGCCGGAGAAATTGTCCGTACACCGACACCGGCAATGTTGAAACTTATCGTGTCGCCGACGCCGTATGTCCCATCGGCCATCACATCGGCATTAACATTTGCCCCGCTGTTGATTGAGCTGATAGCCTCGCGCAGTGTGACTAATCCATCAAAAGCCACCGAATCTCCGGTGGTAGTGACCACGATGGCTGAGAGCACCAGTCGCTGTTCCAGATGTTCTCCGCTGACTTGGTGGGCGTGACGTTGTCGACGACGGCGAATTGTGGCTCTTGACGATGACTTGACACAAGGAATCCCGGAAAACAAATTTCGAACGATGTTTGTCCACGCGTGCATCAACATGACGTTTCCTCCGATCACAAAACAACTGAAAACAGAAGACCCTCCTCGCCGCAATCTGCTGGCGAGTGAGTCAGGTAGTGTCGCCTCAACGTTACTCGGGGAGCTTCTTTCTATCCACCACAAAGCAAAAAAAGCCGACGCGATGGAACACTTTGAAGTGTTTCATCGCGTCGGCTTACTCTTTAATGTGCCCTCCGACATGATGCCGGGTTGCACTTTATGTAGTCTCCCGAAAGTGTCGAGAACCTGTTCTGGAAAACATCGCCTCTCGAACTGTATGGTTATACCGATTGCTGATGCAGAATGCGATTCGCTCGTCGTACTAATCCAAAGATTTGTTACAGTCCGCGATTTATGCCGCTTTTCGTCTCCCGTGGAACATAGAATCTGCCATGTGGGTTTGTGACGACGAGTCACAAAAGAGCCATTCGTCGCTCATACGCTTTCTGAGACCGTCTTATGAATGCGATCACAGATCCATCTGCCGATTCACCTTGAACCAGCCTTCGGCGGGTTGCGGTAATCCAGAGGAGGTTTCTGACCAGGTTGCATCAGCGAATCATATTTTTCATTACCACGTCTTTTTTGGAATTCGTCAGCAGCCTGTCGAAGTTGTTCCGGACTGCGTATCATATCGATCGCCGTTGCCGCCAAAGTGCGTGCCGCGAGATGCAGACCTTTTTCTCCGATTGTCGTTCCACCAGCGGCCACAGCCTGCCAGGAATGAGCAGTAGTGCCAGGCACCCAACAGGCCGTTGTAAATCCGGATGTGGGAACGACCCACGAAATATCGCCGACATCTGTGGAGCCCTTTCCGATCGTCCCGTCTACGTCTTCAATGCGACTCAGACTGTCAAGCGGCTGAGGTTCTGACAAATGATGCTTGAGTCGAGCGGCAAATTCTCGTTCTGCTTCGGTGTAGGTAATGTCGTTGAATTGAGTCAGGCGTTTTCGTGCCATATTGGACAGCGTCTGGTTTGGCAGAATCTCACGAATGCCGCCTTCATATCGGATCGTGAGTTCCGTTTCCGTCGCCAGCGCTCCAGCCTTCGCGCACAACTCAAGACGCGCATACAAGGGTTTCAGAAAACGAGATTCAGGATGGCGAATGTAGTAATACACTTCTGCAAATGCCGGCACAACGTTGGGAGCCTCTCCGCCGCTGGTGATGACATGATGTATCCTGGTTTCTTCGGGAGTGTGTTCTCGCAACAATTCTGACGCATGATTGGTCAGCTCCACGGCGTCGAGCGCCGACCGTCCCTGCTCCGGCGATCCCGCAGCGTGAGACGTCTTCCCTCGAAATTTAAACTTAACCGCGACTCGAGCGAGGCTGGAACGATCGCCCGCTGACGATTTACTGGAGGGATGCCAATGCAGCACGGCGTCACAATCGGCGAACAAGCCTGCCTGGACCATAAATACTTTCGCACTCCCACCTTCCTCGGCCGGGCAGCCATAGTATCGAACCGTCCCTTTGATTGTGCCGGACTTAATCTGTTCGGCAACCGCAATCGCTGCTGAAAGTGAGGCCGCTCCGAACAAGTGATGCCCACAACCATGACCATAGGAATTTCCGTCGTCACGTGGCAATGGCTCAGGTTCCGCTTTCTGCGACAGCCCGGGCAAGGCATCGAATTCTCCCACGATCCCGATCACCGGCTTCCCCATCCCGAATTCTGCGACAAAGGCCGTGGGGATCTCGGCGACGCCTCGAGTCACCTTCAATCCTGCCGCTTCTGCGGCATCGGAAAGGATTGCTGACGACGCGACTTCCTGATACCCCGGTTCAGCCGCCATCCATATCTTTTGAGCCATTTGCCAGGTGGCATCGCGCCGACCGATAATCGACGTGATGGCCGACTCGACCACGGCGTCATCCTGCGCACGGACATTGCTGATACCGCTGCCGATCCAGATCAGCGAAATAAAGAAAACAGTTGTGTTCAGAAGGCGTAGCATCATGTGTTCTCCAACGGTTTAAGCCCGACGCGAGGACAAAGTTTAATCAGACCACATTCAGTACATTTTGGCCGTCGCGCAATACATGTGCGCCGTCCATGGTGGATCAGCCGATGAGAAAATTCGATCCACTCCGACTTCGGAAGAATCGCCATCAAATCACGTTCAATAATCTCCGGGTTCAGAGAGCATGTCAGTCCGAGCAGATTCGTCAACCGCTTGACATGAGTATCAACGACCACGCCCGAAGGAATCCTGAACCAGGTGCCCAGCACAACACTGGCCGTTTTTCGTCCAACTCCGGGCAGAGTAATAAGGTCCTCAATGTCTTGTGGAATTTCCCCATAAAATTTTTCAACCAGGGTCGCGGCCATTCCCCGGATGTTTGCCGCTTTGTTACGAAAGAACCCCAGCGGTTTCACAATTCGTTCGACATCTTCCTGTGTCGCTTTGGCGAGTGCCTCCGCATTCGGGTAGTTTCGAAACAATTCCGGGGTTGCCTGATTCACCCGCTCATCGGTGCACTGCGCGGAGAGAATTGTTGCAACCAATAGCTGGAAAGCCGTCTGGTGATTCAATGCACATTCGGCCTGAGGAAAAAGTTTTTTCAGTGCGGCAATGACCTGACGAGCACGCTTTGTTCGGACAGCCCTCAGATCAGAGGCGTCCTCGCATTCCAACTTTCTTTCCGTGTGTCCCGTTGTTGGTTTCTTTGTCACGTAGGTGAGTGTCCTTTCTTCTGTGTCGACTCACTCCAAAACGAAATGCCCTCGGACACCTTGTCCAAACGCCAACGGTCCGGATTCTGTCTAGGAAATGTGAGTGACCGCCGGATGCGACGGCAATGATGTGGCTGCCGTCACTGCTGTTACTGTCGAATAGAGAATTGCTTCAGCCAGCCGCGTCGTTATTTTATCGCCCACCGAGACTTCGGCCGCAGATCGCAACAGTTTTCTTTCCTCATTCTGAGTCAGTGAATAACCGCGAGAGAGAACCTGGAGAGGACTCAACGCCTGCAGTGACGCCGCCACGGACCCCAGATCACGGCGTCGACGTTCGGTCATCAGTCGCATGGCAGTGACAGCTCGATCTGCCAGGTCGTCGCAGTCCATGCGTCTCTGGTCGACCAATGTCATAGGCCGCTGAATCACCGAACGAGCCTCGATCGCACTCAACCTGAGCCGCATCCGTTCCAGTCGTTCGCGTAGGGTTTGTCGCATACGCTGGGCGGTATGATGCAAAGTGTCGCGTAAATCCCGAGCCGAGGGAACGACCAGCTCTCCTGCTTCACTGGGGGTCAGCGCACGTCGATCGGCGACAAGGTCTGCGATGGAGACGTCGATCTCGTGTCCGACGGCTGCAATCACCGGCACTCGGCAGGCCACAATCGCACGGGCCACAACTTCCGTATTGAAGCACCACAAATCTTCCAGGCTGCCGCCGCCTCGCCCCGTGATCACCACATCCACATGCGGAATCTGATGCACCGACCGCAGTGCCCTGGCAATTTCCTCGGCCGCGCCTTCGCCCTGGACGCGTACGGGCACCACCACAATCTGAGCTGGCGGCCAGCGACGAGAAATCACCTGAATCATATCCCGCACCGCAGCGCTGCTCGGACTGGTAATCAGAGCAATGCGTCGCGGAATTCGGGGAATGGGGCGCTTTCGAGATTCATCGAATAGTCCCTCCGCCGACAACTTGTCGCGCAATTGTCGGAATGCCATTTCCAGTTCGCCAATTCCCTGCGGCGTTAACCTGGTAATGACAAACTGGCACGATCCACGCGCGACATAAACCTGTAATGCCCCCGTCGCGAGGCACTTCATCCCATCCTTTGGTTCAAAGCGAATTTTCTGAGCGGCGCTTCGCCAGATCACCGCGCCGATCTCGGACTGATCATCCTTGAGCGTCAGGTACCAATGCCCTGAGGGACTCTTGCGGCAATTCGAAATCTCGCCTTCGACCGTGCAGGGTGGCAACGCCGCTTCCACAACTTCTTTGAAAGCGTTGACCAGATCCGAGACGCTGACCACAGGAAACTCTGACATCAAATCAATCCCTCAACAGCACCAACGCTGAATGCCCTGTCGAAAAAGGTCTGTCCCCAGCTGGAGCTGCTCGAGACTAATCCATTCGTCATCCGTATGAGCCTGCGCGATGTCCCCGGGACCGAAGACAACGATGTTCTTTAACTCGGTGAAAATTGCTCCATCCGTGCCATAGGCTGCTGTCAAGGGCGTCGGCCGCGACGTCAGGTGCAACAGATCAACGACAAACGAATTGGACGGATCTGTGAAGAGCGGAGATCCTGAGAACAGGACGTCAAATTTCAATCCATATTGGACTGCCAGCATCCGCATCCGTTCCACCATGGCATCTGCGTCCTGACCGGGCATCGGACGAAAATAGGCGAAGCATTCCGATTGAGCGGAGGTAATATTGATTCCTGTATTTGTATCTTTGAT
>JANPHT010000709.1:0-51809 GCA_031424595.1 Planctomycetota bacterium
CCCCAAGACAGAGCATCACGAGGATGGCGGCGACCGAGTACTTCCGATGTTTGTTGAGCTCAGGCCGCTACTTCAGGATGTCTGGGAGCAAGCGTCAGTAGGTTCCGTGTACGTCATTGAACGGGACCGCAATCACAAGAACCTCGGGACGAAGTTGGCTCGAATTATCAGGCTGGCTGGGTTGAAAGTTTGGCCGAAAGTATGGCAAAACCTCCGAGCGACCCGATGTACCGAATTGGAACGGAAATTCCCGTCCCATGTGGTAACGTCCTGGTGTGGGCATTCCGAACGAATTGCGGAGGCGCACTACTGGATGACCACAGACGAGGATTTCCTGTTGGCCACAACTCTGAAGGTAACCGAGGTCGTTTCGACTTTGCCAACGCCAGATACATCCGACATTGAGTCCACCGAAATCGAGCCCGCCGTCACCACAACACACCCCGAAGTGGGTGCATATTGGGTGCAGCAGGCTGATGCAATCGCTCGTGATGCTTCGCACTACCAGAGGAACTCCAACGAAAAAAGCCCGGATTTACCGGGCTTTGCGAAGGATGACGGTGGACTGCGACATCACCCTATGGACGATATTGGGCTCGAACCAACGACCTCCACGATGTCAACGTGGCGCTCTAACCAACTGAGCTAATCGTCCGATTAGAAAACACGGGAGCGCCGCGCTTGGCAGCAGCCATTTCCTCTTACTAGTAGCCGAGTTTCTTGCGATCTCCGGCCGTGTCGCCGAAGTCTAAACGATGCGAATTCTCCAGTCAATCCGCCGTGGTGTTTTTGTCATTGCCAGAATGTGAAGTAACCGTCACATTCGGGCGCCCTCCACAATAAGCCCTGCGCTCGGAACAATGTATTCTCTCGCGAAGCAGTACTTGCCTCCGGTACCTTGCACGATTGGAAAGTGGTCAAAGAATCGCCGAGCCCTTCACTTCGATGCCCTTGAGCTTCATCTTCAACTCTTCCACGTTGGGCGAGATTTCAAATGCGGCTTCGCGGCTGATGAGTTCTCGGGTGACAAAATCGTAAAGACTATCATTGAAGAGCTGCATGCCCTCGGTCTTACCAATACGAATAGCCGCAAATAACTTCTCGTCCATTTCCTCCATCACCAACTTCCGCACGGTGGGATTAAAGGTCATGATTTCGACGATCGGCACTCGCGGAGGTTTATCGACGAGAGTCTTCAATAATTTCTGGCCCACGATGCACTTCATGTTCATCGCCATACTCGCACGAATAGCTTTGTGCATGTCGAACGGGAACAAGTCCAGAATACGCGAAATGCAACCCGGTGCACCGGGAGCGTGAATTGTGCCGAACACCAGGTGTCCGGTTTCCGCCGCGTGAATGGCGGTCTCGAAAGTCTCACGGTCTCGCAACTCGCCCACCAGCATAATATCGGGGTCTTCTCGAACCGCGTGTTTCATTGCGATGTGAAAGTCGATCACATCCTGGCCGATCTCACGCTGGTTGATCAGACACTTGTCCGACGTATAAATAAATTCAATCGGGTCTTCAATAGTCAGGATGTGCTTGTTCATATTGCGATTGATCCAGTCAAGCATCGACGCAATCGTCGTGCTTTTTCCGGAACCGGTTACGCCCGCCAAAAGCACCATCCCCTGGTCATATTTGCAGTGATCGACCATCTGAGGAGGAAGGAAGAGACCTTCAAACGGAGGAATCGATCGCTCAATCTTTCGAGCCACCATTCCGACTTTACCCAGCTGAGTGAACAAGTTCACTCGAAATCGCCAGGGATCGCCCTCGATCAAAATCACCTTGGAAAAGTCTGCCCCGCCATTTTGGTGGAAGATGTCCAGGTTTCGCTGGTCCATCATTGGAAACGTGAGTTCAATCATCTGACTTTCAGTGATGGGCGACATTTCCAGATCGCGCAGTCCACCGCGAATTCGAAAAACTGGTGGCCGGCCGACCTGAAGGTGAATATCCGAGCACTTGTGTTTGATGGCCAGTTTAAAAACCTTGTCGATCTCAATTTCCTTAATTGGATCGAAGGTGGATTTTTTCCAGTCAGCAATCAAAACCATGAGCAATTCGTCCTGACACTTTTTCTTGTCGATCGAAACGAGGAAAAACGAGCGGGATGCTTTTTATCATGCTGAAGGCTGATCGTGCAGTAATCCGAGAGAAGATTTTCCTGGCATTCGTAGTCTGGCTGGTTGAATCGCATAATAATCAGGCAACCATTGCCGGTTTATAAAACCAGATCCCCAACGAGCCCCTCGGGATTCGACTCAAATGACACGCATGAACCGACGACACATCCTCGAGACTGTCAGCCTGATGGGTATTGGCACAACGACTTTTCAGCGTGCATTGGCTGACGAAGCGGCGAGAAAACCTGGGCTGACGTCCGAGCAGATTTCGAATGCCGAGTGGGTAGCGGGGATTACACTCAGTGAAAAGCAGCGGATAGAGCTAATAAACCGTCTGGATGAAATTCGCAGGGATTCCGAGCAGATCAGAAAGATTCCCTTGCAGTATGAGTCACTTCCTTCGTTTCGCTTTGACCCGGAAATGGCCGACCCGGACTCCGTCTCCCGCGCTGCCGGGAAGCCGGTGTGGTTAGAGGAGATCGCTGAAGAGGCCGCTCCAGTGAGGTTACCAGAGGACCTGTCGTTTAACGCCATACGGTAATTAGGACTTCTTCTCCGGTTGGGCAAGATTACTTCGGTCCAACTGACACAGTTTTGTCTTGATCGCCTGACGAAGCAGGATCCTGTGCTGAACTGCGTGGTGACATTGACCGAGGATCTGGCCTTGCGACAAGCGAAGCAGGCGGACGACGAACTGTCTGCGGGCAACGATCGAGGGCCACTGCATGGAATTCCCTGGGGGGCGAAGGATCTGATTGCAGTTTCCGGTTACCCAACGACATGGGGTGCTCCACAGTTTCGACAGCAGCTGACCAGAACAACGGCGACAGTGGCCCGCAAACTGGAAGCCGCGGGTGCCGTTTTGGTGGCCAAGTTATCGCTCGGCGCGCTGGCGATGGGTGATCAGTGGTTCAATGGCCAGACCAGGAATCCGTGGAACGTTGAGCAGGGATCCAGCGGTTCCTCAGCGGGCTCGGCATCAGCCGTCGCAGCAGGATGTGTCCCGTTTGCAATCGGCAGCGAGACCCTGGGAAGTATTATCTCTCCGGCTCGACGATGCGGCGTTGTGGGATTGCGTCCAACCTTTGGTCGAGTGTCCAGATCAGGCTGCATGGCCTTGTCGTGGACAATGGACAAACTTGGTCCGATCGCCAGGTCGGCCGACGACTGCGGTTATGTTCTGTCGGCGATTCATGGGCGAGATGACGACGATCCCACAACCGTCGATCGCTGGTTTCAATGGCCGATGAAAGTGGACTGGTCCGGGTTGCGAATTGGTCGTGTCACCAACTGTGAAACGGCAATCCCCGAGCAGGCGGCGATTGATATTCTGCAGGACCTGGGAGCTAACATCGTTGACCTGGAATTGCCTCGCGACATTCCTGAGTGGTCACTGACAGGAATGCTGGACGTTGAAGCCGCCTGCATCTTTCAGGGACTGACTCGAAGCGGAAACCTCGAAGGACTGAATTCGTGGCCGGATATTTTTCGAGCCTCCCAGTTCGTCACAGCGGTGGACTATCTTCAGGCTTCTCGTGCGAGATTTGAGCTTATGAAAAAGATGACGGACGTGTTCAGGAAAGTGGATCTTTACGTTGGCGGCAGTGACCTGGGAATTTCCAATCTGACGGGCCATCCTTCGATGACGTTACCTGTTGTAATGGCGGACATCAAGCCGCAGCTTCGCCCTCTTTGCTGCACGTTGACAGCCGGATTACACGACGAGGCCACGTTGCTGGCTGTTGCCCGGCAGATGGAGTTGAAAGCCGATATCCTGAAGCACCGCCCTCGGCCTTGATAGGCCGGACGAAGGTGTGGCGAGTTTTCTTCGCCCGCTTTCTCCCGCTCCGGGGACTCATCGATTGCGGCCTGCCAAATCGCTATTCCGGATAGACGGCTCGAACGGCTCGGCGCGGAGGTTGCTGGCTTGAGTTTAATCCGCCCAGCGAGAGGGGGTCCGGATAACCAGGATCCGAAGTGCCCGAGACTCGTTGGATTGATGACGTCGCGGGTGATCCAGCGACGGGACCTCGGACTTCCGGGAACGTGCGAATTGTTGTGATGATGGTCTTGTCCTGAGTCACGACCTGCTGATCGGATGTCGTCACTTGCATAGTGATGAATCGCGTGAGATTCATCTCGAGTGGCAATCCCGTCGCGCGATCGACGATACATCGTCCGAGACTGTGACCACCGGAGATTCTTAAATGTCCGGCATTGTTCGCTGCGGCGGCATCACCTGCTGCGACCCGGCCGGTGATATCAATTTCTGCGTTCTTATCGTCAATCGCAGTCAGTCGATATGTCGAAATCAGCTGAACCGGGACAGGCTGCATCAGCCTGCGTTCGCGAGTCCACATATCGCCCAGCAGGACTCGCGATGCAGAATCCGGATCAACGGTCGTATCGTATGGCAACATTCCAATGGAGTCATCGACAAAGTTGGCAACTCCATCGTCTCCGAAGCGATTGCTGATTTCTGAAAGCAGTGTCGCGCGACGGTCCAGTGGCACCTGGGCGACACAGCGTTCAAGGAACTCTTTATAGCCGACCATTTCCCGAATACTGTTGTTTCGCCCCAGCCAGAACGAAAATCCATTGTTGACCATTCCCGCATACGGCAGCGCATCCCAGGGCACAGATCCCTGATGGTTTCTGGAATCGTAGGACAGCTGCTGTCCGGCCACGTCGTGAGCGTAGCTGACCTGAGAGTATTGGACTCCCAGCAGGATGGAGTCCTGCTTTACCTCCTCGACGGTGATGATCATCATCATCTCCAGTCGAGTTGATGCGAACGCAGGAGTCGCCTCTGATCGCTGCTGCAAAGTCTGTTGAATTGTCTTCACCAGAGGAAATCGATCACCTTCCTGCAGTCGAAGTTCCAGCAGATCCCCTTTGGCGGCAGATCGAGACTTATTTCCATCGGCCCGCCTTGTTTGGCTGACATTGTGCGTTTTCGCACGAGACGAGTCGATCGGATCTGCTGGTTCCGCGAGTTCTCGTTGCGAAATGCCATCGGAATTCAGCAGTTCATCAATCATGGCCGAGTCCTGGTCCGACGCGGCTGGCTCGGAGGTGCCACAGCCCGTCAGCATTAAACCCGTTCCGGACAGCAGCAGAAATGCCAGGTGCCGAGCGAAACTGTCCATGATTCAATAACTCCTGTCCGTGGAACAACTCGTCGGGACTCGATCATGGAATCTCGTTCAATTGAACTGTTCCTGTCCGACGCTGGGGTTGACCGGCTTCATGCCGCTCAATGCGGAATCTATCAGGAAACCGCGATTTGGGTAAAGATTCAACCAGTGGTTGCTAACTCAACGTCAATATTCGTCGAAGGAGTGGGCAATTGGCAATTGGTCTGGCGGAGAAACGCCGGATCTTCTAATCCTGCGCGTGATGAGTACGTTGCAGGTGCTCAACTTTTATCAGGAAATCCGGGATTATGAAGATCGATTCTGTCGATTTCTACTACTTGTCGATGCCTCAAGTTCTGGACATCGGCGATGGCAGTCAAGATGCGTTACTTGTGCGTGTTGCCGCTGGTGAGTACGTGGGCTGGGGTGAGTGCGAGGCGGCTCCACTGGTCTCAATCGCCAGTTTGATCTGTCCCATGTCACACAGCGCTTGCAAGCCTGTCATTGCGTCTGTGCTGGGCCAGGAAATCAATAACGTCAGTGACATCCGCCGAATCGGCGACCTGGTTCGTGCCCATAGTCTGGATCTGTTGCAGGCCGATCATACGCTTTCGGGAATCGATATTGCGTTATGGGATTTGCTGGGACATCGCTTGCATGAGCCAGTCTGGAAGTTGCTCGGATACAAATCCTGCTTCGCGAAAACGCCCTACGCATCAGTGTTGTTTGGCCATAACGCCGAAGAAACGCTCAGCAAAGCAAAGACCATTGCTGGCCACGGTTTTCGTGCGGCCAAGTTTGGTTGGGGCCCATTTGGATTGTCGAGCGTTGAAGACGATTGCGCTCAGCTCGCTGCAGCCCGAGAGGGACTTGGCGACGACGGAATTCTCCTGGTCGATGCGGGGACAGTCTGGAACACCGACCTTTCAGCCGCACGGGCTCGACTGAAGATGCTTAAGGAAGTGCGAGCGACCTGGCTGGAAGAACCGTTCGTCTCGGGGGCCTTGTCCGAATATCACGCGCTGTCTCAGGAGAGTGGTGTCGTTGGCATGGCGGGAGGAGAAGGGTGCCACAACTTCCACATGGCAAAGCATATGATCGACTATGCCGGACTGAAATATGTGCAAATCGATGCGGGTCGCATCGGCGGCATTACCATCGCCAAGGAAGTCGCCGACTATGCGGCAGCCAAAGGCGTCCTCTATGTCAATCATACATTTACATCCAATCTGGCTTTGTCTGCTTCTTTGCAGCCGTTTGCAGGACTGGAGTCGCATGCGATTTGCGAATTCCCCACGGAACTCAAATCGCTTGCTCGAGCAATGACTAAGAATCATATCGTTCCTGATCAAAATGGTTTACTACAGACTCCGGATGCACCCGGCCTGGGCATCGAACCAGATCTCGAAGGCATTGCACCCTACGTGGTAGACGTTGAAATTCGAGTGCGAGGAGAATGGATCTACGCCACACCTCCGCTGCGATGAATCCTGCAGAAACTCGCAAAAAAACGACAAGAATTGACCAGGCCGCAGTGGTTCTCGCCGGTTGGAGCCATTCAGATAGGACCTTATTGAGATCCCTTATATCTGCCCACCACAATGCGGACACGTATTCCGAAGGCTGAAGGACTTCAGTTGAGTTTTCTCACCACAGTTTGCCCCGTGGCGTCCGGTTCCTTTTCCAGCGATGACAAGATTTCAGACCAGACACACCTTCGAAGGGATCTTCGCGGGTTCTGTAATCGCGTGCCCTGGCGGGCGTCTGGCGATGGGTTGGACGGACTTCACCTTGCTCCCCTCGCGATGATTGCTGAGCAGTTTGAACGAGGGCTGGAAATAGTTCACATACAGCCGCAGATTTTGATAGAGGTTTGCCAATGTCTGGCCGGCGACAGGCCCAGAGTACCGCGCGTAGCCAACGAAGCGTCGAATGACCGCTCCATTCTTCTGTGCAATCCAGGCCTGATCATTTTTCCGGTATGGACGCGATCGCGTAAAGGCAATCTTCTGCTCAGTGCAGTACGTGATCAAAGATTCGTTGATGAATGCGCTGTCGTTGTCTGAGTTGATTCCCAGGAGTGGCATGGGAAGTTGCCCGCGCAAGACATCGAGGCCTTCGACCACTAACGACTGCTCGCGAACCAGCAACGGCGTGGCCCCCGTCCAGCCGGACGCGACGTCCGTAATCACAAAACTGTGAATGAAGGAACCAACCAGCGTTCCGCCACAATGTGCGACGAAATCGATTTCCAGATGACCTGACTCCACATTCTCCCAGTCTGCGAAAGTCTTCACGAGAACCTGACTGCGTACCTTGCGAATGGGTCGGCGTCGACTCCGACCATTCACTTTGGACCAAATGTTTTTCAGCAGTCGATCAATTGAAGCTGCACTGACCGCGAGCAAAAGTTCACGCACATGGATGTCGAGTTTCAGATGCCCATGTTGCTCAAGGGATCTGAGTAAGTCCGGAAGAATGGCCTTGAGACGTTTCCCGCAAATTCGATCCGACGCCTCCCAGAGGACGATCAGAGCCATTCACTTCTGGCACCTTTTGCAACTTCCAAAACGAAAACACAGCCTTTCCTTACGCCAAGGCACGTCGCAATGCGTTCAAGTTCGGTTTAATGCCTAGTATACGAAGCGCAGACCATTCTGAAGACAGAATTCCAGGCGTCGCTTTGTTTGGCCATTTTGCGGGAAATTACAGGTTTGAATCATGATTCCCGTTTCAAGCACGGGCCTTGAGCGAGAAATCCCGCCGACGAACCGGGAGGTTGCTAGCACCTGGTGCCCCAGGCCGGTGAAATAGAAAATCCGAAAATACAATCGCGTATCAAAAATCTGGCAACGGCGCTGGATCAGCAGTTTCATTTGCGATGATGCGGGATCGTCACCAGTTTTTATTTGTATGTGAAAACCCTCGAGGTTGTTTCCCGCTTCATCCCGGATCACGTCGATCGTAGTCACGATCGGAAACCGGGGGAACATGGCATGCAATCCCGTGGTCGCTTTCGTCCTGATTGCCGAGATCGGAAGGGACGGCTGCGAGACTGGTGCTTTTGCCGGGATCGACACCGCATTCTTTAAAGGAGCTACGGATGCAATGCCTGGAGCGAGGAACCCAGGCGGAATATAGGCCGGTTGTTGTTGAGGAGGTTTTTGTTGCGGAGGCTGTACCTTCGACAACGGAACGATCGGGCTGAGCCTCATTCCGCCAGACGGACTTACAATGCTCGGGCTCAAACCGATTCCAGGGGGGCGGGTAACGCGCCGAGGGGGATAGAATAACCGAACCGCCAAGTGTCTGATGAATGCCATATTTTGTTGCTCCCCGTAACAAAAGATCAATCCACTGGTACGTCAGCGTATCGTGAGAGCGACAAAGCGTCAATCGGATGGACCCCGCGCTCCGCCTACATTGGAATTCAACCCCCTCAGGTGTTGGCGGGAACAAACAAGGGGGTCCGCGACGGTCTTGAAAGAGTCAATGACAGTGCTGAAAGGTGTCAGGAACCGTTTATTGACAAGCAAGAGGGAATTGGGTAGAGTTTCAACATGGGAAGACCAAAGCGATCAGTGCCAGGGGGTTGGGTTTATCATGTGCTGAACCGAGCAAACGCGCGGATGCCGATCTTTACGAAGGAGGAGGATTTCATCGCGTTTGAAACGGTCCTTGAGGAAGCCGTGGCTCGAACCGGAACACGGCTGCTTTCGTATTGTCTGATGAAAAATCACTGGCACCTGGTTGTGTGGCCTCGAGAAGATGATGAGTTGTCTCGCTTCGTTGGCTGGCTGACGTTGACTCACACGCAGCGATGGCACGCTCATCGCAAATCGACTGGGTCTGGTCATCTTTATCAAGGGCGATTTAAGTCCTTTCCCGTACAGGATGATGACCACTTTCTGACAGTGTGCCAGTATGTGGAACGCAATGCACTGCGAGCGAATCTGGTGAAGCGTGCGGAAGACTGGCGGTGGAGCAGTCTATATCGCTGGTACTCAGGAACGGCGGCAGAAAAGGAACTCCTTTCGGCATGGCCTCTGCGGCGAAGTGCTGGCTGGCTGGAACATGTCAATTCACCTCAGACAACCGCTGAACTCACCGCCATCCGCCGCAGCGTCAATCGAGGCTCGCCGTTTGGAGATGCAACATGGGCCACGACCACAACCAAAACACTTGGCCTTGAAATCACCACCCGCCCACAAGGAAGGCCAAAATCCAAATAAACGGTTCAACGTACGTCATGTGGTGGTAGTCTTCAGCAGTTCAACAGGATAATGGCTGATATTCCGAGGCAGGTGATGATTCTCATTGCAAATGGTTTTTGAATGGGTCGCCGTTGAGTTTGATCAGTCGCGTCGAACAGATTCAGGTTTTGACGCACGAAGAATCACTCGTCACTCCGGGACATTCCCACGATCAGGCCGATTGCTGTCAGGCTCACCAGCAGATTTGTGCCGCCGTAGCTGATAAATGGATGCGGAACGCCTTTGGGCGGAACCAACGCCGTAACCACGGCAATATTAGCCATGGCCTGGAGGACGAGTTGCAACAACAGCGTGGTGCCCAGGATCCATTCAAACGATGTACGAGCCAAATGCCGAAGCGCGGCTCGTCCGGTAAGAAACACAGCAATCCAGACAAAGCAGACAGTCATCGTGCCCAGCAGTCCTAATTCTTCGCCGATGACAGCAAACACAAAGTCCGTATTTGCTTCCGGCAAATAACTGAGCTTTTGCCAGCCGCCTCCGATGCCAGTGCCCTTCAATCCTCCAGAGCCGATGGACAGCAAGGATTGTCGCACTTGCCAGGGTGCCTGACTCAGGTCCTGCCACGCCGCCATAAACCCACGAATTCGCTCCATCTGATACGGTTTGAGAATCAGCAGCGATGCAGCGGCCGGCACAACCAGCAATCCGCAAGCGACAAAATAACGCAGCGGCCAGCCACCCAGAAATAGAGCGATAATGAATCCCGCTCCCAGAAAGACGGTGGCGCCCAGATCGGGTTCGATTGCAATCAGCGGCAGCGTCAGCAGGGGCAGCAATGTCTTTGGAACGGTGGACACTGTGAACCCGGTCGTTGTCCGCTGTGCAGTGATGATTGTGGCGGCCATGAGCGGCAAAATAATGCGGCCAAGTTCTGACGGCTGTAAGGAAAGCCCACCGCATCGCAGCCATCGTTGTGCGCCATTGATGCGGCTGCCGATGCCAGGAATTAGTAAGGCGACCAGGAGAATTACGAGTCCGTAGAAGAATGTCGTCGCATGCTTTTGCAGCCATTCGGCACGCAGTTGAGAAGCGACTGCTGCACAGAGTAATGAAATCACCAGGTATCCCAGATGTTTTCCAAGAAACACCGAATCCTGTTCACTTGGCCGTGATGTCAGGCTCGCGCTCTGCACCATTTGGATACCAATGCATACCAGGACTGCAACCAGGCCGATCAAAAGCCTTCGCAGACTGTCTCTTTCGGATCGCTGATCAATCGCTGAAATTCGCAGAGAGTTTTCCGCAGGATGAAATTCTGCCTTGTTGTGCATAACAAGTTGTCCGGTTCGATTGCGAAAAGATCGGACGGTGCATAATCTCCCCGCTCAATGGATTGAAACGGGTTGTGTCCTGGACACAAAATCCGTTGGACAGGGAAGTCCTTTCTTTCATTTCGGCATTTGCGATGTCATGCATCCATAGTGGAATTCGACAGTCGCCGCTCTGAAGTACAACAGTTAATCCGAAGACGCCTGTTGTATCGGTTTCGCCGAATCGCCTGAGCAACTGCGATTAGGGCGTGGGAGCCCCCGGCACTGGCGATGCCGGCGTGTCGGATGGAGACGTTTGGGCTGCTGCGGCTTCAGCTTGACGAGCCATCCAGTCTTTTCCAATATCTGATGCGGCGAAGTCTGCATACTCGGGAACTGTTGTCAGATCATTAAACGTCATGCCAAACTTCTCGCCAATCTCGTCCAGCAAAGCTGCGGTCGCAGCGTAGTCCTTCACTTTCAGAGTCATCGCAATTTCGACCCAGTAGACATCAATTCTGTCCGGGGCTGCAGCTTTCGCTTCTCTCACGGACTTGCGAGCTTCTTCGAGACGATTAAGGGCCAGCAGCGCGTCGATCTTGAGCGTATTCAAATAGGGATCCTGAATCACAGCGATCAGCCGATCAACCGTCTTGATAAGCTCTTCGTGCTGTCCTTGAATTGCCAGCAGATCCATCGCTCGAAAATCACGGGCCGTGTCGTTTGGGAAGTATCGCTCCAGATCACTAATCACGCCCGAATACTCGGCATCACCAAGACTCTGAGCAACCAACAACTTGGTGAGCAGCACTGTTTTGTCTTTTTGAAGTGTTTCCGGAAGCGAAGCAAAGAGAGCCATCGCTTCCTGCGGCTTCTGCTCTTTGTTGAGCTCACTGATTTTTTTCAGAGTCGCCACATTGTTCAGAAACTCTGATTCTGCTCCAGTCAGTTTTGCCAGAATTCCGGAATCCTCCGCAACCACCGCTGGCAGAACGAGACGTCGAATACTCTGACTGAGCAACTCACCGCTGAGATGCACATCAATGTCGGCGATACGAGGTTGCCTGCTGGCGTCCACGGTCACAACAAGTTCATGGTAGTTCATCCCGCCGGAATCGGGCAGCACCAGACGAAACAGAGGGCGAAGTTCATTGCCTTTCTGAATCATCCGGACAAAGGTGTAGTCACCACCTCGCTGCACGGTTCCAATGATCTCACTGGAGAGATTGGTCAGGCCTCCGCCTTCGCGCATGCCCTGCATAAATCCCGTGCGAAATTTTTCAGTCAGTTCAAATCCGGCAAGAATTCGATCGACCATTCTGGCTTCATCGATGAGTGCATTGAACGCAGTGACATCCTGATGCGCAACAGCTGCGTTGACCAGTTTGACAAGGGCCTCCGCTTCCACCTTCGTTGCCGCCACAAACTTAGTCGCTTGATTCAGATCCTGAGCACTGAGTTCACTGGCTGGTGCCTGAGAGTTGGACCTGTTGTTTCCTCCACAGCCAATGATGGAAGCAACGAGTAACAGCGACACGGCAGTGACAACCGTCTTTCGGAAGCGTGATAACATGACCCAGGACCCCTTAACTAGGCTTCTCGATGAACTGTTGAAGGTGAAAACGCTGGCAGGCACACGGCAATATACTCAGCGCCTTCGCTGCCTGGGGAACTGTAGCGGACCCAATCGCCGCGATAAGCAATAATCGCCTGGCCTGAGGAAATCTGATAAATGTTGTCGATCGTTTCCACCTGCAATTGTCCTTTGAGCACAATCGTATATTCATCAAAATCGGGCGTCTGGCCTGGTTCGCTCCAACCGGAGGGGCTCACCATGCGAGCAATGCTGACTTCAGAAGTCCGCGAATTGACGTGGCCAATGAATTCCTCGATTGTTTTAGGTGGCTGACCATTTGCTTCAATGCGAGTCGGAGCTGAGATGACGGTGGCCATAGTAAACGAGAACTCCCGTGAGGAACGCTATTGTGACGGAAGCCCGACCTCGTGAAAGGCCGGGCTTCGTTTTTGATTGTGATTGCATCCGCCGATCTTACGTCCAGGTTCTGGCCGGTCGAGAACGCAACCCGTTGGCCTCATCGTCGCCTACAAACTCCTGTTTAACAGGGTCAAACGTCAGTTTGCGTTTCAAAATCCAGGACAATGCTGCAGCGTGGCAGGCGATATGCGAATTCCTCATCACTTCCGCATTGGCAACCGTTGGCTGTCGCGACTTGATACTGTCGAAGAAGTTTCTGGCATGGGCCGTAACATCGAGTCCTTTCACTTTGCCGGCCGACTCCTGAAGCTCGTTTCTCAGAGAGGTGGACGAGACTTCCGTTTCACCGGCGTCACCGGTCTCAATCCAGCCTTCTTCACCGACAAATCTCACCGGACAAGTGCCCAGCTTTGTGATCCAGTTCGGACCACGATCACCAAACGGTGTTGCCAGAAAATCGAGAACCAGAGTCACACCATTTTCATACTTGCAGGTAATGCTTTGCTCTGACGGTTCATAAGAGATCGGTGCGGTACTGTCAGCCTGATTGGCCCATTGGCAAAGATCGACCGTATGAGCACCCCAGTCCAGCAACCGCGCGCCGGAATCAAAGTCGTAGTAACCGCGCCATTTACCTGCCACATATTGGCTGTTGTACGGACGCCAGACAGCCGGACCAAGCCACATGTTCCAGTCACAGACGTTCTTCTCGGGCGTTGGCTCGCCCGGCAGCCAGCTGATGTCGAGAGTCGGAATGTAGACCGAGGCATAAAGCGTTTGCAGTTTGCCGAGCTTCCCGCTTTGTGCCAGCTGAACCGCCTGCTGAAAATTGGGAACACTGCGTCGTTGAGTGCCCGCTTGAAAGATACGTCCAGTGGCCTTGATCGTGTTGGCCAATTGTTGACAAAGCTCAATCGTCAGACCGCACGGTTTTTCACTGTAAACATCTTTTCCCGCCTGAGCGGCCAGCATGGATGCTGTTGCGTGCCATCGATCGCCGGTCGCGATTAAGACAGCATCAATATCTTTGCGGTCAAGCAATTGACGGAAATCGCCGTAGAGTTTGCAATCTGAAGTACCGTAGTGTTTATCGACAAGCGCCTTTCCCGCGTCTCGACGACTGGCCTGAACATCGGCAATGGCCACACATTGAACATCCGGCAGACCCAACATGGCCTGAAGGTCATAGGTGCATCGTGGGCCGATACCGATAACTCCCAAATTGATCTTTTCACTGGGAGCGACGGCACCTCCTCGTCCAAGGACGTGAGCCGGAAGAATTAAAGGGGCGGCAAATGCAGAGATTGCGGCTGCGGATTGTCCAAGGAATTTTCGGCGGGATTGACTATGGCTGTTGCTCATGACGACACCAGATCTAATAAGGGAAAATGAGGCTTTGCGGAACCTGAATCAAACGTTCTAACCCCATCACTCATCAGAATCAAGTGGGGCTGCATTTCGCTTTCCCAGGAACCCTAAAACACACGGGTTTGTGCTTCGCCAGCCGATCTCGCTCTTGCTCAGGACGGAAGACTTATTGAATGGAGTCAAGTATTGTCATTCCGCTTTCGGGGCGACCAAATTAGGGACATTGCTTTGAATCGCCTGCCGAGAACGGCCTCAATAAACGTCACAACGCCATCCCATTTAATCTGAACGCTGCCTGATGTTAGTATGCATCTTGCTGGATGGATTGGTTGATTAACATTGAGTGTACACAGATTTAAGACAGGCAGTCCTATGAAAACCCCCTTGCGACACATCCGACACATCCCGGCAATCGCCGGGCTTCTGTTGAGCCTTTCGATGGGCCTTTCGATGAGCGTTGCTCGAGCGGAGCACGAAGGCAAAGTGCAGATTCTGTTGCTTGGCGACAGCACGACCGAAGGCAGTGTTCCACGTCGCCACGTCCCGGAAGGACCGCATCTGGAGGACGTGATTCGGCTGCTGCTGGCAGAGGAAAAAGACTTACCACCGACAACGGTGATCAATCTCGGACTGAGCGGAGAATTCATCCGGCGACTTTTGGACTCTGGACGTTACGAGAAAGAGGCGTCAAAACTTCCTGGCATCGATTTTGTGCTGATTCGATATGGCCTGAATGATAATGCCTATCGGGAAAACCTGGCTGAAAATTTCCCAATGGACTACCACGAGTTGATTGGCCGCATAAAAGCTGATCATCCGGCGGCCACGATTATTGTAATGACGGGTATTCCGTACGGCAGCGAAGAAACCTGCCTCAAGCTGAACAAGCTCAACGAAGAAGTGGCCCGTGCCGAGGGATTGCCGCTCTTTGATATCTATCCGCGATACGCGGCAGAACTGAAGCGAGGGCCAGACATGCTCAACTATCGACGAATTCCACTGGAAAAGATTCCGGAGAACCGTCGCGCATTCGTCAAGTCGTTTATTGTACCCGGTGCAAACCCGAAAGTAGAAGTTCTGGACAATCGTCTGGATGCACACTTTGGGCATCTACCAGGTTGGTATGGAGATCGACATCCCAACCTGGCTGGTTACCATGTGATTGGCGACGAAACGGCAACGTATCTCGCCCCATTGATTCGAGACCGATTCGCGAAGCCCTGAGTCAAGCTCTTCGCCTGGCTGCGATTTCTGAGCGTCACTTCTTCAATCAGAGTTCCTCATTTTTCCCACCGGAGTTTTCTGCTATGCGTTTTCTGAGTGCTCGAAACTGGCTATTGCGTTGCCGATCAGCAGCGTTGGGGTTATCCATGCTGTCGTGCGGATTCAGCGGCGTCAGCGTCGCAGAAGAATTCAACTATGACGAAGCGAAAGTTCCCGCGTATACATTGCCGGACGTTCTGAAGGCTCAGGATGGGACGGTGATCAATTCCGCAGATCTGTGGCAAAACAAGCGACGTCCGGAAGTTCTGCGCCTCTTCGAAGAGCACGTGTTCGGGACGCTGCCAGCAGGCGACTTCAAACTGCGAACGAAAGTTCGATCCGAGAATACGAATGCTTTGCAGGGGGCTGCGTTGCGTCGTGAAGTGACCGTGTATTTCTCAAATGATGACCACGGCCCGCAAATGGATCTCCTGATCTACACACCTGCCAATGCCACGGGGAAAGTGCCCACATTTCTGGGCTACAATTTCAATGGAAATCACGCTGTTGAGAATGACCCCAGCCTGCACATTACGGAATCGTGGGTCCGAAACAATAAAGAATTCGGCATCGACAAGAACAAATCGACTGAGGCCGCACGAGGATCGGAAGCCAGTCGCTGGACGGCCGAGATGATCGTCAAGCGTGGTTACGGATTGGTAACGATCTACTATGGGGATGTGGACCCGGACTTCGACGATGGCTTCAAAAACGGAATCCATGCTTTGACTGAGAAAGGCGATTCTCCAAGAGCTGGCGACGCGGGAGGCTCCATCAGCGCCTGGGCCTGGGGACTTAGCAGAGCACTCGATGTGCTGGAATGCGATCCCCAGGTGGACGCTGAATCCGTTGCGGTGTTTGGCCATTCACGACTTGGCAAGACCTCGCTCTGGGCCGGTGCAACGGATGCTCGCTTCGCCATGATTATCGCCAATGAATCTGGCTGCGGCGGGGCAGCTTTGAGCAAACGTTGGTACGGGGAGACTGTGGCGCGAATCAACACCGCGTTTCCTCATTGGTTCTGCCTGAATCATCGCAAGTTCAATGATAACGAACAGGCCATGCCAATCGACCATCATATGCTGATTGCCCTCTGTGCGCCCCGACCGGTTTATGTGGCGAGTGCCGAGGAGGACACATGGGCGGATCCCTATGGAGAGTTTCTGGGAATCTATCACGCGGGACCAGTCTATCAGCTCTTCGGCAAGAAGCCTCTGCCGAGTGACAAGATGCCCGCAGTGAATCATCCAGTGATGACAGATCTGGCCTACCATGTCCGAACAGGTGAACATGACGTCAAAGATTTCGACTGGGAACAGTATCTCAACTTCGCTGATCAGCAGTTGAAGAAGAACGAGTGACGGCAAACAGTCGCACAGCCCTGCTTGCGGGCTGGTGTGGCTCACTTGCCACATACGATGAAGATCGAATATCGAATATCGAATATCGCTCAGGGCGCGGCTGGTGCAAACTTCACGATTTCCACAGCATCGGCCGCGTTCCATACTCGCACAATGCCATCCTCCCCACCTGCGGCGACAATGGTTCCTTCGGCATTGGTTGCGGCACGGTAGACGTAGTCCGCGTTGCCTTTAAACTCTCGTGCCGGATTGCCATTGCCTGGCGTGTGGAAAAAGACTCGCTTGTCGCCACTGCTGCTGACAATCAAATCCTGCAGCCCCACAAACGCCAGTGAGGTCACCTGTCGGGTATAAGTCGCGATCGTCCGAGCCTGCTCGCCAGTCTCCGCATTCCACACCTTGATACTATTATCCGCTCCCGCGCTGGCAAGAGTTGTTCGGTCGGACTTCCAGGAAACATCCATCACATGATGCGTGTGGCCTTCGAAGGATCGAACGAACTGCTTTGTTGCGACATCAAAGACTTTGATGAACTTATCGGCGGAAGCAGATGCCAGCAGTTTTCCATCGGCGGAAAAATCAATGCCGTACACGGTGTCACTGTGAGCATCCACAAACTGATGAACCAAACTGCCGTCGGCCACGCTCCACAGAGTCAGCTGACCCGATCGAGACGCTTCGCCACCTCCTGCAGCGAGCAGTGATCCGTCCGGCGAAAAGACCAGCGAGAGGACTCGATCCACAAAGACAGAATCGCCTCCGCTTTCTTTTCCTCCCAGCGAAGCAGCAAGCTGCCAGCTCGGAAAAGCGGAGCGAATAACCACTCGATTATCGACAGCCTGAAGCACGACCTGGGTGCCAACGACCTTCATGGCAGCTGCATTGGCACCCACTTTAACGCCCGGCAAAACATCAACCGCCGCCCCGTCAGCCGAATTCCAGACTCGCAGCGTTCCGGTCGGATCTGCGGTGACTACAAATCGGCCGTCTACGGCAAGACCTGCGAATGTCGATGGTATCACAGCCGCGGCCGGAGCCTTGCGTTCTTCGACAACTGTCGCCGCTGCCGTGGCTTCTGCAGTGGCGACTTCGTGTTGTTGCTTGCGTTCCGTAACGCGAGTTTCCGCACGCCCAATGGCCGCTGTTGCAAAGTCGAGGGACTTTTTCGCAATATTGAGTTCAGAGTCAGCTTTGGCCAGCACGTCCTTTGCCGCCGCTTCCGCTTTCTCGGCTTCCATGAATGCGGTCTTCAATGCCGCGTCATCGGGCTTGCCTTCCGAAGCCAATTTGGCGGCTGCTGTGGCAGCCACAGCCGCGTCATATTTTGTTTTTGCCTCAGCCTGCAGAGGAGTCTGCTTGTCGACTTCCGCCTTGGCTTTCGTCTCTGCATCCTTCTGAGCGACGACTTCTTTTTCCGCTTCGTCAATCTGCCCTTTAATCACGGCGACTCGCGAATCGAGAACGGCCTTTGATTGCTCGGCCTTTTTGAGTCGACGCTGGGCGGAAAGATCGGCGGTCAATGCGGTAATTTGTTTGGCATCTTTCTGAGACCAAAGCAAACTCTGTCCATCGGCCAGAACAAAGACTGTGCGATCTGTGGCAGAATCGACATCCAATGCGACAACGGCAGCTGGCAGATCGAAACGATTGACCTGAGTCGCATCGTCCGTCTTCCAGTTTTGAACGGTTCGATCTGCAGCCACTGTGAGCAGCGTCGCTCCGTGACCACTAAACCGGGTGATCGGCCCCGCGTCGGATTTGACTTCTGCCGCAACTGTCACCACACCGGTATCGACAGCCACGGTCAGAAGCTTGACGCTTCCATCGGCCAGAATCGCGGCCACCTTGTTTCCGGAAAGTTCGTCAGTCAATGCTGTGATGGCAGCAGGCATTGGCTCTGTCTTGTGAGCCACCTGCAGGTCGGCATTGCGGATGACAACAAGGCGAGCATCGGCAGTGGCGGCGAGAATCCATTTTGGTTCTGAGAAACATGTTGTGATTGCGGAAATTGCCTGGCCGTCCACTGCGACAACGCCTCGTTCCATCCCGGTCACGGAATTCGCCACGACAATCCCTCGGGATGCGACTCCCATCACCACTTCGCTGCCATCCGCAGAATTGGTCCAGGCCTGAACGTCTGCAGGAATAGCCCATGCTCCCGTCACGTTCTCGGCATCCCGTTTCCAGAGCTTGACGTTGCGGTAACCCGAGGTGGCAATCATCGGCTCTGTCGGGTGAAATGCAATTGCGTGCACATAGTCCAGGTGCGCGGCACCGGAGGGCCCGTTGGTTGCAGATGAAATGATTTCCGGGTCTGCCAGAGTCGCGACAGCGTCCCTGCGAGACATATCGTAAACATTAACATAATTGCCTCGTCCAGCCGCGATGAATCGTCCAGCGGGATCAATGTCGAGTGAGTAAACTCCCTGAAGACGCGAATTGATCGGCTGCCAGTTCATCGCCTTTGCCGTGACCGCGCCGGCTTTTGCTCCTTCGAGAATCCACTGCCGCAGAATCCCCAGTTGCTTTGGTTCGAGCACCTTGGCCTGACGATCATTCGGCGTTGGCGGCATGACAGGCTCTTCACCACGACGAGCGAGTTTATAGATCAGGCTCTCGTCCGGTTTTTCCGCGATAACAGCCGGCCCTGTGCTGCCACCTTTCAGAATGGCTTCCAGATTCTCCAGAATCAGGTCTCCTTCTGAGACAGTCACGTTATGACACGCGATGCAGTTGGCCTCAAGGATCGGATAAACATCCCTCTCAAATTCCACTGGCCTGCCAAGTGCGGGATCTTCGTGGACCGTCGGTTTGAGCTCATCGGCTGCAGAGATGGAAACGCAGAATGCCGCAGCGATTCCCGCAGCAAGCATCGTCTTGATAAGGTGATGATTCATAGCCAGCCTTCGTTTGATATGTCGATGTTCTGCGCCGAAACGAAGAACAATTCAGTGGACAGGATTTCTTGAGACACGCCCCACGACTTGCTTTCGAGCTGGAAAGCGAGGCTATTCGACAACCTTGATTGCGACCGGGATATCCGTGGACGCCGCTCGTCCGTTGAAGTCTCCGGTCGCCCGGATGACCGCATTCGCGATATCCCCAACAGCAGCGTCCGCCGCAACAGCAACGGTCAGCGTCCCTTCAGTCTGATCGGCAGCCACATCAACCGGGGCTGCAGTCAGCCCGGCAACGCCTTCCGGCAGCACCAGACTCAACGTCATTGCTCCGGCAAAGTTATTCTTACGGGTCACGGTTACCTTGACAGCAATCATCGCACTCCGCTTGACGACCCCGGCGTCAGGAACAACCGCAGCCAGCTTCGCCGGCCCTGCATTGATGGTGATTACCAGCGGTTCTGAAATAACGCGCACGTTGACGGGATTCGGCTTGGAAGCTTCTTCTGCCGTCTTCAGTGCGGCATCAGCAGCAGTTTTTGCTGCGGTGGCGACTTCGACTTCTTTCTGAGCGGCTGTTAAAGCGGCTTGAGCGGATTCCACTTCCTTTGTCTGTTTGGCGACCAACTCTTCTGCAGTGGCCTTTTCTTTAACCTTGGTGACTTCCAACTCTTTGGCCGCGGCGACCTGTTTTGAAAGTTCACTCGCAGAGGCTGTCAGTGCGGCTAGCTTCTTAGCGGCCTCGTCCGCAGCAACAGACGCTTCTTTGACCGCTTGAATAGCGACATTGAATTGCTCCGGAGTGTTAGTCCCTTCCGTTTTTACATTAGCCAGTTGACCCTGCACTTTGACGAGAGCTTCGATCGAAGTTTTCTGCTCTGCAACGGCTTTCGAAAACTCATCACGCAGCTTCTGCTGTTGGGTGGCATAGGTAACCAATTCATCGGCAATCTTTTTCACTTGTTCTGTGAGCGTGATGACCATCTGCTGACTGGCTTTCAGGCCGGCGTCGGTTTTAGTCACGCCTTCCTGTCGAGCAGCGACCATAGCCTCAGCGTCTGTGACTCGTGCTTTGGCTCGATCGGCCTGCCAGGGGTTACGTCGATAAGGGACGGCCGAAGTGCCCTGAACGAGAATCGTACTGGTTGAGGCGGGTGCTTTTTCCTTGAAGTAGATTCGAGCCACGACGCTGTCTTTGCCAGGCTCAATGGCGACCGGTGGTGCGTCGATCTCGGCGGGCAATCCGTAAAAACTAAGGTCCACTTTTGCGTCAAAACCACCGCGTTTCGTGAGGCGAATCGGAATCAACAACTGCTGATCCTGACTGAACTCGGTCGTCACAGGATCGACAACAATCGAGAAGGGTTGCTCATCCTTCATCACGCCCATAACCAGAGACTCCGACAAGCGAGCGGCTCGTGGAAGACCGTTGATGGCATCATGAACGAGCGTCGCAACTCGGGCATCATGCAGGATTCCGGCTTCCGGCGTTCCGCTGCGACCGACGACTCGAATTGGCGACAGCTGTTCGACCGCATCGGGCGTGGCCGTAATGACCAGCTTGGCAGACACCTGGCCGGGACCCATGGTCGTGGGACGACACGAGATTCCAGCCGGCAAGTTTTCAGCCGTAAGTTGAATGGCATCGTTATGCCCATCACGTCGATAGGCATAAACGGTCAACTCATAACTGCTGCCCTTGCGCAGACTGACCGCTCCACTGGTGACAGGAGCTTTGCCGTCGGCTGATGGGAAAGCATCAAAAACGACGAGACTGAAGTCCGGCTTTGGTGCTCGTACTGAAAGACGATACGACAAGCGAGTATCGCCGCGAGTATCTGCGTAGCGATCTCTCAGACGAATGCGATACGTTCCATCCTCCGGAACGTCCAGTCGGAATGAAGGGTCGTCACCCAGTGTTGGAAGATCAGCTCCGCCTGGGTTCTGCTTATCGTCGTCCTCCGTGGCCAGTCGATTGTAAGTGACTTTGCCGTCCGCCGCCGTAATGACTCGCTCCACCATCAACAGTGGGTCGGCAATGGAGCCTAATCGCTGAGCGAAGACTTCGAAGACATACGCTTCGCCCTTCTTCGCATCGAATCGAAAAATGTCTTCATCGGATCGTTCGGCGAATGAGCCAGTTGCTTCAAACGGTGCCGTGACAGGCTGATCCGGCGTGTCAGCCGCCTCGGAAATCGGAACGATGGCACTTTGTCCCACACGAATCAGATTTCCTGGCACTTCATTCCACCAGAAAGAGTCCGCAAACGCCGCTGTTGCCGACGCACCGACGGCAGCACGGTGAGCCCCGGGTATAATGGTCATTTGTTGCTGAAATACGGAATGCCCTTCCAGCCTTCTTTCGGTCGGCTGACCGCCAGGCAGGTTACGCCCGAAAACAGTGACGGTTGTCGGGCTGTTGGCGATGACGAACGCAGGACTGATCCAGTCAACGATGGGCCGTGAATCGAACGTCAGTCGATAGACAAACTGATCACCGCCTCCATAAACGATGTCCTGCACTCGAAGGACCAGTTCCTCAGCAAGTGTGGCTGTGTAACCAGACTGGCTTCCTGCGAAAATACTCGACGCGATTCCGCAATACGACGCCCCGCAGAGCTGAAAAGTTGCAGGATGGGCTGCATCGGTGAATCGATTCTGGCGGCTTCTGACCGTATCACGAGCGTCTGGCCTGCTGCGACAGAAATCCTGAAGAAGTCGACATCAGTACCGCCGTTGGCTCGACCATTGACCACAGACTCGATCGTGACGGGAGTCGCCTGCGCGATGGCATTGTTCGGCTCGACCTCAGCAATCTCAGGAAGCGTATCCACACGAAACATTCTTGGATTGCTGACGCCGAAAAGCCCTTTGACTCTCACGTCATACAAACCAGATGCAACATCGGCTGCGACACTGACCGTGAATGTGTTGCCAACAGGATTTCCATTCGCATCCTTTTTCTGGACCGCGGTGATGCCCGGATGACTGAAGACCATCTGGTCAACTTCATCCAGATCAGTGCCTCCGCCGACGGCAACATCGATACTTGCCCCCTGCTGTCCGCCAGGCGGAAAGACCGAAGTGATGCGAGTCTGCGGCAGTTGGGCGGAAGCCTCGAGACTAAATGCCGCAACAAATGCCGTGGCGAGGAAAAGTCGAATCCCAGTCATAAGGAAAGGTCCTGGGCGGGAATCAGAGGAAATGAGGTAGGTCACCCGGCCGGATGAGGGCCGAGCAAGTTTAGCACGCAGCGTTTTGGACCTGAGAGAAATCAAAAACGTCAAACCGAGACGGACGGGGCAGGTGGACCCATTCTCTCGTTAATGATTGAACTGGAACTCTTTTGTATTGATCAGAGCCCAGACGACATCTTCGTAACCTCGACGAACGTTGTCAGAGTGTTTTTTGAGATACGCGATGGCAACTTCCAGCTCTTCAGCGTTCGGTTCGCGAGAGAACACCCAGCGATAGAGTTCACGCACGCGTTCGTCATCCGAACGAGCAGCATCGGCTGCCAGACGAGCCGTGCGAGCACCATCACGAGCAATCTTGTCCTGAATCTCGCGACCGTTTAAAAGGTGAAGACTTTGAGCGAGGTTTGCATCCATGCTGCGTTCACACTCGCAGGCGGTATCGCCCTTGGGCTGACCGAAAACCTGCAGGAAGTAAGTCGAATTGGAAGCATCCGCCAGTTGCATGGCTTTCGTTCCCGCTGGCATGCCACCAAAGGTTTCAGACGTGTCGGTGACAACGTGAAACGCATCGTAGAGAACCTCTGCACTCAGGCGGCGAGGGTAGTATCGCGAAAAATTCTGCTTGTCACTCGCGTTAAACTCGTTTGGCAAAGCGCTCAGCTGATAGGTGCGAGAACGGCAGATCGTTCGCACAAGTTCCTTCAGGTCAAACCCCGACTGAATGAAGTGCTGTGACAAAGCGTTCAACAGTTCAGGATTCGCCGGAGGATTCGTTTCCCGCATGTCGTCTTCAGGTTCCACGATTCCTCGGCTGAAGAAGTGTTTCCAGTAGCGATTGACCAGCGACTTTGCAAAGAAAGGATTCTTTGGATCGGACATCCAGTCTGCCAGTTTCACTCGTGGATCGCTGTCCGCCGCGATCTCATAGGCGGGAGTTCCCAATCCGGTCGGCTTCAGCGTTTTTCCAGATCGAGGATTGCTTGCTGTCGCGACGCCTTCGTTGTGGAAGACCCGGCGATCTCGCATATTTCCGGAAGCGTTTGGAACGACTTTTTTGCCCACACGACCATAGAACGCCGCCATGCCGTAGTAATCGTCCTGACTCCATTTTTCAAATGGATGATGATGGCAGCGAGCACACTGGATGCGCAGGCCGAGGAACAATTGAGCCGTGTCTTCGACCTGTTCTTCCGTGCTGTCAACATCGCGATACCAAACGACGGCCGGATTCGTTTGTGGGTCCCCCGACGCAGTCACAATTTCTCTGACAAACTGGTCATAAGGAGTATTATCGTAGATTCTGTTCCAGAGCCATTGATGAAACAGCATGGTTCCTGGACCATCTTCTGCGCCTTCCTTTTTATTCCGAAGGACAAAATTCCATTTGTTCGCAAAATGGTCCGCGTAGGTGGGGCTGTCCAGCAGACGATCAATCAGTCGATCGCGTTTGTCTGGAGAAGTGTCAGCCAGAAACTGTCGCACCTCGTCGTCTGTTGGCAGTGTGCCGGCGACGTCCAGCGAAACACGGCGAAGGAAGGTCGCGTCATCGCAAACTTCTGACGCGGGAATCCCAAGTTGCTTCAACTTGCCAAACACCGCGGTATCGACAAGATTAATCGGCTCTGGCATTTTTGACGTGTCGGCACCCAGAGGAATCGTGGCTCGGAAGGTTGCAACCTGGCCCTGATAGCGAGCCATGATGGCCACTTCACCGCTAAGATCCAATGTTGTGACCAGGCCTTTTGTGGAAGACTCAGCCATCTCGGCTTCGTTGGGCTCGAACAACGCCATTCGAGTTACATCTTCCGTCGTTCCGTCGCTGTAAGTCGCGATGACAGAAATCTGCTGCTGCGACTTGCGAGTCATCGTGCGAGTTTCCGGAACGCATTTGATTCCGGTGACAAAAGGATCCGCTTCCGCTCCGTAGGGCATTCCCTGCTCAATCCACTGCACGAGCAGATTGTATTCATAACTTCCCTGATCCATTCGCTTACCGCCACCGTGGGGACTTCGGCCGATAGCCTTTTTTATCAACAGGCTTTCACCGGGTACCGCAGGAAAAATTCGACGGCCGCGAGATTCCTTACGAAGAAACTCGTAGTCATCTTCCGCCACGAACCCCAGTAGAGAAAGTTTAAATCCATTCTGCCCGCCTGACTTTCCGTGGCATCCGCCACCGTTGCAGCCAAGCTTTGTAAAGATTGGTACGATCTGGTTTCGAAAATTGATAGGCAGTGGATGTGCAAACCCGCTAACCACGATGTGGGCAGCGATCGACTTATCGCCGAGAGTCGCTGTGACTGTGATGTCTCCATCTGCAGCCGGAACCGCCATTCCCGTAGAATCGATCGTGACCACCTTGGGATCGGAGACGGCCCAACTGACATCGCGCGTGGCATCTGTCATGGTTCCGTCGGTATGAACGGCAGTCACGATTAGCTGCTGGCGAGCATCGCGGCTTCGAATGGCAATCAAGTCACCTTCGCCGGAAGGGCTAAGTTCCAGCTTAACCACTTCAGCCTGTGCCGCCGAACACGACAAAAACAACAGAGCGCACAGCGAATATGCGGGAGCGAACAACCGAGCAATAGTCATGCAGGTTACTCCTGTAGGCAGGTTCTGATCGACATCATGTCAGATCAAGGATGGTTGAGCTCAGGGCGAAATAGGTTCACGGAAGGGGATTCCGCAGCGTCTGAACGGTTGGTGTATCAGTGAAGCCTATTTTGTTGGGCGCAGGAGTCAAGCATTGAATCCGCAATCCTTGGACTCCGGTCCTTAGGACGACATGTTGCCCGATTTTGCGGTTGACAACGGTGTCATCATGCTCTTCCACTTCAGGAATGCTCACTTTCAGTTTGCGGTGACCAATCCATCAATCTGCCAGCTTCCTCCTGAAATGATTGCCCCGGTCCATAAATACCCTGCTTTATGCTGCTCACCCCTCATGAAGACGACCGCCATGATTCTTCCCATTCTGCCTATTGATTCCATACGCCCTAAACGCCCAAATCCGCTATGGGCAACGGCGGTTTTCGCCGAAACATCGAGGTGTGGACTCGGCTGTTTCAAGACATCTGTGTGCCCTGAGGATTCCGACGTGTCGCTGGAATCTCCGTCAAAATAAAGTGCGGATGGTCTGCGTCCAGAGACATGGATGCCGTCTTTTCCCACTTTTCAAATGCAATGAGCAGACAGGCAACAGGTCGCAATGCCGCGTGATTCGCAATCACACCGCAGTCGAATCCTGCCCACACGAGCGGCCCAAATTTTCGGGGTGCTGGTGACCGCTGTTTTTCTGTGTACGGGTTGTGCATCCTCCGACATGATCCCTGCGGTTCTTCACGAGTCGTTGGAAAACAGGTCGGAGCATTCCACGATTCGGTCTCAAAGCGAATCGTTGAACAGTGAATGGCCGAGATCGAATAATCATCAGGGTTCGAGTGAGCTACGAACAGGACACAGTCAGCTCAGTGGTCAAAACTCCGCTCCTCGCACTGCTGTCCCTGGTCATTCCTTCACGCAGCCGAAGGCCCGACTTGGACGTCCCATTCTGATTCCGCAAACGACGGCGTCCGTGCTTTCAAGCTCGACAACTGACCCCGGAGCAGTGTCGAAAACCGAATCCGGAGTGGAATCGGCGGCAGACACCGTGAGCAACGCAAATACCATGAGGCAGAATCCATGGTTATCTCAGGAACAAAACGCCTGGCAGGCCCTTCCGGATCGTCGCCACTCAGAGACACGAATGTCTGAGACATTGTTGAACGGCAAGAAGCAAAATCGAAGTTCGTCTGGTAACGGGAATGGTTCTCAGTCGACAATTCCGGCCTTTGCATCGGAATTTACTTCTGAGTCGCCGTCATCAATAACTGATACGTCCATTCCAACAACGAACAACGAACAGCCAGAAGTGGGCGGTGCAATCGCAAATCCTGAAACTGAAACGGAATCTGAGCCGAAGCAATTAGCGCCTCAGGAGCCAACAATGCTCGATCGATTGCGAGGGCTCTACAATCCTCGCGTTGAAGAGAACGCGGACAAGGTCAAGAAACAGTTTCTGAAACTACCCGATCCATTCGGATTGCTGAAAGAACGAGAAACTCCGGAATCCCCTGCTGCCGAAATTCCGAATGGCGTAGAGTCGCCCGTCGAACCTCAGACGGCCGACCTTTCCACTCCCGCGACCAACAATGTTCTGGCGTTGCAGAATCCAGAATCGGCGGTTGTCATGGCGATCACTGAACTGGAAAAACAGCTGGCTGAGTGGCCTCGGAAACCGTCTGGCAAGCCACAAAAGCCTGCAGAATGGCGACAGAAGCAAACGGATCTCAGATTACTCTATATGATCGCCGGTCGTTCCGCAGAATCGGTGCGGATTATCGATTCACTGCCCGAGGGGGAACAGGAATTCTGGCAGTCTCTCATGCTTTCGATGAATCGGTATCGCGACACAGCAGAAGACTCGACTCGATCTGAACAACTCACGGAGTCACTTGATCACCTGAAAACTGCGGCCAGAAGCCTTCAGCCGTTATCGCAATTGTCTATCCGGCGAGTCATGCTTTGCGATCGAATCGATGGCTTCGGCAGCGTTGTTGCCTATCGAACTTCCAATTTTGAACCGGGGCAGCGAATTCTGGTCTATGCCGAATTGCAGAATTTTAAATCAGAACTCACGGCGGACGGGGAATATCGCTCAGAGTTTTCCGCCACCATCGAGTTTATGCGGGAAGGCGAAGATGAAGTCGTTGAGGAAATCAAAGTGCCGCTGATTGAAGATTTGTGTGATGTGGAACGAACCGATTATTTTCAAAGTTTTGAACTGACGTTGCCTGCTCTGGAAGGCAGCTATTTCATGAGAATCCAATTGCACGATCAACTGAGTCGGCAGAAAGCAGATTCAAAACTGGAGTTTTCCGTCCGGTCCACGAGCAATAGCTTGTAAGACCGGAACGCACTTGATTTTTTAAAGACTAAAGGTGATGTTTATGAAACGAATTGTTGGCTATCTGTGTCTGGCGGCAACCGGCTTTCTCGGGTTTGTCTCCGTTACCCAAAGCACATCGGCGTCTGTGGGCTATTCGCCTGTCATTACCGCAGGGAACGGCGAGGTCGTTCCAGTGGAAGACAGTATGCATGAGTTTATGGAATATGTGTTTCAGCCAACCTATCTGCGACTGAAGCAAAGCATGGCGGCAGCACCAGCAGATAACAAAGGCTGGAAGGCAATCAAGTCCGATTCACTCATCCTCGCCGAAAGCTGCAATCTCCTCTACAGCCGTACTCCCGAAGAGCATGGCGACGATTGGACAAAGCACGCCACAAATTCAAAAGCACACGGTGCGGCACTATACGGGGCCGCCAAAGCTAAAGATTTTGAGGCAGCGACTTCAGCCTATAAGACAATGCTCGACAGTTGCAACGCGTGTCACAAACAGTTCGAAGACGGCAAACATATTCTGCAACCGTAAGCAGACATGGCACGCTGAGAAACGCCACAGGACAAGTCATCCGACTTGTCCTTGTCGTTTGATCGAAGCAGGATCGCAGTCTGTCAGGCAGTGATCGGGCGCTGGGTCACAAGCACTTCCGGATTCACAACGTTGACAGGAGTGCCCGCAAGGAACGCACGGATGTTGTCAATACAACCCAGCAGCAACTGATCAATGCCTTCCTGTGTCTGATCGGCCGAGTGGGGTGTAAGCACAATCTGATCGCAAGTCAGAATTGGATGATCGGGAGGCAATGGTTCCTGGTCAAAGACATCCAGCCCGGCGCCGAAGATTGCATCCCTTTGCAGTGCGTCAACAAGTGCGTCCGTATCCACCACCGCTCCACGCGACGTGTTAATCAGGATGGCAGAATTCTTCATCATTGCCAATTCCCGAAATCCAATCAGCTTGCGCGTCTGTTCGGAAAGTCTGGTATGCAGGCTGATCACATCCGAAGTTTGCAGCAACTCGTCCTTGGAAACATACCGAAACCCCAGCCGTGCTGACTTTTCAGAATCGGGGTTCAGACTCCAGGCAACAACCCTCAGTCCCAATGCCTTGCAGAGCCTGATCATTTCGCAACCGATATTTCCTGTGCCGATGATCCCTGCCTGGCAGCCCTGCAGCGAAACCCCGAGATCGCCTCGCCATCGACCAGCCTTTAACTCGGAGGTCATCAAGGCCATTCGTCGGGAGACCGCGAACATCAGTCCAAGAGCATGTTCAGCGACCACCGACGCCGTTCGCCCGGGAATATTGCTGACAACGATGCATTGCTCAGTCGCGGTACGCAAGTCGACGGCATCAAATCCTATTCCACAAACGGCGACCATTTTCAACTGCGGCAATCGCTGAAGCACGGACCTCGGAATCTTCAGACTGCCTCGCGAGTTCAACAGAATGTCGGCATCGCGAAGTCTGAGCACTTTCTCATCATCGTCCTGCGGTCGATCCAGGTGCAGAACAACATCGGCAAATTCACGAAGTGTTTGCAGGTGTGAAGACTGACTTACGAGAGGCGGAAAATCGGCTGGAATGACAATCAGCGGACGCGAGATCATCAACTACTCCTTTGGCTCCGTCCCGGAGTCCGCCTGCATCGGCAGGTCTCGAACAAAAAGCACTCGGCCATCTCGCCTGACATCGGCATCCACAGTGAGTTCCATGAATTTCGGAATGGGGGCGTAAACGAGAAGGCGAAATTTTCCCTCCGGCAGCATAAATGCAGATGTACTGGACACAAAATCGTCTGCCATGCTGCGGGCGACCAGTTTTGAAAGCGACTTTCGAAAACACTCTGCGACAGAATCTTCCAGGGTCTGGTTGTTCGAAGCGGCTAACCCACGGCCAGGTGAAAATGCGTTTCCATAGACACCCTGATCCGGAGGATTCAAAAAATACAGCAGTTTCTCCCTGATATTGGCCAGTGTCAAAGTCGTTCCGTTGACACTTGCGGTATGGATCGAACGACCATGCAGAACGAAATAGCGGACATCGTTTCCCACGGGAAACTTGTCGTTAAATGTCATCAGGAGAGTTGTCAGTTCTTCGCCGCTCTGAACGATTTCCTTGACGGACAGATCCCAACTGTCAACAGTCAAACGGCGTCGACACATCATAGACTGACTACTGAAGGGAGGGATTTGACTGACAAAGCTGGCAGTGTTTCCGGACGTAATAAGGGCATCCACGCGTTCGTCAGAAGCACCGGATGCCATCAGAGTCTGCGTGTCTTTCTCCTGAATCGTATAACGATCACCGTTCGTAACGAACAACATATTGTACTGCAGGGCACTCCAGTGCGTATCGTCTTCAGCCCGAGCAACGCAAAGTGAATGCAGAGACGTTGATTCTCCATAACCACGCCGTCCAATGATCAGAAAAATCAGACTGAACACCACCGCAAGTCCGGCGATCGCTCCGTAGGTCACAAGAAAATGCAATGTCCTCTGTTTGGAAAGAATCCAGCAACCCGGAAAGATCAGTGCCACGTAACACAACGACAAGAGGAAAATAAGCAGCCACGAATGATCCGGTTGAGTCAGATCTCGCAACCATGAAAAAATCTCGTCGTCGTTAACGGTGGTTACTGATTCGCTCGATTGCAGGTTGACTGCGGACTGGTTGAAATTCGCGTTGTCCAGCGAATCGGGCTGTTGCAGTGCCATGGGAGTTACCACGGGAGTCACAATCTGGATCGTCAATCCATCTCGCTGAACATCGTGACGCGTGACAGTTCCACTGCCCACGGAGAATTCGGGAAAAGGATCGTTGAGTGGTGCCAGCATCCCGGAAAACTTCAGCGACTGATGATTAGAATCCAGCAACAGGTGCAGACGCCCTCCCGACTTCAGCCATGACAGCATGGCTTCCTGGCGAGGCGTCTCCCAGTCCGGAACATGGTCCAGAAAGAGCGCATAGAGTCCGTTTGTTGCCGTGGCATACGGAGGAAAAATCTCCGCAGGCATATGCTTGATTGTTGTGGGTGACCGAGTCGAAACCCCCTGCGGATCCAGAATAACGGCCGGAAGAGACTGCTGAGCTTCACCTTCGACCTTTTCGCGATCAAAGACGGATCGAGGCTGATCCATCGCATCAAAAGTGAAGGTGCGTTCCTCCGTCTGCAGGTCCAGATACCAGGTCGCCATTCGATCGGCGATGTATGGATAAAACTGAATCCAGCGTCTTGAGTTTGGTCCCACAAAAACAGGCTGCATCGAGCGACCGCCGACTTCATTCACCATGCCCGTGACGCGCCGCAGCCGAGCCGAGGCTTCAATGGGCTGGTCGCTCAGATTATCAATCAGGATCGACAGCGGAATGAATTGACCAGTCACCACCCGACCGTCGAATCCCCAGACAACTTCGATCACTCTCACTTGCTGATTCTGCTGGGCATGAACCACTTTCGTGCCCAATAACAAAGCCAGGATCAGCAGCAGCGGACGAACCTTTGCCCTGGCTATTGCAGTCGTGGCCATTGCAGCAAAGGCTATTGCAGCAAAGGACGCCGTCATTCGTCTGTGACGCGGGAACGGTGTGCTGTCGAATTGCCGTGACTCCGTTTTGTCCGGAAGACACAGAACCGACAGTTGAGGTGCCTTGATCATGTGGCCGGCTCCGGCTGAAATGTTGGCGCGGGACACAATTGTTCTCCGGGTATCCTGTACCCTGCACCACCGTCCCTTCGTCCGAGAAGACGGGGGGCAAGTGTAAGTGTCAGGACACGAACTATAAACAGGATCAGCACTTGTACCAGAAGGACAAGCAGCGACGCCAGAAACGCATCGAATCTTGAGCGCGAAAAACCGTGGAAGGCTTCCATCTGGCTGATACTCGCGCCGGATGCGGCAATCAGAATACTCTCGTTCGCCTGAATGCTGCCGTCGGGGCGAACCATGCAGGCCATTGTTGAGACGATCGCCAGATTCCGTTCAAAGGTTTCTCGATAGGCCATTGATGAATATCCTGGACGAAATTGGGCGAGATCTGAGTGAGGGGACGTTCCCTGGAGAATAATCCCATACAAAAATCCCCCGGGGCTGAAGAGGAATACAGACACCACCAGCCAGATTGAAATGGTGCTGATGGCTGCCATCACAGAGCGAGCCTGTGTTGTCGATCGTAACCCCATCAACGCTGAGAGCCACGCAATCAGATGCATCACTGTGCAGGTCGTCGCGACTGTCATGACACTGTAAAGCGAGAACGTCAAAGTACTGGGCACCGAAGGATTAAGAATCAGGTTCCTGACATCGAACTGCATCAGCAACAGCGTAAAGTGAATGCTGAGAATCGGGATCGACAAAACGATCATCAACCGTCTCATCCCGGCAATTTTCTGCTGGATGATTTCTTTACTGGTCAGTGGTGTCGAAAATAACGCATCCAGAGTCTCTCGGGTTCTTTCCGAAGAAATCATGGTGGAGGCCTTCATCGCAAGGATCATCGTCGTGATGCCCCACATCAGGTACAGCAGAACTCGGAGTCCGGAAAAATCGGTCGTATGGGAAACCGTCGCCGCCCCAAGACAGATGAAGAGCACGGGGCCCTCCAGCACAATCAGCACTCGAAACAGATACCGAGCTTTGCCAAGTGACTTTTTTGCCCGTTCTCGCCAGGCCACCGGATCAAAGAGCGGAAGTGATTCGTAATCACGGATCAAAACAACCCCCCCGGTCGTTCGATCATTCAGCCGTGTGAAGAAGCCGTCAATCCATTTGAAGGTTCTCAACATGACCGAAGACGAAGAGATGAAAGCGCGACGAATCAGAAAAAGGCGAGCCAACAATAAGAAGATCGCAGAAGCCAGGAGAGATGGTACCGAGGCGGCTGAGACCGCGATCAGCGTCTGCACGACTGACCTTCCGGTACCACTTCCATCATTCAAAATGTCGGCAAGGACCTCAGCTATCCATCCTCGACTACTGCCGCTCGAATAGAAGTCCAGTCGTCCAAATGCGAATTTCCAGACGTCGTACGGAGTCAGTACCGGAAGAAACATACCCACCTGCATGATCGTGGAACTGATGATTAACAACCCGGAGAGAATATAGGCAGCAATGAATGCCGATGCCGTAGTGGCAAACCATGAACTGCACAGCAGCCCCACACTGGCATAGAAAAGGCATTCGCAAAGCAGCAGCCAGAGCGTGCTCAGGAGTAACGCTGTATCAACACCGCCCAGCGAGTAAACAAAGGCCAGTAATGGAAATGTCAGCAGCAGAAAAGTCAGCATCGGAACAATTCGGCTGCCAAGCTTTTCCAGAACAATTGTCATCGGAGACAGCCGGGTTACGAAGAGTGTTCCCAGAGTGTTTCTTTCTTTTTCAATCGTGATCGCTCCACAAATCAGCGCCGGCATCAGCAATTGCACACTCTGAAAAAGCATTGGCACAATGGCAAAGAAAACTCGACCGCCCGCGCCGTAGAACTTATTAGGTATCCATCCACCCGCAGGGCCGCCAACTCTGATCGCGCCGGCAATGCCGTTGATCTGTTCAAAGAACTGCCACAGCACAATCGACAAAACGACGATGGCGCCCAAAAATCGAACCACGTAAGTACGACGGCGGTTGGCCAGTTCGATAAGTTCCCGCCGCAGCAGTGGGAGTTCAGGAATGAAGCGGAGTATGCTCACGCGGTCTTTCCTTCCGTCAGCTTCATGAATGCTGTTTCCATATCCATGGCTTCAGGCTGAAACATCGTCAATCTTGCTTTTTCATCGACAAGTGCCTGATGCAGATCAGCGATGGACACCTGATCCTCATGCAGCCGAATTTCCCAGCGATCAACCTGCTTATCGACGGACTCCACACCCGGGATTCTCATCACACGATCCGCCAAATCGGCTGCCGGATTCTCAATCCGCACGTGAATCACTCGCTTCACCTGCAACTGGCGGTAAATTTCATTCACGGAACCCTGCGCCACCATCTGGCCCAGTTCAATGATGCCGATGCGAGTACACAATTGACTCAGCTCTGAGAGGATATGACTGCTGATGAGAATGGTCTTTCCCATCTCACGCAGCGCTTTTAAGAGCTCGCGCATTTCGATGCGGGCTCGAGGATCCAGTCCGCTTGAAGGCTCGTCCAGCAAAAGCACTTGTGGGTCATGCAGAAGGACGCGTGCCAGCGCCAGACGCTGCTTCATACCTCGCGACAGACTATCGACAGCCGATTGAGCTTTGTGCGTCATGTCGGTCAGCGTCAGCACATCGTCGATCGTTCCTTTGCGCTTGGAAATCGGCAGCTTGTAGGCGGCCGCAAAGAAGTTCAGATACTCGAGGGCTGTCAGATCTTCATACACGCCAAAAAAATCGGGGACGAACCCCATGATGTCGCGAACCTTCTGAGCCTGGCTCAAAACATCCAGGCCGCAAACCAGCGCCATTCCACGAAACTTCGGCTGCAGCGTTGCGAGGACTCGGAAAGTGGACGACTTACCGGCTCCGTTCGGTCCGATAAATCCAAACACTTCGCCTTTGGGAATATCCAGAGAGATACCTTTAACGGCATCAAACTTACCATAGCTGACTCGCAGATCGCGGATGCAAATCGCCAGAGGCTGCGGTGCAACGACCAGAGGCTTCGCTGGAACTGCCGGAGCAGAACTCTGGTGCGATGGAAGGTTATTCGTCGACATAATTGCAACCTGATGCAGACATTGCTGCCTTATTCAAGGCGAGCGGAAGGGCGTCAGCCCTCCGCACACCTTCCCCGATCGTGCTTGATTTCGGAATTTCACGCTGCCGACGTCGTTAGAGACGACAGCATCGGACGATTATCTGACGATATACAACTTTCTGAACACTTCGATGTTCTCTCCGTCTGACCTCATGACAACCAGCGCCCATTGTTCTGGGTCGGCAGCATCCAGGAATGCCAGATCCTCAAGCGATCCCGCACCTTCGGGAGAAACCTGACTGACGATACGAAAAAAGCTCTGATCCTGTGTCTTTGATGTCGGCAGGAACGAGAGCAACTGATTGAAGGCTGCATCTCGACCTGGTGGCTGCGAATTGTTGTAGGGGTAAAGCACATTTGGCTGCAGAGTCTGCACGCCCTCCTGATACTCTCCGTACAGAGGACTTATGGAACCGTTGTGATAGACGACGGCCATATGTTTCATGCCGGAAACAGTTTTGGCTCCATGAATCGCCTGCCTGAGTTTTTCGTTGCCTTCTGGTGTTGTCACGAGCGTCTGATCACTCCAGTCAATAGCGGGTAGCTTGACGTCGTCAGGTTCCAGTGACAGTGTTCTCAGCGAAACGGGCGACCATTGCTGAACCTTCTGAGCGATCGAATAATTCTGCGGAAAGTGTCCGAAGTAATTCAGCGGAACGTCAGGCTGCTTCTCAGGTCCCTGTCCGAACGTGGCCGGCCAGTCAGCCGCTGAAAACGAATCTTCTGCCTGAACGACCAGTTGAGTCGTATGGGACGTACGGATTTCCGACTGCGCCCCAACGAACAGTGTCGACAACACCGTCTGTCGAGCAACGATGCCATCGTCGACCACGTCCGTGATGACAAGCTTGCCGCCCGTGTCGTCGCTGCCCATGTAACGATTGGCCGCAGCAATCATGATGAAAGTGAACGCCAGCGTCACGATCGGAAACAGAATCCACGTGTACTTGCGTATTCGGAGCCAGCCGAGAACAAAATAGTCGATTGGACCAATTGTCAGCACGTAGCCGCACAAAATGAGTGCCAGCATCCAGGCGGGAACCATTTCCACATCAGACGGCAGCAGACTCTGCTCAGCGAACGCCAGTAAGGCCTCGGTCCTGGGGTTGATCTGGTCGTTGATTCCAAACATGGACTTCAGGTGTTCACGCCGCAGATAGAATCGACCGTTGGAAATCTGCACGCCGCCGTAAAAATAGCGGCTGAGTTGTCTGACATTGCCCTCGGTGACATACACACCACGCTCATCCTGTTGGGCATCGATACCCAAAGTCTTAAGCTGATTGATCATCGAAATGCCAGTCCATGGCTTCCCCTTCCAGACCGCCTGATTCCTTCGCACCTTCCAGAGAAACGCCACGACGCTGCCAAGTTCCTCCGAATTCAATCGTTGCTCCAGACTCTCCACGGATGGCAGCAATACGGCTCGACCAAGTCCAAAGTGACTGAAAAGCACTGGGTCATTAACATCGCTGACAACCAACAATCGCCCCTCAGAATCAAGCGTCAAATTCGCAGGATTTCCGGTGCCATGCTCGAACAAAGTTCGCAGAAAATCAAGGTGCTGGGGCTTCATGGGAACATCGGGAAGCACACACACACTGCCTCCACCACGGACCCATTTGGTGAGCCCGGCAAGCTGATCTGTGGTCAACCTCGCCAATGCTCCGTCGGACAACAAAACCATGTCAAATGCACAGTACGAGAGCGGGTCCTGAGGCAGATCTTTGGCAGACCATTGTCCGGCAAAATGAATAATCGTGCGTCCGATTTTTTCTGCCTGTGCAGCGCCAGATGCCGGATCGCCGGCCGCGATCGCCTTTTGCTCCAGTTCCTCGTAGAGGGGGTTGTAGTTATCCAGAGACAGATTCTCTTCCAGAAACTTTCTGTTTGCTGAGACGGGCTGAGCAACAGGATCTGTCGAACAGGAACAAACAAGAACTCCGCGTTCCAGAGGACTGGTTGTCAGCAGGTCATGCGCCTGAGGAGGACCAGAGCCATCCGGTACCGAACTCAGCGGAATCCGCTCATTCTCTGTCACAAAAAATGCTTCGATGGCCCAATTCTGAGTGACGGCCGTTCGGAGTGGGGGCAGCACGATATTAAACTCATAATCCCGCCCGGCAAGGACGATGTCTTCGTACAGGATTTTGGCCATCAAATCGTCGCGTGAAAAAGTATCCAGCGCATCGTAAATGGACAGTTCAAGGTCGCCTTCCAGAATCTGCGGCAGGTTGTATTCCAGCTTCACATGCACAGGCAACGGTCCCGACGATCGATTGCGGATCGACATTAGTTCCAGCTTCAGCCCCACCGGCGGTTTGTCTTTGGCTTCTATGATGGGGCAAGCCAAAAGTACCAGCATCGCCACGACGACACGCAACACAAAACTGATTCGGTCTGCCCGTTGCAGCTGACAAAACCTGGAAGCGATCACTCGAAACACTGACACGCTGCCATTGGTCCGGTGCTGACGAATTCCCACTGTCATACCGCCGCTCCCCGCGCTCGCTGGAAGTACCACCATTCAAACAGCATGACCGCAAACGCCAGCAAGGCAAGAATCCACCACAGTGGTCTGTCCGAATCGATCTTGTCTGTCTGTTCAGCCGAAACCGTCAACTCGGAGAAGCGAATTTCCTCAACAGACTTCAGTGTGGATTCCGTGGCATTCAAAAGTCCGGTGCCCACCGAAGTTGTCAGATCAGCGCCTTCCATCACGTCATAACGCCCCACCCTGGCAGCCGGGATTCCCGTGAGCAAACCTGTGGCCGTTGACGTCGCCGGAATCTGCTGACCATCAGGAGTCCTGATCGTGTAACTGCGATCCGCTTCCACGGCGATCGGCGGCAACACGCCAGTCGGAGCGGCCGAAACCTCCGACAGCGATGCCTGTTTGAGAGCCGATTCCACGGCGTTTGCAGCGATAATCGGAAAACCCACTCGATAGGGCAGCGTCGATTTGTCCGTGTGAAACGTAAACCAGAATGAAACGCTCAGACCTTCCCTCCGCTGCAACAACAGTGGACCGGCATTTCCATCGATCAGCACTTCGTAACCACGTTCCTCCAGATCTTTCGCTCCAGCACCGACTGCAAGCCGTGGCTGCTCGCCAACCTGCACATCGGCCAATTGCACATGCCGAAGCAGCGGGGACGTGCGGTTCCAGTCAACCACGTAAGCGACGTCTTCTTTGATCTCAATCAGATCCTGCAAATCTGTGGGAATCACTCCCACGAAGACCTGCACCGGAGCGACTGCTCCCCCAGTTTCCAAAGTATCGCTGACAATCAGATCGTAATCCGACCCCTTCGGCTGGTCTTCTGTCGTGTCTGCCATTTCAAGGTTCGGCTGCACTCGGATCGCATGCCGCCAGGAACTCAGCTTTGGAGATGTCCAGACCTTCAACGGTCGGGCGGTCGGAAGTGTCAACCACACGCTGTCATCAACCTTCATCGAATCGTAGCTGGTTGGTATCAATCGAGCTTCCAGCAGCCGGGCGGTACCTGAACCGACCGGAAACACCAATCGCTCAGCCTCTTCGTTAGAGACTTCAATGGCCTGCGAATTGGTCTTTTCGCCATTCTCATAGAATTCCAGCTCCGCTCCTCGCAGATCGACCGAGGAACTTGACGCTCTGACGAACACTTCCCACTCTTTCGGCCCGCTTCGACGAGCACTCATTTCCGTAATGCCGACGTTCGGACCGCCCGGAGAAACCCGCTTCACTTCCAGAGAAAATGGAAGTTCGAAATCCACCTGGCCCGGCAGATTTCCGTCTGTCATGACGGTCACCGTTTCGATCGGAAACGTGCGAGTATAAGCCGCCGCCATTCGCAGCACGTCATCCAGCTGGCCGGGTAAATCCGTCGGTTGAATGGCATCGAGCGCCTTCAGCAGCATGCGACGATCGTTCGTGAATTCCGTGAGCCTTCGGCCGGTGGCGGAAAACGAAAAAATGGCAATCCTCTGATCGCCCGACAGGTTTTCAATCTGCTCCCGAACCTGCTCTTTGACCAGGTCCAGTCGCGACTTGCCGGTTGATTCATCCGTGGCCGACATACTGGCTGAGCAATCAATCAGCAATGGCGTGTACTCCGCAACGTCTGCATCCGCCGACAAAAACGGCTGCATCAAAGCCAGCACCAGCAGGCAGAGCAAAATGATCTGCAACAGCAGCAAGAGGTTGCGGCGGAACTTTTGAAAGGGTGAGTTCACTCGCTGATCATTGACCACACTCTGCCACAGCGCGAGCGAAGGAACTTCCATCTTCGGCCGGCGCAGCTTCAGGAAATACAGGATGACCAGCGGGATGAGTGCGAGGAAAAACCAGGCACCAAACAGATTGACAAAGCTCGGCCATTTCATCGCAGAATCCACCCCTGTCGGCACAGTTGATCAAAGAGGATGGAATTGATGGTGGCTCCGGAACTGACAGACAGAAATCGTCCCTGTCGACTTCGGCACATCGTGTCCAGATTCTGCTGCAGCCAAAGCCTCTGGTCCTGATAGACGTTCAGCAGTTCTGAAGCGTTGGTAATATCAAGCGTCTCCTGTGTTTCGCTGTCGACAAACCGCAGATCGCCCTGCACGTTAGGGTTGATCTCCGATTCCGCCAGCACTTGCAGTCCCCACACTTCCAGACCGGAACTGTAGAGCATGTTCATCGGGCGACTGAGGTCACCGAACGTCAGAAAATCGCTGACGATGATGGCCACGCCTCGCCCCCGGTGAAACCGCAGCATGGTCTCTATGGCTTTTTCGATCGGAACGCTTCCGCCGCCCTCCAGCTGTTCCATAAAAGCCAGCAACTGCCGGATGCGAGTCCTTCCGGAGCCGGGCGGAAACATCCACGGCTTGTCCGGCTGTGAATGAACCGCATACGCGCTGACTCGTTCGACGTTCAGTAGTCCCATAATCCCAAAGGCCGCCGCTGCCTGTTTCGCGCGCAGCAATTTGTCTTCAAACAGCATGGACGTGGACGCATCGATCAGCAGCACCACGTGCATCTCTTCTTCGTGCTGGAACTGCTTGATGTAAGGGCGTCGAAGTCTGGCGAAGATATTCCAGTCGACGTACCGCAGATCATCTCCCGCTGCATAATCGCGGTAGTCAGCGAAGTCCGTGCTGCTGCCGCCTTTGCCGGAAAGATGTTCACCCCGACTGCGATTTGTGAGTCGGCGAATGGGCTTCAAACGCATCCGCTCAATCTGATTGAGCAGCGAGTTGTCGAAGAGCGATGAAAATTGCGAGGGAGCGTTCGTCACGCGGGATATCCTGTGTCTCGATCCAACACTAACCTGACGAGCAGCAGAGTTACGCCTCGATTGGCAGCTTGTTCACACATTCATCGATCAGTTCTTTGACCGACACGTTCTCCGCCTGACCGTCGTAATTCAACAGCACGCGATGCTGCAGCACTTCGTGAGCAAACGAGCGAATGTCATCAAATGAGACATGCGCACGTCCCTGACTTAACGCACGCACACGCCCCGCCCGGATCAGGGCCTGAGCCGCTCGCGGACTTGCCCCCCAACGGAGATACTTCTTGACTCGCTCCGGTGCAAATTCAGAATCGGGATGTGTTGCCAACACCAGCCGACACGCATAGTCTCGCATTGGATCACTCACGACGACTCGATCAAGCACCGTGCGCAGATACAGAATCCGAGCCCCGTCGATCACCGTCGTGACTTCGATTTTTTTCTTCAGAATCGTTCGAGTCACCACTTCGTTCAACTCGGCTCGATTCAAAAATGGCACCACGACTTTGAACATGAAGCGGTCCAACTGCGCTTCGGGCAGCGGAAATGTGCCCTCCTGTTCGATCGGGTTCTGGGTGGCTAACACGAAAAATGGCGGATCCAGTCGATAGGTGTTTCCGCCGGTGGTGACTGTTCCTTCCTGCATCGTTTCCAGCAATGCTGATTGAGTCTTGGGCGTCGCTCGGTTGATTTCGTCGGCCAGCAGCAGCTGAGTGAAGATCGGTCCCTGGCGAAACTCGAAGCGATATTTACCAGTATCGTCCGTGGTCATGATGTTCGTACCGATGACGTCGGCCGGCATCAGGTCGGGAGTAAACTGAATTCGCTTGAAATCCAGCTTCAGCACCTGCGACAACGCTTTCACAAGTTCCGTTTTGCCGAGACCCGGTACGCCTTCCAGCAGCACGTTACCGCCGCAAAGCAGTGCCGTCAGAGTCGCCTCGACGACTCGCTGCTGACCGACAATCACCTTGCCCACGGCTTCCCGTACGATCTGAAACTCGGTTCGAAATTGATCGGCTTCCGCCTGAAGTTGGGCGGGGCTAAGTTGTTCGGTCATGGATTGGCTCGGAGAATGGAGTGTCTTGTTTGAAGTGAATTGCCGTGTTGAATTGACAGAGAAAATGAACTGGCGAGCCGCCGGGTATCAGCCCCGTGGTACTCACCTTAGTAACAGAACGCGCCAAATGTTTCAGCGGGGGAGGCCTGCCATTGAAAAAAGTGCCTGGAACTCTCCGGCACTTCTTTCATCATCATTTCTTGTCTCCACCTTCTTCTCGCTTTTTCTTCATGGCCAGCAGTCGAGAAGTGGTCCCACCATCATCCGACGTTGGCGGCGGCGATGCGGATTGTGAAGATGCGGATTGTGAAGTCAGCTTTGTCTCCGGTGTGGCACCCGTCGCAGTGGGCCGCTGCCGCGTTGCCATCGGTCGACCGGCTGTGGACTCTGATCGCGAACTTCCGGCATTCGCCTCTCGCTGACTATCTCGCTGACTATTCAGTGAAGACCGAACCTCACCTGTGCGTTGCAGCAATGCACCGATCGTGGCGTTCGATTCACGCTTCTCGCGACGGAAAAGTTTCCTGATCCATGCCAGGTCGATCTGGACTCTGCGAATGGCCACATCCATCGGCAGTAGACACGCCAATCCCATCAGGAACCAGTCAAAGATCGGTCGACTGCTGCGCTTGGGCTTGCGATTGCCATAAATGATTTTTGCAAGTTCCTCAAGCGACTGATCTGTCTGAAGCTCCGATCCACCCGTTCTCTCGGCGATATCTCGAAGCACAATCGGGTTGGCTCGAAATCGAAGGTACTCCGGCGAATACGAAACAATAAAGCCGGCATACGCTGTTTCTTTGCGAGTTCCATCCGTGGCACCAATCATGACCTGATAACGGCCTTCTCCCTTCAGCGGCATGCTGGTCTGATAGCGACGTGGAGCGATCTGCCGCACTTGCTGAGACTGCTCAAAATTATTAGGACCTGTCACCGAAACATTGACATCCAGCAGTGTTTCCTCAGGATGAAAATCCTCAACAACCACTACGCCTTCGTTACCGTTGACGTACGTGTAAACTCGCAAATACTGCTCGCGGCGAGCACGGCTGATGCGAGTCACCATCTGATTGACCAGCTTTTGATATTGGTCCCACGCAACCCAGCTTTTGCCCCAGCGTTCCGTAAGATCGGATGTAAACGCCGCAGTCACACCCAGCCCATAACGCCAGACTGCAAGAATCGGATCTGTCTCCGTTTCGCCCGAAGCCATTTCGCTCTCCGTCGGAGGAGCGGCCAGGACGATCGTCGCCCGGGGATCATCGCGAGGTGTTGTCAACACGTAACCATGCAACTGCGGAGAATCAGTAATCTCCTTCAGCATGGGATCAACGTTGACCAGCATGGGAACAAAGTCGCGAGTCTGCAATTGGCTCCGACGCAGGGTCTTGGCTTCCTTGATGAAGATCGAAGGCAACTGATTCGGATCATTTGGATAGTAAAACCGACCTCCCGTCGCGCCGGCAATCTCTTCCAGAATCGTCACGTCGCCGTTGTGAGGAAAAACGGCCACCGTGGAAACAGAAATCTGATTCTCAATGAACTTTCCGACGAGTTCCGGCGTGGGTGGCGACGCATCGCCATCCGAAATGATAATCATATGGCGGCTGGACGCATCTGACTTCACGAGTGCTGTCAGCCCCAACTGCATGGTCGTACCAAAAGTGCCCATGTCCCCGATCGATGCGTTGTTAATCAGCGGAACCAATTCATTGTACTTCGATGCGGGCGTCAGTTCAAAAATCCACTCGTCCCCATTCATCGTCTGCGCCATGGCGCCGACGAGGTCTTCGGAGTTCAGAACCTGAATGGCTTTCTTCGTGATTCGCTTGGCCCAGCTGTTGCCCTGAGGAAACTCGCAGGTGTGCAAAATAATCGCCAACGCGCCTTTGGGAAGGATCTTCTTGTTGCTGATCTCCATAGAAATCGGCAAGGCGTCGGCAATGACAGAACCCTGCCAGCCGCCCGGGCCAAAACTGTTCGGGCCTCCGACCATCATAAAACCGATCCCCAGATTGCGAATGGCATCGTGCATCGCCTGCATCTGATTGGCCAACAAGGAATCGGCCGCGACATCCGCAAAGATGACCGCGTCGTAGGGCATCAGTGACAGTGGATCCAGCGGAAACTCCAGCGCGCTGAGAATCTGGACTTCGCGTTCGCCCTGCTTCAGAGCCGTCTCCATCGCCTTCCATTCGGCCGGGTTACTCTGCGGATCGGTCACCAGCAGAATTCGGCCAGGGCCATCGAGATACAAATAGTTCTTGACGGCGTTGTTCTCGGGACGACTATCGGCACCCGGATTCAGTTCAATCCTGGCCGAATACTCATAGTACCCAGGCTGATCGACCTTAATCGGAATTGAATAGCGACTCTTTCCGGGCTCAAATTCCACTTCCTGACGAGCGATGGTGTTTTCGCCTTCGAGCAGTACAAGAGTGCCTTTGCCTTTGGCAAGCGAACTGAGCACCACCGACGCTTCATACGTTTCGCCCAGTTTGACGAACCGAGGCAGGTCGAGCCGTTCCAGCAAAACCTCATGCTTGTAGTCGTATTCAATAGGAACAACATCCACCTGCACATCACGAGACTGCAGGTCGTCCACAATATCCTTCAACTGTCCGACGGTTTCTGTTCCATCGCTCACCAGCACAATTCGTCCCAGATGTTCCTCCGGCAACATGGCCGCACTGAGGGCCAGAGATTGCTCAAGATTTGTGGCATCCTGACTGACCTGAGAATTGAGATACTTCTCAAACGGAAACGTTTCGCGAGGCGGATACTCAACAGCCGCTGTGCGCCCGAAGACGACCAGTCCCGCCTGATCCGTCGCCGGCTTCTGAGCGGCCGTCCCGGCCACCAGATCCAGAGCCTGATTACGAGCCTCATTCACCGAGTCGGAAACGTCGATGGTATAAACGACCGAAACGACATCGCTGGTCCGAACCGCTCGAGGCTCCGCCAGAACCAGAATGAGCAGACCACAAATCATCAAACGAATAAACGCCGCCCAGGCACCTCGCCGCGCGGGAAGCCCAGCGTGTCCTGCGGCCTGCATCCACCACAACCATGGTGTGAAGATCAGCAAAGCAAAGGCCCATGGTCGAGCAAATTCCAGCTCGCGCACAATCTCAAACGCAGGCTTGGGAATTCGAAAGTATTCCCAGTCCCAGAATTTCTTTGATATCGTCACCACAAACGTCGGCAGGATCGAAAAGCAAATCAGCGCGAAGAGAACGGCAAACACGAACAGCGGAATGACGGCCGTCCATTTCACCGGTCGGTGCGGCAGCGGAAAGATCCGTCTGAAAGTTGTTCGCAGCCAGTTCATGGAGTCAATTCCACCAGTCGATGATTTCCGGTATCCGCGACAAGCACCCGTCCGTCGGTCAACACAGTCAGATCCCAGGGCTGATAAAACTCATTCATGCCTCGCCCCGGTTTTCCGAACCGACCGACAATTGTGCCGTCCGGACGCATCACCGTCAGCCGTGCGGACTTGTTTTCGATCACATAAATCAGATTGTTTTTGGTCACCCGCATATCGTATGGATACTCCAGCGGCGCGGATTTCTCTGGCAAAGTGACAACTCGCAGGAATTTTCCGACATCGCTGAACACCTGAATGCGGTTATTGAACGCATCCACGACGTAAACTTCGCCGTTTTGCCACGACATGCCGCTTGGTCGCTGAAACTGACCGTCACCTGCCCCATGTTCGCCAAACTCGGTGACAAATTCGCCTGCCGCCGTAAATTTCTGAATCCGCTGCTTGTCGCCGTATTCGCCGACGTACAAAAAACCATGGGGATCCTGAGCAATCGAAACGGGAAACACAAACTGTCCCTCGCCGTTTCCTTGAGTGCCGAACATACGACTGACTGTGCCATCAGGGTTGAAAATCACGACCCGATGATAGTGTGTGTCCGCGACGCCGATCTTTCCGTCGAGCAGTTCCCAGATGCCTTCCGGCTTGCCCGCTGCAAACTCCGGCATCTCCCACTGCTGAGTGATTGTGCCCTGGCTGTTGTACACGAGCACTCGACCAGCATCGTCCAGAACAAACACGTTGTCGTCAGCATCGGAATACAAGCCTCGAGGCGCGGGCAGGAAGCGGCCCGATGACGGAACCTTCCACGAATCAAAACGTGAGATCTCGAATTCCGGTTCAGTGTTTTCGTAAGTGCATCCCGACAACAAAAGCAGAGTTGCTGCGACCCAAAGACGCCATCCATCGAACGGCTTACTCTGAGATGACATATCATCGGGTTGAAAACCAACAGGCGTAGTGATGCCAAATGATGTTTCCATCACTGGCTCCGTTACGCAGTCTTTTGATTCCGAATCCAACTCGACAACCCTTCGATTCATTTTTTCCCACAGCGTTTAACGGCAAGCCGCAGGCGACTGCGTTGCGGGTTTCAGCATCCTCAATCCAATTCGCTGCCCCGGCTGAGGCATCTCACCGACTGTCTGATGCAGGATCGTCCTTATCTTTCGTGATTCCACATGGGTCACCACCGATTCCACATAGGCGCCTGAATACGTCACAGCGGTTAACTCCAATGGCGATGACGGATCAAGACTCAGGATCAACCGCTCTGGCCGAACTCCAAATGCGGATTGTTGCCGATCATGATTCTCCGACAACATCACCGCCTCTTCTGACTCGAACCAGTTGACCGGCCCGAGAAACTCTCCGACGAAACTGCCCGGAGGAAAGTTGTAAAGATCCCTCGTCGCTCCCTGGAAGGCAACGCGGCCTTCATGCAGACAGATCACCTGATCTGAATGGCGAAGGACGATCTCCGGTTCGTGAGACGAGAATATCACTGAGATCTGATCTTTCTCCAACAAACGCTCAACAGACTTCCAGTACACCGGTTTTCGCACGGGATCGACATGACTCAGCGGTTCATCCATCAGCAGCACTTCCGCTCGAGTCGCTAAGGCACGAGCCAGTGCAAGCCGAGATCGTTCGCCTTGCGACAATTCGCCCGGAAACGCCGATCGGCGATTCGCCAGACCCATTGATTCCACAATTTCGTCTGTCGATTTTCGAACTTTATTCACGCATTCCAGATGCTGTTCGACAGTCAGATGTGGCCACAGCCCTCCATTTTGCGGTACCCAATAGATCGATAATCGGTCAATCCGGCCGGATTGTGACTGCGTCAACGTACCAGAATCGGGCGATTCAAAACCTGCCAGAATGTTCAAAAGTGACGTCTTGCCGGCCCCGGAAAGTCCGACGATCGCTGTCCGACCATGCGGGATCGTCAGCGTCATGTTATCAAGCCGAGTCCGATTCGTGCCGTTCAACGTGATTTGATTCAGGCAAAACATGATGCAAAGGCTCAGGGTGTTCGACTGGAACTTTGGGTGTTCGATGAATTTCGATCACATCCGTAACTCCAACCGCACGGCGAAGCTGAAGTGATCCTGTGCGAAGATTACCGTCCGGAAGATCGCGGCACCATGAAGCCGGAAGAACGATGGCCAGTCCCGGAAATCGGTCAGGCGTTCACTAAAACGCCGACTGAAAGTCCACCGGGAATTCTGCCTTTGTTCGTTTTGTCTTCAGGTAGCGATGCTTCAGTCGTAAATTTGTGTGGTCTCCGGGCGACGGAAACGGCGTTGAAGATTGATCCTTTATGATCCCTTCCTTCATAAAAACTGAAACACCCAACAATTCTTGCCTGCGTGGTAGGGTATGATCCCACGTCATAGCACAGTCTTTTGAGATGGTCCGGTGGCTTTTTGTTGGGAGGTTGTTGGCTTTGTGGTGTAGGGTGATTTGTGTATCAGACAGCGCCAGGCTAATACGTGTTTTTTTTCCGCAGTTCCAGCCTTGGAACATACAGGACCCGAGGGAGATGGATCGAGATAAGTCCCATGTTTCGTATCTCTGCCTCATCCTCAATCGTCGCTCTCGTCGCATTTCTTCTTGCGGCGATGATGATCAATCATGGACTTGTCGATTCTGACTTGCCAGTTGGACCTGGGCTGACTCTCGACGAATCCTTCAATATCGATCAGGGAGTTTACCTTGTTGATGCCCTCGGACAGCACGGACCATTGCTGTTCACTCCGTCCGTCGCCAGAGACGTTTTCGGAAGTAGTCGCTATTTGCCTGATCATCCGCCTCTTGGTCGAGTGCTGCTCGGGATGTCCCATCAATTGACGTCGTGGCTGATCCCGGGTTCGGAATCAACCGCGTACAATGTTCCGGCAGCTCGATTGGGTTCGTGCCTGGCATTTGCCATCACCACTTTGCTGATCGCAGAGTTCGCTCGACGGCGATATGGTTACGCGACAGGCCTCTGTGCGGCCGTCATGCTGATTGGAATGCCACATGTGATGGGCCATGCGAGGCTGGCGGCGTTGGAATCGGCGACGAACCTGGCCTGGGTCGCGGCGATGTTACCGTTGCTTACCTGGTGGACGAATATCAAACCACCAACAACGCGGCAGGCCATTCTCAGTGGCTGTTTGTGGGGCGTTCTGCTGCTGACGAAGGTCCAGGGAATTTTGCTGCCCGTCATTGTCGTTTTGTGGTCCACCTGGCAATTTCGCTGGCGATCCATTCGGCCTCTGGCGTTCTATGGGATTGCGGGTGCGTTGATATTTGTTGCTGGTTGGCCATGGCTGTGGCTGGACCCTGAGAACAACATTCTGAGATATCTGGGCAGAACAACAAAACGCCCGACGCTTTATTGCTGGTACTTCGGCCAACGATACGCGGACAGCGCTGTTCCCTGGCATTTTCCCTTTGTGATGCTGTTGATTTCCTTACCGGCATGGACACTCACTGGAATTCTGCTTCGCTTGACAAAGAAGGCATTCGATCCTGTTGAACGACTGCTTGTTCTTTGCGTCGTGTTTCCCTTGATTGTCTTCGCTGTGCCTGGCGTACCGGTCTACGATGAAACGCGATTGTTTCTGATTGTCATGCCATCACTGGCAGTTCTTGCAGGGCGTGGATTCACTCTATGGATGTCTCCAAAAGACTTCGCGGCAGCGGTGACATCGGCCGTCGTGTCGGAACGGCCCGCATGGCAGAAGGCGCTGGTATGGACGACCATCACGATTGCGCCGCTGTATTGGATCATGCAGCCGCTGGCGATCTCACAGTACGGCCCGCTCACCGCAGGCAACCGAGGAGCAGCGTGGCTTGGTATGGAAGCTGGCTATTGGTCAGACGCATTGAATTCCCGCTTCTGGCAGCAAGTACCGGAAGATTCCACCGTGCTGGTAGCCCCGGTAAGCCATCAATTTCAGTTAAGCGATATCGAAGCGCTTGTCCCGATCGTTCAACACCGACGCATCAAACTTGTGGCATGGGAATACGACGAATCCCGGCAGCATGGACTTCTGCTGTTGATTCATCGACTGGCAGACCTTCGACCTGAATTGGCGACGATTCCCCAGGATATCGACGTCCTTGCTGAAGCCGCACAGAACGGTGTGATCTACGCAAGGCTGATAAAGATTCAGTCGACCACTCGATTTAAGCAGCAACCGAACTGACTAAGAGGCTCTAACAAAACTGGGACAGGCACCCTCCTTGCGTCCTTTTGTTGAGCATTTTTGGCAAGATTCGGGAGCCAGTCCCAGTTTTGTTAGGCGTTCTAAACTCGGAATCGGAACGTTTCGCAGATATATCGCCACGCCCAATAGGCAGCGGTACGGTTCGAAATAATGAACCGCGCGTTGCCTCGCATGCCAGGACGCATCAGCACGCCGTCCGGCAGGCTTTCCGGGGCCTCGAAATGCATTTCTGCAATCGCGCGATAGGCTGTGCTGGCGAGTTGCTCCTGCCCTTGCTGGCTCGGCTTCGTCGCGAGCGGACCCTGGAATCGAGTCGTCAGGGCTTCCGGAGCCATGACTTCACCCTTCAGTGAAACCTGGGTGACTCTTGTGATCCAGGTAATGTCTGGGAGGTGATCCAGTTTGATCTCGACTTCCATTTCGCCCTTGAGATCGTCCCGATCGCCCTGATCGATGTACAGTACGGCCTGAACTTTGTCGGAAGGCGCGATGCTGACGATTTCCTGGCCGGCTTCCAGGCGGCAACCGGCATTTTCCGGGTCCAGCGGAGTCCCGTTCCACGCCTCCAGTTTCATAGGATCGATCTCACTGCCTGGCTGCTCAGCCACTCGTTTGGCCGCCACCAGAATTCCACTGGCTGGAGCACGGACGACCCGTTGGAGATTCAGCTTCACGAGTTCGCGAATGGTTTCCTGCAACATCATCGCCTGAGCCAAAGAATCCGTGGCACCCTTGACGTATGAGCGACTCTCGTACGCTTCGATTTCGACAGACCGATAATACAATTCGGCCGCTCGGCTGTAGAGATCGTCTCGACGGCGATAGTCTTCTGATTGCTCAAGGAGAGCAATCACATCATTCTTTCTGATCGGCTCGCCATTGCGGGGAATCCGTGAGTATTCATCGGGGGTCGGCATGCCCTCGAGCAAGCTGAGCGTTTCCGGATTGATCAGCAGGATCGTCGGATCAGCCGGATCGGTTTTCGGCTTCAGATTCGATTGGATCTTTTTCTCGAAGGCCGCGAGTTCCGTGTAATACTTCTCATAATCTTTCGGAGTCACAATCTGGCCGGGCACCGGTGCAGAGACCATCACAACGCCTTTCGGCTCCAGCACACAAGGAGCTTCATGGTACCATGGAATGGGGGTGCTGAAAGCGGCCCAGACAACGCCGGCAAAGACAATTCCGGAGACTGCCATTTTTGTCTTGCTCATGGGTTCCATCCGAGGTGTGGCGATAATTTGATAGATACTGCGGAACATTGCAAAGAAAATGCCGGACATGGAAAACACCAGCATCGTAATGCCAAGGCTCTGCAGATCGTAAGGTTTCAGAACGGTGTAGAGAAACATGCTGATCGAAACGAGGACCACCCAGCGATAGCACCAGGCGGCGATGGCATAAGTCACGAACCAGGCTCGACCGGTTTCCGGCATAAACGGGTCCGGTCTGGATTCGATTCCCAGACAATACCACGAGAACGCTTCTTTCAGCAGTTTTTCCGACTTTTGACGGAGATTCGGGATCTCCAGAAAGTCGCTCATCATGTAATAACCGTCGAACCGCATCAGCGGATTGGCATTGAAGATAACCGTCGTGATTGTCGTGACAAAGAAAGTATTCAAGGCCAGGTGGTGCAACAGTCCGGGCTTCGTCAGCCACCAGATATAGATGGCAAGCGCGGACAGGATGACTTCGATATACATCCCGGCTGCACCGATAATGATTCGATGCCATTTATTCTTCAGCATCCAGGAATCGGTGACGTCACAATACAGGCACGGACTGAAGACCAGCATCATCACACCCATTTCATGGCATTCACCGCCGTAATGAGTGCAACTGAGTCCGTGGCCGAACTCGTGAATGATTTTGGCAATTCCTAGAGTCGCCCAAAGATAAATCAGATTCGGCCAGCCAAAGAAACTCTGAAATTCCGGAAGACGACCGTGAAACTCTTCCAGATTGGCGGCTAACACCAGCCACGAAGAGACCACAAAGATCATGCAGATCGTGACCGCTGCGGGATGGAAGATCCAGCTGACAAACGGGTGCAGTCGATGCAACGTTCGCTCTGGGTCCCAGCCGGGAAGTCGGAGCGACAGCAGACTCATCAGAGTTTGCTTGATCTTCTCCTTGCGTGTCTTTTGCCGTTCCCTGATAACTGCTGCCCCCTGGCCGGGGCGATCGCTGACGACCAATCCTTTTTTGTGAAGGTCAGTGATCAACTGCTGGATATCGCTTAGCGTAATCTGCAGCGTAGGAAACTCGGACTTCAGATCATCACGGACTTTTTCGAGACTACGTTTTCCGTCCAGCAGTTCGAGAATTCGATATTGTTCGAGTTGCAGTCGATGGTACTTCAGTGCGATCGGATCTTTGATGACCTGATAGCCAACGCCCAGATAATCGATCTTGGCAACGACAAGATCCGCACGTTTTCTGAGTGGGATTGGTCGCTGGTTCGATGCGACCATATTGCCGGAACTCATGATTGGGCCAGTCTCGTATCAGGCGTCACTTTGTCACTTATTGAAATGCTGTCATTCACCATTCTAACGCTTCTTTGCAAGAACAACGGCTTTCACAGGCATCCCTTGCTGCAGCATAAAACGGCCGAATTGATCCTTGCGATTGGGCACAGTCACACCCAACTGGACCATCAGGGCATTGGTTGAACCCTCAACCAGCATGGGATCGATCAGATCAATCTTTCCGATGAAAACGGAGTTGTCAGTCTCGGTCTGACTTGCAAGGGGCTCTGCGGCAGCGCTGGGCCCGCGTTTCACGCCATTGTCAAAAATAGATTCTGCTTCGACTGGAGCAGCAGGTATCAACGGGCGCTGGGCAGCACCTTCGTCAGCGACGATTCGAATCTCTACCTCGTCACCCACAAACAATTGATCGCGGTGTTTAAAATGAACCTTGAGATTAGCTCGCAGCTCAGACATATCAGTGAGTGTCAACACGGGGTCGCCAGGTCGAACGTTCTGACCCGGATAACGCTGGACTTTTGTTACGAATCCGTCGAATGGGGCGTACACTGTGTATTGATTCAGCTGAGCTTCTTTAATCTTGAGATCCAACTCCGCCAACAGTTTATCGTCATTCGACTTTGCCAGTTGGGCTTCGCCTTTTCTGACCTCAAGATCGACCTGCCTCATTTCACTCGGCGTAAATGCCCCTGGTCGTTTCTCGTTGGCATCTCTTTTTTGTTTCTGACCGACCAGGCTGGTTTCCAGAGCGACGACGGCAAATTCAATTTCCGTGACGAGGGTTGACTGTTTTCTGGCACGCTCAACTTCTGCCAGGATGACTGAATCATTCAGTTTGATCAGTTTGTCTCCTTTCTTGACGGCGATTCCTTCTTCCG
>JANPHT010000710.1:0-5118 GCA_031424595.1 Planctomycetota bacterium
CCGGCGCCCGCTGCGTCGGCTTCGATTCCGCGAGCTTCGGGTCGATCGACGTCCTGTCAGGGCTGGATGATACACCCTGCATCGGTGTTCTTTCTGCCTGTGGCTTCGTTGGAATCACGCTGGCTCCCTGCACGTCGCGGCTGGAAAGTTCCACCTCGAAATAGGCCCACACATTGCGCGCGTCGATTTCCATGCCGACCCAGTGCAGCCGGCATTGATCCAGTCCTTTCCCGGCCACTGAGAACCGGGACTTGATGTACTCCTGCAAAAGCCGTTCGCAGTCTTCGGCTGTTTCCAGATTGATGCGTCGCTTGTGAAGCCGCGAAAGTTCGTCGTCAATCTGTAATCCGGGAAGCTGTAATGCGACCTCAAAGAGGCCGCAGTTCCGATTCCATTCCATTTCTGTAAAGGTCGAATGGAATGGATGTCCTGCGCCTGCCGAACGCATGGTGACGATCGCCTGAACGACCAGCAGCACGAGCAATCGAATCAACTTCGGAATCGGTACCGCCTGAGTCACGCCTGAGCCTTCTCGCCTTCTTTTGGAGCTTCACTCTTCTTTTCGTCTTCCTTCCTGCCAAGACCGGCCTTTTGCATCTCATTTTGCGATCGTTTGCGATCCTGAAACAACTTGAACCGACTCGACTTGATCCGGGGCGGAAAGTAGTTGTTATTTCGATCCACATCGGCTGTTTCCAGATCAGGATCCAGTTCCACGGCCTGAATCACTTTTTCGCTGATGATCAGCTTTGAACTGTGAACGCTGTCGCGCACCCAGAGTTCCGCCGGATATCGGAGGATGCCTGATGAGCCGTCATCGTACGTGACTTTCAGAATCACCGGCATCACCAGACCGCCGATATTCTTCAGATCGACGATGTAGAAATTCGACTTATTCTTCAGCAGCTCAGTCTCACGCGGCTTGAGGTCAGCAAGGAGCTTTTCAAATGACTTCTTGTCTTCCTCCGAGACTTTCAGGTCATCGAATGAATTGTAGAAATCTTTAAGATCCGGGAACGCATCGACCAGCTTCGGCAGTTGCTTGTTGCGTTGTTTGGAAAGAGTCTCAGGTTCCTGGCTGCGTTCCGCTCGTTTCTCCTGGGCTTCCCGAGCGGGATCACCGTCGCTCAAGGTGTAGTGGCGGACATTTGTTATTTCAATATCCACATGATCGGTCGTGTAGAACCACCCATACCAGAACCAGTCCAGATCGACGCCGCTGGCATCTTCCATCGTGCGGAAGAAATCAGCAGGATACGGACGTTTGAACTTCCATCGTCGTGAATACTCACGAAATGCAAAATCAAACAACTCCCGCCCCAGCACAGTTTCACGCAGAATATTCAGCGCCGTCGCAGGTTTTGCATAGGCATTGTTACCGAACTGAAGGAGGGACTCGGAGTTTGTCATGATGGGCACCTGACCTGTGCTGCTCATGTATCCGGTAATGTCTTTAGGCTCGCCTCGTTCTGCCGGATAGTTTTCTTCCCATTCCACTTCTGCCAGGTATTGCAGGAAGGTATTGAGACCTTCATCCATCCATGTCCATTGACGTTCATCACTGTTGACGATCATCGGGAAGTAATTGTGTCCGACTTCATGGATGACGACCATGATCAGGCCATACTTCGTGCGCGCCGAATAGGTTCCGTCCTTTTCCGGTCGAGGTCCATTAAAGCAGATCATGGGGTATTCCATGCCGCCCACCGGACCATTGACGGAAATTGCCACTGGCCAGGGATAATTGAACGTGTATCTGGAATAGACGTTCAGAGTATGCACGATGGCTCGAGTGGAATACTTGCTCCAGAGCGGCTCGCCTTCATTCGGGTAGTACGACATCGCCATGACTTTGTTGCCACCGCTGTCATGTCCGATGGCATCCCAGATAAATTTGCGTGATGAGGCGAACGCAAAGTCGCGCACATTGTCCGCCTTGAAGATCCAGGTCTTCTTTCCCTGAGTGCCTTCCGCCTGATTGGCTTTTGCCTCGTCCGGCGTCACGATAAAAACAGGATCGACCGCCGATTTCGCCTGTTCGAGCCGCTGTCTCTGAACTTCCGTCAGAACCTCGGCAGGGTTCTGCAATTCCCCTGTTGACGCCACAATGTGATCGTCCGGTACTGTGATGCGAACGACGTAATTTCCGAATTCCAGAGTGAATTCTCCCTGGCCCAGATATTCCTTGTGCTGCCACCCGGTCAGATCGGAGTAGGCACAGAGACGCGGAAACCACTGCGCCATTTCGTAGATATAGTTCTTATCCTCTTCGAAATACTCAAAGCCCGTCCGCCCTGAAATCAAACGCGAATTATTGATGCTGTAATTCCACGAAACACAGAATCGTGTTGTTTGCCCGGGCCGCAGGTCCGCTGGCAGATCAATCCGCATGCAGGTGCGCACAATTGCAAAGTTCAGCTTCTGATTCGTCTCGGCATCTTTGACTTCCGTGATCTCCAGATGTCCCGGAAATGTCTCAGCCGTCAGCAGGGAATCGAGCGCACGGGATGAGATCCCATTCGACAATGACGGGGCGTTGTCAGAAGTGCGACCGTTTGCCTGCGGATGAAATAAGTTGGCGTCCAGCTGTAACCAAAGATAGGTCAGCGAATCCGGCGAGTTGTTCGAATACGTGATGGTCTCTCGGCCGGTGATGCGTTGTGTCTGGTCGTCCAGTTCGACGTCGATGTCGTAATCGACTTTCTGTTGCCAGTACTCGTGCCCAGGAGCACCCGACGCTGTTCGATTGCCATTCGGTGTGGGAAGAATTTCTTCCAGTTGCCGAAACGCATCAGGCTGCTGGTACTTGCTGTTCTTCACTGCCTGGGCTTGGGCCAGAGAAGCCGTTAGGACCAACAGACCAGTCACCAGCACTGACGCCAGCCCGAAAGTGAATCCTCGGTGCACCCGATATGCAATCATGAAGCGACCTGACAGTTTGCCTGACAAAAGTGTACAAAGGGCCTGCCCAAAAATGTCTGAAGTGGTATCGAGATGATGATCAATCCGGACCAGATTGGTCTGACAATACGCATCAGAAGTAGTGCGAGGGAGTGAGGATATCTTCGGGCCTGAAGACTGTGCAAGCATGAAGTCTTTTCAGGATGCCAACAATCTCCGATTGCCGGTCGATGCTGGCGCAGCAGTCTCAGAGCGACCGTCCGGACCAGAATTTTATGGTCAGAGGACCACTGTCACTGCCGTTTCATGCCCGTTTTTTATGCAGCCTGTCACTTCCATCCCAAAGTCGAACAGAACCATCAGCAGGAGCTTTTGCTTTCCCGAAGCTGCGTCCCAGATGCGGGCCTCGCCTCCTTCATTGGCATCCCAGCCGCCAAGTGCTGTCGCCAGAAGTTTGCTGTCTGCGGAGAATCTGGAAAACCAGATTCGCTTCACGATCTTCTCAGGTTCTTCGCCGAAAACCGCACTCGGGCACATGCATGCCAAAAGAACCAGAAATCGCAATGGACCTCGTATTTTCGCCCTCCAAAGTTTGTTATTGGTACAAGCATTGACTCAGCTGCGTAGTCGAAGATTGCAGCGGAATCATTCAGAACAAAGCTGACAATCGGATGAAAACTGATTACTCATATAACTGAGCCGCGATGTAATCGCTGCGGGTTTCACGGCTTTGAATCCTGGAGCGCTCACCCGCAGCTCGCGCCTTGCGGCTCACTGATTAAAATGCACCGTTGCATTTCGGAACACGGCTTTCTCAGGAATTCACCGCGTGATTCCACGGGTTTGGACGACAGCGATGAGATCGCTGGCACCAAAGTGAGCCTGGTGCAACGTTGATCCGTCATGGGGCGCTGCATTGGTGATACTGCAACGATCGCGGTTGATGCATGGCTTCGGCGAGCGGGGGATGTCAATTCCCTGATTGACCGCGTGGATTCTGAGGACGTCAATTGGAATGGCAAAAGAGGATCTCATTCTGTTCTGCAGAACTCTGCTTTTCATCATCACAGCGATGCCGTGGTCCACGACGTTGCTTGTCGCTGCCATGCCGCAGGACGACGACGCGAAACGGACGGCGGGTGTTCGAGCCGCATTGGGGGCGATCTTCGCTGATGATCACGTGGCACAGGAGGCGCTGCTGATTCATGAGCGAGCCTTGCGATTGGATGAGACAGAGCGGTTTGAATTTCTGTCCCAATGGGTCTTGCCATCAGACGACCACAATTCGTTGCGAATGCAGTGTGAGTTTACTCCGACGTGCCCTGCTCCGATGTTCCAGGGATCTCAGGGGCGTTCATCGCCAGTTGCAGACCTCCCGGGTAACTTCGGCAGCAATCCTGCGTTCACAGGCGGAAATCTTGTTTCGCCGGCAATGGATCTGGTCACCGTCGCAGCCAGTCTGAATCGCCTTGCGGAAATTCAAACGGTTGTCGATCAGTGGCAGGTAAAATCGCCCGAGGATCAGAAATCCCGAATCGTGTTTCAACTTCTCATCGCGATTGCTCAACAGGATTCGGTCAGCGCGGAGCTTCGAATGCGCGAAATCCTGGCGATGGCTGGGTCGTGGCCCGGACCTGCGTGGGAACGCCATACAGAGGCCATCGCCGTCTGGGCTGGCAGCGACATCACCGCGACTCGTGAGTTGGCTCGCGAACTGGCGGTTTTGCTTCACCAGGATGCATGGTCCGGACCGTTACCTCGCAGTGAGCGATGGAAGCGACAGATCACGTCGCGACGGTACCTGCTGGATGTCGCGATTGCTTCCGGTAAGAAAGTCCATGAAGCAATCACTGAGCAACAGTCGTTGAAGAACTGGCTGCCTGTCAGCCGAATGACTTCGGAGACTCGCGGAGCGGGTTATCCGATTCCGGTTTGGAATGCTGCACAAGGTCAGGCGAATCATGTGGCTGGACATGATCATGACTATCTGTATTTTGCATCGCCGCTGACAGGCATTTTTTCCGTGGAGGCCGATCTTTCGACGTTCGAATACCGAGACATCCATCTGGGACTCGGCAGCTATTGGGCGGGATCAAGTTCAGAACGGAACGGCTGTGTGAATGCGAGCTTTCGTTATGACGGGCCGCTGATTCCCATTGCTCCACCACTGACGCGAATGTTCGAGACGATGCGAGTCCGGATGGTTGTCAAGGACGG
>JANPHT010000711.1:0-6461 GCA_031424595.1 Planctomycetota bacterium
ATACGTTAAGTGCACGGCGGGCTGCAGCCTCCTGCGCTACTCTTGCAGGTCGCCCGGGGATTAAGTTCAGTGTTTTTTTTTGCGAAGTTTGAATTGTCATGCCAAATCTCCTTCGAACAGTTCAGCTTGCTCTGAAGAGCCTGATGCTGCATAAGCTTCGGTCGGGCCTGACGATGCTCGGAATCGTGTTCGGGGTTTTCTCCGTCATTGCCATGCTTGCGATTGGTGAAGGCGCAAGTCAACAGGCTCAGCAGCAGGTTCTCAAGCTGGGAGCGACCAACATCATTGTCCGCAGTGTTAAGCCACCTCGTGAAAATGCGAGTCAGGCGAACTCCAGCCAGTTTGTGCTTCGCTATGGCCTGAAACGAGGAGACTTTGATCTACTTTCCAGGACAATTCCCACCGTCCTTCAGGCCGTGCCAATTCGAGAACTGTCAAAAGCCTGCCGATATCGGCATCGCGAGCAGAACTGCCGCATCGTGGGATGCACGCCTGAGTATGCCGACATGAATTATCTGTCACTTGCTCAGGGACGATTTATCTCCGACAAAGATCGCCGCGAAAAATCCAACGTGGCGGTGATTGCTTCAGGGACAGCGGATGTCTTGTTTCAGTACGAAGATCCACTGGGCCAATCCGTGAAGATTGCCGATCGTCGCTATACGGTTGTGGGAGTCACGAAATCTCGTGATGCCAGTGCAGCCATTGGCGGCAGCATGTCGGGGCAGGAATACAACAGCGACATCTACATCCCCCTGGAAACAATGCGAGTTCGCATGGGCGACCTGAATATGGATCGTCGCCAGGGCTCATTTAGTGCCGAGGAATGGGAACTGAATCAGATCACGCTGAAGATCTCGTCCACAGATCAGGTCATGCCGACCGCTGAAGTAATCCGCGAAAGCCTGAAGCAGTTTCACAAAAGCGAAAACGACTACTCGGTCGTGGTGCCTCAGGAACTGCTGAAGCAGGCGGAGCAGATTAAAGTGATCTTTAACGTAGTCCTGGGGTCGATTGCCGCTATCAGTCTGATCGTGGGTGGCATCGGAATCATGAACATCATGCTGGCGACGGTGACGGAGCGGACTCGTGAAATTGGCATCCGCAGAGCCCTGGGTGCCAAACAGCATGACATCACCATGCAATTCCTGACCGAGACAATCGTGCTGGCCGGCAGCGGCGGGCTGATCGGCGTTGGCCTTGGTCTGCTGACACCATTGGCTTTTGCGGGAATGAAATTGATCGCCGAACGATTCTTTTTTGATGGCCAGGCGGCGTCAGAATTCAGTACCATGTTTCGAGACATGTATCCGAAGGTCGTTCCGTTGAGTCTGCCATTGGCATTCGGGATCTCGGTCGGTATCGGCGTGATCTTTGGACTCTACCCAGCCCGTTCGGCCGCGCGACTTGATCCGATCGAAGCCCTGCGACACGAGTAGACTGGTTCGTCCGATCTGGGCGGAACAGGCTGATGCTCATTGACTCCGCAGCCGTTCGCTTGAATAAATACGCAGACTGTGCAAACAAGGAGGGCAACTGCATTGGGGCAACCTGAGCCCCAGCGGCGTCTTTTGAGGTGCCAATTCCACCATTTCGAAATGGGAAATTCCATGGCCATTTTCAGCGAAACTGAGGCTCAAAAAAGGGGGGATTGACAGATTTTTTGTGTTCCATTAGACCTCAGGGGCTACGGTTGTCGTATTTGAAACAATGAAGGATCTGTTGTCAGGACCGTACTATCAGGGAGGGTTCCATGCAGCTTTCGGTCGTCATACCTGTCCATAATGAGTCAGAAAACATCGGACAGCTGTTACAGGAAATCGATGACTCATTGAATTGCATTGGCCTGTTTGAAGTTGTGGTCGTGGATGACGGAAGTACTGATAAAACGCTTCCCCTGCTGAACGAGCTTAAATCCCGATTTCCTGGTTTGCGAGTTATCCGACATCAGAAATCCTGTGGTCAGAGCACAGCACTGATGACAGGAATTGACGCGGCTGTTTATCCGGTCATCGCAACGCTTGATGGTGATGGCCAGAATGATCCTGCCGATCTTCCAGCCATGGTCACCCAACTGGAAAACTCGGCCGCCGACGACAATCTCTGGATGATTGCAGGGTTCAGGAAAACACGTCGTGATTCGTGGTGGCGTCTGTTTTGTTCCCGAGTCGCCAACGGGGTGCGGAGTCGAATTCTGAGTGACAGGACTCCGGATACAGGTTGTGGGATCAAAGTCTTTTATCGTGAGGCATTTCTGAAAATGCCTCGATTCAACCATATGCATCGATTCCTTCCTGCACTCATCATTCGCAGTGGCGGGAAGGTCATGTCGTTGCCTGTCAATCACAGACCACGCGTTCACGGTCGATCTCACTATGGAACGTTGCAGCGTCTGATGTGCGGAATTATGGATCTTGCTGGTGTGGCCTGGCTGATTCGCAGAAATAATCTTCCTGTCATCGAACAAATGGATGTGGCGCATGACGAACGATCAGATGTGGATAGCATTCGGTTTGACGGGGCAGCTCCTGTTCACAGCCCGTTTCGTCGTGCAGTGGCTTAAGAGCGAAAAAGAAAAGAAAAGCGTCATTCCCAGGGCATTCTGGTACTTCAGCATCAGCGGCGGAATCGTCCTGCTTGTTTATGCCATTCATAAGATGGATCCCGTATTCATTATTGGTCAGGCTTCGGGTCTCTTTATCTATTTGCGAAATCTGCAGTTGATCCGCGGCGAGCAGCGACAACTTCGTCTGTCAATTCAGGATGCCGAAGCGACGCAGCAGAGAGTGGCAACGCAAGCTCGCAATGCCGCATAGGCTTTTGTCCTTGAGCCTCGGCGGATTCAACCTTTTGATGGCTCGACTTTGCCGGTATGCGATATTTGCTTTGGTCTGTCCTGCTGGCAATGGTGCTGACAGCTGTGGTGCTGATCAGCCGACCGCTGCTGCCTGTGGATGAAACGCGTTATGTGACTGTCGCCTGGGAGGCTCATCTTCGCGGCGACTACCTGGTTTCGCACCTCCATGGCGAACCTTATAGCCACAAACCCCCGTTACTGTTCTGGTTGATCAACGCCGTTTGGGCTTTCACCGGCGTCAGCGAGATCCCGGCCAGAGTGGTTGCCCCGGCGGCCGGTATTCTCTGCTTGTGGCTGACCAGACTTATCACTCAACGACTTTGGCCAGCTTGCAATTCGCTCATCCATTGCGCGCCGGTGGTTCATGTGTCGGTGATGTTGTGGATCGTCTTTTGTCCGGTAACGATGTTCGATACGTTGCTGACAAGTTGCACGATGACTGCGTTGCTGGGTGTGCTGATGGCAGCGGAGGGAACTCCGATTCGAGGATGGCTCCTGGCTGGCGTTGGAATGGGTTTGGGGATTCTCACAAAAGGCCCGGTTGTCCTTGTGCATGTGCTTCCAGCCGCAATTCTGGCACCGTGGTGGACTGGTGAGATTAAAGGCCGAAAACTTCGCTGGTATTGCGGTGTCTTGTGTTCCATCGCCGTTGCCGCAGTCATAGGACTGTCATGGGCTGTCCCTTCCGCCGCGGCGGGTGGAAAGGCTTATGCCAACGAGCTTCTTTTTGGACAAACTGCCGGGCGAATGGTCAACTCGTTCGCCCATCGTCAGCCAATGTGGTGGTATCTGCCCTGGCTGCCGCTGTGCCTGATGCCCTGGATTTCTTTCGGAGCGGTCTGGAGAGGCCTTCGCCGCACTCCGCTCGACAGAGGACTGAAGTTTCTGCTGAGTTGGGCAGGAACATCATTAATAATCCTGAGCCTCGTGAGTGGAAAGCAGATTTACTACCTGCTGCCGATCTTTCCTGCCTGTGCCATAATTCTGGCCCGACTGGCGACGTCGGCTGAAGGAATTCCTGGCCGCAGAGATTTGCTCTTCATCGTTCCCGGAACCGTTGGAATGGCGACACTGCCGATCGTGTTTAACTCCTGGCCTGAACTTGCCAACGGCCGACTGTCGAACATCATCAGCAACACCTACGTCGTTCCGCTGATGATTTGTGGTCTATTCCTGCTCGTTCCCCTGTGGAGAAAGGCGGAAGGAGCATTTATGGCAATCAGTGCTTCCTCGATCGTATTCATCTCCCTTGTTGTTTGCGCAGTCTCTGGCACTGTGTGGGACGGATTTGATTTGAAACCGCTCGCCACTTTCGTAGCCCGCACTGAGCGACCTGTCGCATGGTACGGGGAATACCAGGGACAGCTCAGCTTTATCGGAAGGACCGAAAAGGTTCACGAAGCGGATGAACTGGAACCACTCCGCGACTGGTTGAAGGCGAATCCCGTTGGTCTGGTGATCGTCCGCCTGCGCGATTCGCAGGTTATCTCGGCCGAACTTGCGAAGTCGCTGAGAGCGGCAGACCGGACTGAGCCTGTTGAGACCGCTCAGGAAATCTCCGATCTGCTCATTCAGGAAGAAGAGTTTCCATTTGCGGAAAAAAGACCGCTGGTACTTTTCGTTCAACGAATTCGAAAAGGTCTCACCTTTGAATTCGCGGTCGTGGTTTCGTACCGCGAAGAAGTCCAGTAACTGGTGAGCGCAGTTTCCCTGCTGGTCGCCCGATCAAATCCGCAAGCTGTGCAAGAGTGTGTTGCCTGCACCACCTGCGGACCACGTTTCCTTCTCATCCACTACGCCGCGCCCAGTCCGGCCATTCGTCGCCAGGCACTGATTTGCCCAAGGTGCATCATCAGATGACCACCGCAGTAGAATGTGTGCAGTGAGCCGAGTGTCGGGAAAAGCGTTGCCATTCGGCCTTCCATGGGATTTGGCACCTGAAATGCGGTATCTGGTGTCGCTCGTAGTGTCTCCGCCGCAGCCTTGTAACCACTGAAGAAAGCCTGGATCACAGTTTCCCTATTGGGGTAGACGCTTCCCGCCGGATCATCGACGCACTTTGCGTCTTTGGAAAACACAGCCTCAAAACCCGCTGGAGCCGTGTGGCCGGATTGTCCCAGCTGCCCGAGAATCCTTGGACCGTACAGACTGAGATGTCCATAGACGAATGCCGGATGATTTGACTCAATCAGCTGTCCGCCCGGAGACGCAAATCGAGCAAACTGTTCCGGTGTCACGTCTTTCAAAAGGCGCTCGGCATATCCGACAGACAGTTCGAGTGAATCGGCAATAATGTTTCCAAGTGAGCGGTTCATCGTGCGCTTCTTTCTTCTTAAACAAAAACTGTTGAAGTGGGAGAATCTCTGACAACATACATTCCAAAAATCTATGAGCTCCTGGATCGTCAAGTCACAATCATCCAGACGGCCTTGAGGTACTCTGTTTCCAGACAGCTTGAGATGACGGGATGGTCGGGGGCGGCGCCTGATTTTGCAATAATCTGCAGCGACCGCGGCTTGGCTCGTGAATCCGGATTCGGACCTTCCATATCATCGCCGGTTGAACGCGAAGCAGCGACCAGCAACTGGATGAACTCGGGCTCAGGAAGTAACCCGGCACAGGAACAACTCAGCAACAATCCGCCCGGCTTCACCAGCCGCATCGCCAGTCGATTCATGGCAAAGTGTTTTCGAGTTCCCTCTTCAATTTCAACACGCGTACGGATCAGCTTTGGAGGATCCAGAATGACCACATCAAACTGGCGACCGTTACGAATCATCTCTCGCATGTAACTGAAAGCATCCGCCTGCACGAAGCGCACCCTGGCCTGATTCAGATTGGCATTTTCGCGAGCCACCACAAGCGGCTCTTCGTCCAGGTCCACACCGATAACTTCGTCAGCTTTTCCCAGCGTCCTGGCCTGCACGGAAAAACCACCGGTGTAGCAGCAAAGGTCGAGGACGCTCTTGCCTTCGCAGAACTCGGCGAGTTTCTTACGGTTGTCACGTTGGTCACAGAAGAATCCGGTCTTATGACCACCTTCAAAACGGACACGGTACCGAGTCCCATGCTCTGTGATGACAACTTGTGATGGACAGCCTTCCGACATCAGCGGCGGAGGATCACATCCTTCCTGTGACAGGAACTGGGGACTGGTTTTAACGATCCAGTGCTTGGTTCCCAACTGCGCTGCCAGCATGGGCATGAGCAAGTTGGCACGCTGGTACATGCCCAGCCCAAACATCTCGGCAGAAAGAACATCGCCAAATCGATCGATGATCAATCCCGACAGGCCATCGGATTCTGCATGAATGACTCGCCAGGCATTCGTCGTGGAATCCAGTTTCAGCACATCGCGTCGAAGTATCACTGCCGCAGCAAGTTTGTCAGCCCAGGCGGCATCGCCTGGCAGCTCAGGGGAATTCCATAACATTCGCACCGACATCTCGCTGCGAGGATTATACAATCCATAGCCCATCGGACTCTGATAACCCTCAGCATACACGGCGACCAGATCGCCCGGCCTGGCGTCTTCGATCCGCGAAAGTCGCTTGCGATACAAAATGGGATGCAGCATTCTGGTTTTGGCATGGACGATCGGAAT
>JANPHT010000712.1:0-67882 GCA_031424595.1 Planctomycetota bacterium
GAATAGGCGAGCACCTTCTTAATATCTGTTGCGACAATGGCGATTGTTGCTGCCATGAACAGAGTGATGCAGCCAACATATGCAATCGTCAGCAGAACTTCCTGCACGAACATTGGATAAAAACGACCAACAAGGTAAACACCAGCAGCAACCATCGTGGCTGAGTGAACCAATGCACTGACGGGAGTTGGACCTTCCATCGCATCAGGAAGCCACGTCTGCAACGGAAACTGAGCACTCTTACCAACACATCCGGCGAACACACCCAAGCCAGCAACCACCAGCAGAAAGTAGGGAATCGTTTTCTTTGTATTACCAGGGTTTAACGAGGCATCCTTCACTCCGAGGGCAACTTCCCCGGTTTCCGCATTCCTCACAACGTTTCCAGCATCATCTCGTTGCAACAACTGAAACAAACCAGCCTGAACCACTTCGCCCTTTTCATTGACCGTTTCGCCGAAACGAAAAGTGCCAAAGAAAGTCCAAAGCACCATCAGGCCGATCAGGAATCCAAAGTCGCCTACACGGTTCATGATGAACGCTTTGTTCGCCGCGTTACTGGCTGATTTACGTTCCGTATAGAATCCAATCAGCAGGAAGCTGCAGATCCCCACGAGTTCCCAGAAAACAAAGACCTGAAAAATATTGCCCGCGAGTACCAGACCGAGCATCGAAAAGCAGAACAACGACAGAAACGCAAAGAAACGATAAAACCGCCCGGGACGATGAACGTGATGACCGTTCGACAAGTGTGCATGATGATCCACATACTCTTCTGTCAGCTCTTCTGACATGTAACCCATAGCAAACAGGTGAATACAAGTGGCGATAAACGTCACCATTGTGAACATCACCAGCGTCAGGCTGTCGATATAGTAATCAAGCGAAATATCGAGCGAACCAAACCGGGCAAGATAGTACAGGGTTCCCGAGTAAACTGTCTGACCCGATGAAGACTCAACTGACGCATCCTCGGCAACCAGCGACGTCAGATTGTATGACGAATCTGTCGCAACGGCACCATGACCTTTGGCCTCGCCAGATGCGGGAGGCACGTCGTGCTTTTGATCAGGATGCAGCTTTTCGTGAGACTCATCAGGATGAGCGGCCTGTTCGGCATGATGATCAGCCTTGTGCAACACCGTCCAATGATTTGAATTACCCCAGATCACCAGCGCACTCGCACTGCAGAGAAACCCGGTGGCAATACAACCCACGGCAAGCCAGGCAGCGACACGACTCTTCCGAGTGCCCCAGAAGCCACCGAAGATCTCGACCGCAAAACCGGCGAGCGGCAGCAGCCATGCGATCATCAACAGGTTTCTTAGTGTTTCGCCAACCATGTCTTTTCCAGGAAAACCAGCGTCGTATCCAGCCAACAGAAACACAACCAAAAACAAATCAACCCTTGAGCTTATTTGCCCGATCGACGTCAATAGTCAGATGGTTGTTATAGAAGTTCAGTGCAATTGCGAGTGCCACAGCGGCCTCAGCAGCCGCCAGCACAATCACAAACAAAGAAAAAACCTGACCATCCAGCCCAAGATCTGTATACCGCGAGAATGCTACAAAATTGACGTTGGCACCGTTCAATACCAATTCAACACCCATCAAAACGCCGATGCCATTTCGCTTTGTGGCCATACATACGACGCCACAAATGAAAAGCACAGCACCAACCAGAAGATAGGCATTCAGACTCGCAGCCATAACAACTCAACCCCACACTCAGCCTATAACCACTGCCACACAACATTCACACCACCTGATCAACCGCCGGAGCCCGACGCTTAGCGCGAGCAAGGTAGGACGCGCCGATCAGGACAACCAGCAAATGGATGGACACAATTTCAAACGGCAGCAAGTAGCCCGCAGGAACGGACGAACTCGCCGATGATGACGAATCAGGCCGAGCGCCAAGAAAACTCAGGCCCAGCGGACGAAGCGTATTACCGACAGCACCAGTCGAAACATTGTCCGCAGAAACAGACACCGGCTCCCGCCACTTAACTCCACTGACGCTTGAAAACACAACAAACAGGAACAGCAGACCAAGCAATCCAGCAACAACCGTTTCACCTGCCGAAGTGGCAATTTTCATGTAAGGCCCGCTTGCCGTCAGCATTACGCCGAACACCAGCAGCACCAGAGTTCCACCAACATAAATCAGAAGCTGAGCCGCACCGACAAAGTCAGCGTTCGCTAAGAAGAACAGGGCTGCCGTGCTTCCAAGAGAAATCACCAGCCAAAAAGCCATTCGAACAACAGTTTGACTCAGCACGACGGCAATCGCACCAGCACATGTCAGCAACGCAAACACACTGAAGAGGAAGTTTTCTCCACTCATCGAACGGCCCCTTCCTGAACACTCGCAGAGGGAATATCAACACGAGCACCAACCCGCGAGGCTTGAGACTCTCTTACCTCACCAGCCACGAGTCGCCCAAGTGGCGAAGGAGTCCATGACGTGCGACCAAATGCAGACACCATCACCAGAGGCCAAACAATTGCCCCGAGGAACAGGAAACAGCTTATAGGCACCAAATACTTCAAACAGGTTGTCATCACCTGGTCGATTCGAAGACGAGGAAGAGTCCACCTCAACCAAACCTGCACAAACACACCAAAACTTGCCTTGGACACGAAGACAAACAAGCCAAGGACATTCGCCAAATAACCGCCAACAGCCGAACCTGTGCCATTCACACCAGAATTTCGAGCAGCGTAAAGCGCATCATCGACCGGGCCGATGCCCGTATTCCATCCACCCAGAAACAGAATCGACGCGATCCCGCACACAGCAAACATGCTGGCGTACTCGCCCATGAAGAAGTACGACCAACGCATCCCGCTGTATTCGGTATGAAATCCACCAACAAGCTCACTCTCAGCCTCCGCAAGGTCGAACGGAGCTCGCTTGCAACTGGCGGTCGCCACAACGAAGTACACAAAAAATGCAATAAAAGTGAAGGGATCGTGAAACAGAAACCAATAACCAAACCACCCTCGCTGCATACCGCCAATTTCTCCAAGATTGAGCGACCCCGCTGCAACCACCGGCACCAGAGCACAAATTGCGAGAGGAATCTCATAGCTCACCATCTGTGCAGCCTCACGCATGCCCCCAAACAGCGACCATTTTGAACCGCTGGAATAGCCAGCCATGATGATCCCAAACACCTCCAGCGACAGGATTGCCAGAATGATAAAGAGACCACAATCAGCCGCTACCGCGACCCAGCCGTGACTAAAGGGAAGCACCATAAACGCAGCAAACGAGGCCACGCAGACGACATAGGGAGCCGACCGGAACAACATCGAATCTGCCGCGGAAGGACAGAGGTCCTCCTTCTGAACCAGCTTGATCCCATCAGCCAGTGACTGCAGCCACCCAAAAAGACCACCCACACGCGTTGGCCCAAGGCGATCCTGAATACGCCCGGAAACTTTCCGCTCCAGCCAAATAAAGGCGAACGGGGAAAGGGCAAAAACATGCACAAGCAGCACCGCGTGAATCACTGCGGCAACCACATACTGCCAACCGCCCAGAAACTGGAAGAACTCGGCGATTGATTGAGCGGCGAACATCATGGATCACACACCCGAATTAACAGACTTAGACAGCTCGAACCAGCTTCAGCCAGGCACGACCCATGCACCCTTACTGGCGACGACTTCCACATCGTCGTCGCACGACACTCCCAGGACCCAAATTCCCGCTGCAGCAACCGGCTCCATGAGGACTTCGAGACTATGACAAAACGAATATCTGTCTGCAACCAACCCGCTTCTTGTTTCCCTGGGACGCCGCCGCTTCTGCATCCTGAGACGAGCCCCCAAAAGGATTCTCGCCGGTGGGAAGCCCTTTTCACGGCAGCGGACAGCACAAAGGGGCTATGACCATTGTGTCATCCAACACGAAGCGGCGCATCCAGCACAATCTGGCTAAATGGACGCGCAGTTATGGCCGGTGTTTAGTGCACGATGAGATCATTCCAATCTCTTGAAGGAATTCGCAATTTCCAGTCCCCCTGAATTCGAAGATAGAGGAATCAGGGGGACTATCACAAATCACAATTCCCCCGCAAGGGTTTGGCCAAACCAGTCAGAAACTTGTTTGGCTCCAACATCCTCTTGTGAACTAGGGCCAGCTGGCAGAAGAAGTTCTTGACTCGCAAATCGCAGGCTGTATCTTCAACTCCAGTTTCCCGAATTCTGTAATTGGCAAAGCTCCCCCTACCCGTCGGCATGATCCTGTCTTGGCGCCGTTCTAAGCGCAAACACTGGAAATTCACTTCGGCCCCAAGGTCGCATCAGAGGCAACTCAATGGCAGCGAAAGACAGTAACAGCCTGGTGATCTCCCTCTCAATCTTTGTCCTGCTGGCGGTAGGTCTTGGGGTGGCTTGGTATTTCACCTGGGATCACAGCGCTGATTTGACTCGCCAATTGGCTGAATCGACCACAGCAGAAACCAATTCCAAACAAGTCATTCAAGGCCTTCAGGCCGAAGTCACGTCCCTGAAGGAACTGATTGGGGTTCCGGGATCAACGGACGAAGTTGTTTCAGGAACGAAAGCATCGATCGCCTTGCGTGCTGGTGACGGTTCTGCGGCTGCTCGGCCTCTTGAAGACGCCATGACAAAAAATGCTGTTGATCGCGATATTAACTCCATGGCAGCCACGGATCGCCTGGTGCAGACGAATACGAAAATCGCAGAGCTGAACAACCTTGTGGCCACTCACGAGGCAGCGATGAAGTCCTTAATGGATCAGGTGAAAAAGAAAGAGACCGAGCTCCTCGACAAAGAACGCATTCATGGCGAGCAACTCGCTCAGCGAGAAAAACAGATCGATGAAACGAAAGCCCAGTTAACGGCCGTTCAGGATGAGTACGCAACCTTCCGCACCACAAAGGAACGCGAAACAGAAGACCAGAACCGCGAAATCACGCAGCAGCGAACGGCCTTGATTACTCTGCGTCGTGAAAAAATGAAGCTGGAAGGACTGACGTTCGAACGTCCCGATGGGTCTCTCACGTTCGTGGATCAGAATGCCCTTTCATGCTACGTGGACATCGGCAAACGTGACGAGCTGCGAGTGGGCACGACATTCTCAGTGTATTCAAAGAACAACAGCGGTGTTGGTCGCAGCCAGAGTGATAAAGATCTGAAAGGCAAGATTGAGATCGTGGGCTTGCTCGGTGATCACCTCGCCGAAGCCAGAATTGTTGACCAGAAGACCAGTGATCCTCTGGCACAAGGCGATCCCATCTATTCTCCGCTTTTCTGGCCTGGCCAGAAACTTCAAATTGCCGTCGTTGGATTGCTGGATTTTGACGGGAACCCTGGCAGCGATCGTGATGAGTTCAAGAGAATCGTAAGCGGTGCCGGTGCTGAAATTGCCGTGGAAGTGAATGACGACGGTAAAATCTTCGGGGCTATTGGCGAAGAACTGGCTGTCGCAGACATCGAGACTCGAATCACGTCATCAACACGATTCCTGCTAATCGGTGACTTGGGTGATGAAGACACGGCAGACACCGCTCAAAAAGAGATTTTCAACCGGATTCGATCTAACAAGGAAAAGATGATCAAGGCTGCTGAGAACAACGGGGTCTACGTGCTAAGCCTGTCCAGCTTTCTGGACTATATCGGCTACACGAGCAAGCGACTGGTCTTTACTCCCACGAAGGAGTTTCCAGGAGTCCTGGCCAATGGAGCAAGAAGCCGATCTGTCAACACCGCAGCCAACGCTAAACAGAATGCCGGCGATAACAGTGAACTGCGGCTGAATTCTCGTGTTTCCAATGGATCAACAAGCAAGCTTTACTATCAGGCGTATCGCGATAAGCGAATTCAGCCACTTGTTTCAAACGGCACGACAAGCAAACTGCACTCAGCACCCAGCCAGGCTGAGTAACAGTTAGCGTGTTCAATGATTTCAGAAAAGGCGTCTCAACAGTGAATTGTTGATACGCCTTTTTCGTTTGTTCATTCCCGTAAACTCAGCAATGCCAGGCCGTGAAGCGGCAAGCTGTCGATGTACCGGGCTTCTGGAAGGTGAGCGACTAATTGGCGTCCGCCTCCTCCTGTCACAAAGACCTGAGGAACCAAAATCTCCCCAAACGTCTGTCTTGAGGAAATCGCCAGCCGCGCACACAGCTCTCGAACGGCACCGAGCTGCCCGATGAATAGTCCTGCTCGCATCGCAGCCTCCGTGTTTCGACCAGGAACTTCCGGCAAGTCCTGTCGCTCGTCATCGACATTCAGGACCGGCAGACGTGCCGTGTAATCATGCATCGCCTGCGCCGAAAGTCGCAACCCGGGCAGAATGCTGCCACCACGAAAAACGCTATTTGAAGTCATCAGGTCCACTGTCGTCGCGGTGCCGGAATCAACCACGATCACAGGCCGACTGTTTTCCTGCAGACGGCTGGCGGCAAAGACATTCAGCAGCCGGTCCACGCCAACTCTCCCCGGAACATCGACGTCCATTCCAATCGGGATCTGCTGATAACCGCTGATGACTGTCGGTGTACAACCAAGCAGCGGCCACGAGTCGAGAATCTGATCTCGAGTCTCGGGATCGCTCCCCGCAATCATGGCGATGCGGGGAAGCGAAACGCCCTGCAACCGCCACCAATCGTACAAGGCAGCAGCAAGGTCAGCCGTCTCGGTGAGAACACGCGCGACTATTCCAAGCGGCTCCGTTCCGCCGTTTTCCAATAACCCGAAAAGCCCAAACTTTGCCCGAGTATTTCCTACGTCAACCGCAAGAACCAGATTGGCAACTGTCATGAGGAACTATTTCTTTTCTCGAGCAGCAGCGCGAGTGATCCATGTTTCCGGATCCTCTTCGAACGCCGCTTTGCATCCGCTGCAACACACCCAATAAGACCGACCTTTGTAGGTCACTTCAGTCGTTCCGAGCCCCTCCGAAATAATACACGTCTTTTCTGCGTAATCTGTGTCACTAAGAGCAAACGAAGTTCCCTCGCGCTGAGTGGAAACGGTGTCGTACCTCGCAAAATCGGCATTGCCACGTCGCTTGGCAATTTCCAGCAGATAGCGATTATTTTCCTGCTGAGCAAACGCCAACTGCCAAAACTCGCTGCCTTCAGTACCAGCATCCTGATTCAACTCCAGTCGAAACACCTTATGCAGCTTGTCGTCACCGCCCACGATTTCGTGGACAGGCTCGGCGAAATCTCCTGTGTACTTTCTCTCTGTCCCGGCAGCATCCGTGGATGTAAGAATGAATTTCTGTCGTTCAACGTCCCAACTCAGTCGACCTTTCTTAAGGTACGGACTCTTGTCGGATTCGATCGTCAACGCTGGTCTCTTCGCGTCTGTTCTTAAATCCCAAACCCACTCGTGATTATCGACGGCCTTGAAGTTCTGGAACTCACGGCGAGTTGTCCCTCGCCACTGACCCAATAGAATCTGAAGCGGTTGTAGATGACTAATGATGGTTTGGATCTGTTTCTCAGTATCTTCCTGGCTGCCACTGCCGGAATTCGCGCCTCCTGCACCAGAGCCATCTGTAAGACCACTCAGTTTCAACGGCTTTAGTTCGAACTTCCTGTCAGACGTTGCCGGACCTGGATCTGCCTGAGCAACCACCGCACCAGCAACTTCTGGAACCGTCGCTGTCACCTGCGAATGACTGGCCGGCGCAGATGATTGTTCTACGCAACCTGCAGCGGCGATGAGGCTAACGATGCCAAGCTTGTACACGTTCAACGAGTGCCGTTTTCGCATTCCTGTTTTCATCCTGATTCGTATCGACGATCAAACGATCCACGCAGGCGGATTCGCTTCACTTCATTCTTTCAGGACAGGTAGACGGTGTCTACTGCGTTTTACTTAGAAAGAAGTCGCTCTCTCGTAACTGCTGAATACTGCACATGGATCGAAGCAAGGCAGTCAATCCTGAGCAACTTTGGTCTGATCACTTTTCATTTAGCCGTGTTCGTCACACGATACGACAGATACTTGCGGCACATGCCGTTTCACTGAGGCAGCCGGCCTCGTTTCGGAGTTTCTCGATCGAATCGGAAAGGACCAGTTCACTATGTTGCGATTTTCTCTACTCAGCTTGACGTTGCTAGCCTTGCTAGCCTTTTCCTCTTTGCCATTGGCGAAGGCGGAGGACAAATGGGTCAGTTTGTTTGATGGCAAGACCCTGGACGGCTGGAAAGTTGCCTCGCACGGCAAGGCCAAATACGAGGTCAAGGACGGGACTATCCACGGAATCACCATGGAGGGTAGCCCAAATACTTTTCTCGCAAGCGAAAAAGAGTATGGCGATTTTGAATTGGAGTTCGAGGTCAAGGTTCACGACAAACTGAATTCCGGTGTTCAGATTCGTTCTCGCGAAAAAGCAGACGCGGATGTGGATGCCAACAAACAAGGACTTGGCGTCTTCCATGGTCCACAAGTGGAAATCGAAGCAGGACCCGGAAAAGCTGGCTACGTCTACGGTGAATCAACAAAGTACGGATGGTTGTCGCCAGAACCTAAGAATGACCCAAAGCTGACTCACGATTTCTTCAAGAACGGTGAATGGAACAAATACCGGATCGTTGCGAAGGGGCCTCAGATTCAGACCTGGATCAATGGCCACCAGGTGGCAGATCTGACTCATGAAGAGATTTACAAGACCCACCCCAAAGGTCACATTGGTCTGCAGGTTCACGGCATCGCTGCGGGAACAGGCCCCTACGATGTCGCATGGCGAAACATCCGCATTATGGAACACTAAAGATGCCCGAGAAGTTGGTCGCCGGACACTCCATGGCGTGAACCTCCTCCGGGAATTACAGAACTCAGAGTGTTCGGCGTCTCAAAATCGCAACGTCGCAGTGACCGGAAAGTGATCCGACAATCGCTCCGTTGCTGTATCCCGCAGAATTCTGGCTGACGTCACCTGTGGCAATAGATTCGGAGACACAAAAATGTAATCAAGCCGTCGATCAGTCCCATGATCCTCAGCGGCCACCAGCGGTGAGGGAAATGTTCCAACAAACGAACTGCCATTATCCCGAGCCTGATCAATCAGATCGACATACCCTTGCGCAAGGATCGCGTCGAGTCCTCCATAGTCGATTCTTCCCCCATTCAGGTTTCTCGCCCCGGCATCGCGCTGGTCCAGCATTTGAAAGAACGGAATCAGCTTTGCATCTGACTCATATCGAATACGGTCAGAAGGTGAAAATCCGTTGAAGTCACCGGCTAGAACAATTCGCGGATCGGCCTCTGGCAGAGACTCCACATCGGTCTTCAGAATTGCCGCTTCTTCGATTCGTCGAGCATAGTTTGAAGGGTGAAAATGAATCACATAGAACCAAATCCCCCGGATGCGACACCGCAGAAGACCATGGTGCATCCCATCCTGAATTTTGCGGACGTCCGAAATTGGAAACCGGGAAGTGATCCCTGTTGGAAATCCATCTTGCTTAAGCAAAACTGAATAATGATGCCCCCAGACTTTGGCGTCAGCAGCCAGTTTCTCGGGCGTGTAGCCGTTCAGTTCCTGAAGCGACACAACATCGGGAGATTCAGCGATCATCCACTTGAGCCACTCTGAATGCCGGGGCTCTGACTTCCTGGTAAACCCATACCAGACATTGTGCGTCATGATTTTCAGTGAAGGCCTGCTGTCATCGGCGTTTGTTGTGCCGCAACTGCTCAGCAACAGCAGAATGAGGAAGATCTTCCGAGTGATCATCTGAAGGTTCTCTCAAAACAAGGACAAAGAACTTTTGCAGCCTCTGGCAAGCTGTCAGCACCGCGTTTGTATTAAGTGACGCCGACCGGCTTACTGTCATCGGAACTATGGCTGTGAATGACTGATCGACGAAAAGACCAGGCCGCTCGGAACGTAGGGATGAACCTGAACAGATTCTTCCGGAAACGTGTGTCCTGACATGGCCCCTGCAATCAGTGTCGCCGCATTCATTGCAGGCTCCACAATGACCAGCCCGCCAGCCTTTGAATGCAGCAGCCGATTCAGGAATCCAGCCAACCCATTTCCTGACAGCGTCCCGCGCTGACAGACCAGTCGATCCGGGACGGAAGTTTGTTCACTCACGAGTCGAGAAATCTGTTTCACCAGAGAGTTCGAACTCCTATCTTCCAGGACGGCCGCACGGGAAACGATCATCCACACACCATCGCAGGTTCCCACGGCAACACACGGCTGCTGCGAGCTTAGTCTGGCGAGTTCTGTCGCATCTTCGCCGGCGGCAGGTTCGGTTCCCACAAAATGGCAGATCAGCTCATGTGAAAGCAGTTGCCGAAGTTGTTCTCCTGAGAGGACCGTCGAAGCCGGATGAAGCCACATTTGCGGAAGGATTTCCAGGCCTGGGTCATCCGCAGGGATCAAGCACACCAGAGTTGTTTGCGATGGATCATTGGGATCCTCCGCGATGTTTCGTTCTCGGTTCGAAATGGCTGCGAGATATTCGTTCATTCCACTCACCACAAATGCGGTAAGATTTGCGATGCGGCTTGCCAATTCCGTTCGTCCAGTTTGATGGGTCATGGGCCACATACGATGACGCGTTCCGTCATCCTCGATGCATTCGATAGGCGGCATCTGCCGCACGAGGGTCTCAAAATGGTCGGACAGACTGCGATCATCGGAATCTGCTCCCGTTGTATCTTCCAGCAGCGCGACAACGGGAATCAAACTGGCTTTGCAGACTCGCCGCAGCTCCGCAAGCTCAGCAGCTCTTTGAGACTCACCCGCCACAACAGAAACAATGTCTGCTGTTCGGGCCGACGAATCTGGAAGTCGCAAACGAGCAATTACGCTCCATCGTGACCTTGTCTCTGAAGCAAATTGGTAGCTGGTTTCAATAATATAAAAGGCGGATTCATGTTCACGAAGCAGTACCCCTTCTCGCTTCCAGAGCCGCCAGAAATCACTGGCTCGAGACGAACGATCTGTTGGTGAAGTATCTCCGGGCTCATCACGATTCATCACCAGTCGCACGGCGTTGCACGGATGCTGGCGGTAAAGTGTTCGCTGAAGGGCTTCGTCCACGAGAGCGGACGGAGGGCAAGTAACCTCGGACAAAGCGCCAACCTGACTGAGATCATATCTCCAGCCTGCAAACGGCAATATTTGAACCATGTAATGAACGTCACCTTTCCAAAGCCACTCAACGCACATTTGTCAACGCGACGATAGTATATCAGTGTCGTCCCTCAATCTCCAAACACTGCCTGAGCTTTGCCAGTCGGAGAATCATCAACGGCCTGTTGGCTGCTGCAACCCTACATCTACAACTTCGTCCAGCTACGGAGCAGCAATGGTCTTCCAACGACAACGGGTGAGGCATCAAACGTGTCCGCGATGAAATTCTTTGACAAAATCTCTGTCGCGGAATCATCACGAATCACAACGGTCATTCCTTCGCGACCGACAAAATAGTTCCGTCACGATGAGCCCATACAGGGGAATTAGAGGCAGTCACCATCCATCAGAATAGTTCTGCAATCACATTCCCTTCGGCCAGCAAATCGTAAGGTCGGTTCTGACTGTCGAAAGCCTGCAGATCGTGAATACCCATGGCATGATAAACGGTCTTCGTGATATCCGCCGGCGTCAGTGGTTTGTCCGATGGGTACTCGCCATAGCGATCGCTGGACCCATAGGTCTGTCCACCGCGAATGCCTCCGCCGGCCATGACGTCGGTCAGACAGTGAGTCCAGTGGTCGCGTCCAGCACCGCTCACGCCGCCAGAACGAGGATCGCCGATCTTTGGTTTGCGACCCATTTCACTGGTGACCAGCAGGAGAGTTTCGCTGAGCATTCCTCGATCGGCAAGGTCTTCCACAAGCGCTGAAAAGCCACGATCAAACTGTGGCAGAAGGTCGTCTTTGAGGCAGCCGAAATTATTCCCATGAGTATCCCAGCCGCCTCCGCTCGCACACTTGCGAGCTTCGGCCGCTTTTTCATCGCCCTTCCAGAAGACGGTCACGAAAGGCACGCCTGCTTCCACAAGCCGCCGGGCAAGCAGCAGGCTGGTTCCGTTGATTCCTTCACCATATCGCTGCCGCACGGATGCCGGTTCGCTGGAGACATCGAAGGCTTCCGTCGTGCCGGATGTCATCAACAGCGACATCGCACGATCCTGCTGACGACTCCACTTCTGAACTTTGGCGTACTGATCAAACTGACGATGGGCGGCATCAATTTCACGGAGTAACGATCCGCGATGAGTCAATCGACTCTGAGTCACATCGCCCTCCAGCACCAGAGCCGGAGCCTGAAACTTTAGTGGCGTTTCGCGAGTTCCGTCTATGTACAAAGGATCGAATTCGATTCCCAGGCGTGCTGAGAATTGTCCAGGTCGAGTATACGCTGGCGCGCCTTCCATGTGGGGCAGGGTAACGGCATTCGTCAGATGCGGATGTGGCGGTCGTTTCGCAGCCACGACGGATCCCATGTAGGGCCAGTCCGATGGATACGGAGTTCTGTTATTTCCGAGCGAAAGAAATGTTGGATCAGGGACGTGACCTGTCAAGTTGTAATAGTAGCCAGCATGATGATCATTCGTGCTGACTGTACTTCCGATCGAATTGATCAGGGCCAGGTGATGAGCCTGTCGTGCGAGCATCGGCAGGTGTTCGCTGAGCATGACTCCCGGAGCGGACGTGGTGATCGGCTGAAATGGCCCGCGATACTCCTGCGGTGCATTGGGCTTCATGTCCCACAGATCCAGATGCGATGCACCGCCGCTGAGAAAAAACAGGATCGTGGACTTGGCGATACCATCACGCCGACCAGACTCTGTTGCACCTTTGACAACTCCAGGATTTCCGAATGAGAACCCTGCGAAGCCAACGCCTGACGCCACCAGAAACGAACGGCGAGAGCGGCAATCAGCAGCGTTCGAGGGCGTGGGCATTTGATTTCGTCCATCCGGAGTATCGATGCTTCAGGAATCATCGCCAGTGTAACAAGGATTCTGAACGGGATCACACGCGAGTTGCAAATCTGATTGTCAGCGTGTCAGTTTTGATGAACTTCACCTGCAGAAGTCATAATTTTTTCGCGGGAGGATTCCACGATAAACTCTTTTGCCCTGAGAATCGACAGTTCGACCTGATCGTCGGCTGGCTGCTGACCGGCATATTTAACCATGTCAGCGGCTTCAAGGAATTCCTTCAGTCGCAGAGATCGCATGGCCGGAAAAATATCCTTCGATCGCATTTCACGCAGAAACTCCTCGGTTGTCTGTTCTGGTGCATGTAAACCCGTCTTGCCTTCGATGTAAACTCGGACGATGCCAGTCAGCCTGACGTAGAATTCCTTAAACTGACCCTGGGAGGGCAGGTTTTCCGAAAGCAATTGTGCTAATGCGGCGTGCGCGATTTCTTCGGGTGACGGCGGCGGCACAACAATGGCAGATTCGTGATTTCGACGACGCGAGCGAACGAAGTACGCAATCAAAATCAAAGCCAAAACCGTGATCCCAATCCACCATAGTATTCCGGATTGATCAATCGATTGTGGAGGGAGCATGGGCTCCAGATCAGCCAGATCGGGAACCTGATCCGATAGCTCCGATGTGATCTTCACTTCGATTGGATCGGACTCAATCAACGTCACCTTTCCTTTAGCCACTGAGGATTCTCGGTTGTCAATAAACTCAATCGCGATTGAGCGAATCAAGTGAGTTCCGCTGTGTACTGGTTCCAGCTGATAATGAAACAAACGCGTTGTCGATTCTTCCGCAGACTTTCCTTGCGGAGTGCGTTCGCTGTAATCTCGCACCAGAAAATCGCCGACTGCGACTCCGAAGGCGGGTGGCTTGATCTCAACAAAGGACTCGGCAGTCACCTCAACATCCATCTCCACAAGATCCGACAGGCGCGGCTCCGGCGGCGCGATGCGAACGGTCAGCTTCACCGGCCCCTTTTCGGTGACTCGCTGAATGACGTCAGCTTTGCTCTCCTTCGAAGGAGCAGGTTCGGCCGATGTCCCGCATCCGGCAAGCAGTAGCAGGCTCAGCACAAGCATCACACCACGCGTATAATCTGCAACAAATAGCACGCTGTTCAGGCAATGCCATCCTTTCAGTTGATGATTGAAATACTGCTTATCCCGATCGAACTTGCAGGCTGATGGAACTGAAGCAGTGACCGGGGGCTTGCCGTTGAGCAGCGACACATATTTCATCGCTGCCGCTCCCGCATGCGGAAGAACTTCTGCAGGCTTTGAGCGTACGGCTGGTCGGTGCGAATCTCCAATCGGTCCACGTTCGCACGACGCAATGAGCTGGTCAGAGTCTTTTCACGGTCGGCCGCAGCCTTTGCGAACAAGGCTCGCACTTGCGGGTGGCGAGTATCCAGTTCCAGCAACTCGTCCGTTTCGGCATCGCGGAGAGTCAGAAATCCCACGTCGGGCAAAACAGACTCGCGAGGATCCTGTAACGTCACTGCCACACAATCATGCCTCTGATTGGCAACGGCAAGAGCCTTCGAGCAATCCGGCCCTAAAAAATCGCTCATCAGAAACACCACGCAACGTCGCCGTTGAACCCGTGAAAGATACTCCAGTGCTTTTGTGATGTCAGTCTCAGCCTTGATCGGTTCGGTGGCCAGCAACTCCCGAATCAGTCGCAACACATTGCCACGTCCTTTTCGAGGTGGAATGTACCTGATCACATCGTTGGCAAAGAACAGCAGACCGACTTTGTCATTGTTCTTAAGGGAAGTAAACATCAACACAGCAGCGACTTCAACGGCCGTTTCCATCTTTGTCAAGCGCTGCGAGCCGAACGCACCCGAGGCGGAAATATCCACGGCCAGTAAAACAGTGAGTTCACGTTCTTCACAAAACGTCTTCACATAGGGAGCGCTGGAACGAGCAGTGACATTCCAGTCGATGCTGCGAATTTCATCACCGGGAACGTACTCACGCACCGAATCGAACTCCATTCCGCGACCTTTGAACGCACTGAGGTACTCACCGGCCAGAAGATCGTTCACTTGTCGGCGAGCCACGATCTGAATACGGCGGACTTCCTTCAGAACTTCTTCAAGTTCGCGAGTGGCCATGAGAATGTCTGTCGTACTGGGTGTGTGGTGAGTAATAAAACCTGTGCAACGGCAAGCCACAGTCGAACACGTTGTGTGGATATCAGCAAGCGCGAACAGCAACAACCTGGTCAAACTCGGGCGTTCTGAAAACGGCGTCAGAACGTGCCCTTTTCCGAACGTGCCCTTTTCCGAACGTGACAGCGCGCTAGGGAACGGGCACCGATTCCAGCACTCTGCGGACTATGTCATCCGACGTCATCTCTTCGGCTTCCGCCTCGTACGTCAATATGATGCGGTGTCGCAGGATTTCGAAAGCGATATCCTTCACATCCTGAGGCGTCACATAACCTCGCCCAGCCAGAAAGGCGTTCGCCCTGGCGGCGAGACATAGATTGATGGACGCTCGCGGAGACGCTCCGCATTGAATCAGGGGCTTCAGATCTTTCAGCCGAAACTCTTCGGGCCGACGAGTTGCTGCGACCACGTCCAGAACATAGTCCTTCACTTTGTCGTCCATGTAGATAGATGAAACCGTCTGTTTGATTTCCACCAACTGCGACGGTTCCAGCACAGGCTGAATCTCGCGTCGAACATCATCCAGTACCGCATCGACAACTTTTCGCTCTTCGACCTTCGTGGGATAGCCAACGACCACCTTCAGCATAAAACGGTCTACCTGAGCTTCCGGCAGCGGATAAGTCCCCTCCTGCTCAATCGGATTCTGCGTCGCAAGAACCAGAAACGGCTCTTCCAGCAGATAGGTCTCATCGCCAATCGTGACCTGATGCTCCTGCATCGCCTCCAGCAGAGCCGACTGCACCTTGGAAGGCGCTCGATTGATTTCATCGGCCAGCACGAGATTCGCAAAGATCGGTCCCTTGCGAGTCCCAAACGATCCTTCGCGAGGATTGTAGATCATCGTCCCGATCAGGTCGGCAGGAAGCAGGTCCGGCGTAAACTGTATCCGATTAAACTTGCAGCGAATTGCGCTCGCGAGTGCCTTAATCGCCGTCGTCTTGGCGAGCCCCGGCAATCCTTCCAGCAACACATGCCCGCCGGTCAGAAGTGCAATCAGCAGACGGGAAAGCATCGCGTCCTGGCCAACCAGCACCTTGCGGACTTCCGCTCGGACTCGCTCAATTTGATCGGAATACTTGAGAACCTGTTCTTTGATTTTTTGGACATCGACGGACATGAGTGTTTCGTTGCTTCTTACTGTTGGTCAATAAACAGAACAGCCTTGCGACTCGGCTGTTTCCGGGTTGGTTGCCGATCGGCCTATTTCTCCGGAAGAATTCGCAAAGTTCTTTATTAACGCGCCTTCGACTGCAAGTCAACGCGACGGAAAGCACTCGCCGTAGTCAGACAACTCTCCGAACTGACTTGGCACAGCCCCTGGATGATGCTCAAACCAGCTTAACACAATCCTATGCGAGAATCGCTTCAATCGCCTGTCCGTAGTCCATATCCAGTCGCTTGCGACCGGGCACTTCCAGCTTGCGAGCATCCAGACCCAGCAGTCGGTAAACGGTGGCATGCAGATCGGTGACATAGTGGGGATGCTCAATTGCGTGGAAGCCAAGTTCATCAGTCGCTCCGTGAATGCCCGGCTTGATTCCTGCCCCGGCCATCCAAATCGTAAATCCGTGCGGATGATGATCTCGGCCTGTCGCTGATTTATTAAACATCCCGAATTCGACACCGGGGGTACGACCGAATTCCGTCGTGAAGACGACGACTGTGTCTTCAAACATGCCGCGACGTTTCATGTCTTTCAGCATTCCGGCGATCGGCTTGTCTATGCGTTCGCAGGACCGTGAGTGATTCTTCTGCAGGTCGCTGTGAGAATCCCATTCGCCGTAATCGCTCAGATAAACCAGCGTATATCGCACACCGCGCTCGGCCAGGCGGCGAGCTGCAAGGCAACGCTGTCCATAAACGGCCGTCGTCGGATTATCGATGCCATAAAGCTGCTGAGTCTCCTGCGTTTCTTCCGCGAGATTCAGAGTCTCCGGAACGGACTGCTGCATGCGAAATGCTAATTCATAGGCGTTGATACGAGCCTGCAGTTGAGCATCCTGAGGGAATTCGTCGGCCGTCATGCGATTCAGCTGTTGCAGGAACTCAAACTCACCTCGTTGTTCGATCGCACTCACGTCGGACGCACGCTTGCCAAATGACAACGGGTTTGACGGATCAAGATGCAACTGGACGCCCCCATAGGTCGGGCCGAGGTAGTGAGCGTCGAAGTTTTCTTTAACTCGCGGATCCTTGAACTCACCGAGAAACACAAACTGTGGCAGATTCTCATTCAGAGTCCCAAGGCCATAATTCAGCCACGAACCTATCACTGGTTCCGGAGTATCCAGCTTGTGGCGACCGGTGTGCATCTGAAACTCCGCCGCGTGATCGTTGTCAGTCGTCCACATCGATCTCACGACAGCCAGATCATCCGCACAAGTTGCCAGATGAGGCAGCCAATCACTGACTTCCAGGCCATTCTCACCGTACTTTTTGTAGCCGACCTGCAGAGGAAAGATTTTCGAATGCAGCTCCCGCTCGATGCCAACAACCGATCTTGATCGCTCCAGATAAATCGGCAACTTCTGAGGATTCGGAAGATGGGTCTGATCGTATGTCTTGCCACTGAGCTGATTCAGCAAAGGCTTCGGATCAAAGGTTTCCATCTGGCTGACTCCGCCTGACAGAAAAATCCAGATGACATTTGTTGCCTTCGGGGCAAAGTGCGGCTTGCCATCCGGCTTTGAGTGCCCACCCGCCTCTGCACCGCGCGCGAACCCGTCCTGATGGAGTATAGAATTCAGGGCAATCCCTCCGAACCCGAGTCCCAGATTACTGAGAAACGTGCGTCGAGATCGACCACAGAATGAAGAGTCGTACTTGCTCATGACCGTTTCCGTTGTTGAATCAAACTCACTCTCTCACCTGACCGTTACAAAATCATTGTGGTTCATTAACGCATGCACTAGGTTCTCTCGAGACCTTGCGGAGAAATCAGGAGCAGCTGATGTTGCAGTTGTCGACTCCGACAGCCGGATCGCTTGTTGCGTCAGGAAATCCCGGGAAGCCGTCAACTCGGTCTTACGAGGCTCGCGGTTCAGAATCTGAAGAAACGCCCGCTGAATAAACGCTTCGCTGGAGTTCTCTTCGCTCACACTTACTTTGTCCCAAATTCGCTTTGCCAGCGCGCGGCTGAGCGTTTTCGTCAGCTCACTGTTCGTCAACGCTAAAGCCTGTTGAGGTTGAACCGATGAGGTTCGCTTGTAGCAATCACACGCATTGGCAGCGTCGAAGAGTTCGAGGAATTCCATCTTCTCTTCACCATGATGCGTGAAATACAGACTGCGACGTCGCGACGTCATGCCTTCCTTGTGATCAATCTCCTGACCACCCATGGTCGAATCGAGCTCTCCGGAGATTGATAGCAGACTGTCTCGCACGACTTCCGCCTGCATGCGGGCCGCGGGAAATCTCCAGTAGGTCTTGTTGTCCGGGTCTGAAGAATTCGCCGCAGCCAGAATCGAGGAGGCGTCGCCAGCAGAGCGTGGTTGCATACTTGTGAGCCGATAGGTTTGGCTGGTGACGATCAAGCGATGAATGTGCTTCATCGACCATTCGGAATCCATGAGTTCGCAGGCCAGCCAGTCGAGCAGTTCCGGGTGCGTCGGTCGGCTGCCATTTCGGCCCAGATCATGAGTCGTTTCGACAATCGCCTGACCAAAGTGCCTCAGCCAGATGTGATTCACGGCGACTCGCGCGGTAAGCGGATTGTCCTTGCTGGCGATCCAGCGAGCCAGAACCGTACGTCTTCCTGAAGACACTTGCGGATACTTCACAGACAATGCCGTGTATTCTCCCGGCTCATTTGAAAGCGCCGCATTGGCAGTGTTCAGCGAATTCATTGCGACAGTGCGGCCATTCTGAGCCGTCTGTTTCTCTTTGTTCGCAGCATCGATCGTTGCCTGATCGTTCGCGTTGGCAGCGGCCACGATTTTCACTTCTGCCCCCGCGATCGCTGCGTCGAAGGCAATCACACTGGCCTTGGCCGTCGCAATAGCCGCCTCACGTTCGGTTTGGCAGGCCGAATGGATCCGGGCCTTTACCTCAGGATCAGCCTGCCGGTCTTCCGACAGCAACCCGGTCGCATACCGCGCCGCATCGGCTTCTATTCGCTGATTCAGGCTTTTCAATTCCAGCTCCGCCGCGGCAATGCTCGCTTCGGCCGCGTCGATCCTGAGCGATGGCAGTCGCAACACCTGTTTTACGGTCGTCAATCGAGCAACAGCTGTTTGAACCGCCGGATCCATGGAAACCGCTGACGTAACTTTTGATGTCGCTGGAGCCGCACAGAACCCCGTGACCATCCATGGGGCTGAACCTGCGATCGCAAGCGCATCGACGACCTCCTGTCCGTCAACATAGTCCGGTGATTCAAAGTCGGACGACAGTAGTGCCGTTCCATCCGGCTGAGCGAACGTCAGCGAATCATAGATCGCTTCTGTCCCGGGACGACAGTCAATGAATAGCCCTCGCTTGCCATTGGCCCGAGGCTTCCAGCCGTTTAGTGCTGCAGGAGTATCCTTGACAAGGATGGTGTTATCAGTGAGTGACGTGACGGTCAACAGCATCTGATTTTGTTCGAGATCCAGCGTCATCCGGACACCGAAGCGATTCTGTCCTTTTGATAAGTCGTATGTGCCAGCAACGAACTCGTTAAATCCGCCTGGAGAGTACGTCTTCACCTGTCCATTTTCGAAGGCCACAAACGCCCCCGTAGCTCCCTGAGCGATATCGAGAGCAAGCTGCAAATTCGTGTGCCCGTCTTTCACCACCTGCACCAGATACGACACAGTGCCGCGGTCAGCGAACGCATCTAATCCAGGTAATGCATGCGACAGCGCGCGGCGGCCGACTTTGGCATCGAGCACCAGGGACTGGGTTCCATCCAAGACCGGGTTATTGACACTGCCGCCCGCTTCTGTGAGCAACCGAATCGCATTCTCGCGAGCGACTTGTAACGCTGTTTCAGCGGCCTGTAATTCCTCACGTTGTCCGGGCGGTTCTGCGGAAAGCAACTTCCTGGCTTCCGCCAATTCCTTGTTCGCTGTCTCCAAGGCCGCCAGACGCTTGTTGCGCTCTTCGGCCTTGATGAAATCCTTCATCCCGGGATAGGCGGATTCGATTGGCAATGACAACTGAGGCGTTTGAAGCTGATCACCTCCAAGAGCAGCCGGCGCACCGGGCTTCATCGGCGGTTTGCCTTCGATCCGCAAACGTGAGTCTCCTTTCGAAAACATGAACGTCTCGGCATCAAGGTACTCATCGAAGACGCGCACCATGCCGCTCCTGATTGGCCCATAGGAGTTCGCGTAGACATACTTTACGAAAGGGCCTGGATCTACTTCACCTGGTACGCGATCGTGTCGCAGCTCCAGCGGTTCGAAGAAGGCTCGAAAACGAAAATACTCCTCCTGAGCCAGCGGATCGTACTTGTGATCGTGACACTGCGCGCAATTCAGAGTAATCCCCAGGAACGCCTTGCCGGTATGTTCGACCAGGTCCTTTTTCCAGGTTTCGTAGTTCCACTTGAACCAGCTACGAACCAGATATCCGGTGGCCACAATGTTCTGATCATCCGTCGGCAGCACTTCATCGGCCGCCAGCATTTCCACGATCATTTGATCGTACGGTTTATTCTCATTGATCGAACGGACAATCCAGTCGCGCCAACGCCAAATCATGGCATAGCTGTTCATCACGTCCGGCACAGAACGTCGCCCGTACCAGTCGCTGTAACGCCAGACGTCCATCCAGTGCCGTCCCCAGCGTTCGCCATGCTGAGGCGACTCCAGCAACTTTTCGACAATGTGCTCGTAGGCGTCTGGTGACTCCTCGTGAAGAAATGCCTGCAGATCTTCCGCGGAAGGCGGCAGTCCCGTCAGATCGAGATAAACTCGCCGCAGCAACGTGGCTTTATCCGTCGGCGGCATTGCGGTCATGCCGTTGGCTTCCCGCTGAACCGCGATGAACGCATCAATGGGATTTGCGAACTGCTGGCCGGCGAGAGTTGGGATTTCCGGCCGCATGGGTTTCTGAAATGCCCAGTGCCGGCGAGGATCTTCCTCTGGTTTTTCGTCCGCAGGAGACACAGCCCCCGATTCGATCCAGCGGGTGATAACGCTGATCTGATCGGCTGTTAGTGGTTTGCCTTCTGGCGGCATTCGCACACTATCATCGGCGGCGGTGATGCGAGCGATCAAATGACTGTTCGCTGGATCTTTGGAAACCACCTCTGCACCACTGTCTCCACCTTGTTTTGCCAGCTCCGCTGTATCCAGCCGCAGTCCAGCTTTCTGCTTGAGTGCTCCGTGACACGAATAACATCGCTCATGAAGGATGGGCTTCACATCACGGGCGTAATCGACCACGGCTTCTTCTGCGACACCTGGAATACAAGCGGCAAGGCTCAGTAAGACAGCAATTGTTTTCATAGTGATCTCCGCTCGGAGAAGTTTGCGGCGGAATCCGCCATCGCACAATAAGCCGACGTGTTGCAGGTCGGCCCTCAGGCGGCATTCGCTAAGGATGCTGGCTGAGTGAGTAAAAAGTATGATATCCGGGCGTTGTGCTTCTTGAGGATGCAATCATGTTTGTATTTCAACGTCCACTCGGGCCCAGTTGTGATCGTCCGGCCTACAGCAACTGCGGAATCGGTGATCCATGAGGAAGAATGGGAATCGGTCGCCCGGACAAATCGTTCACGGCCTGTGTATAATCTATCCCAAGGTGGCGATAGACAGTTGCCAACAAATCCTGAGGAGTCACTCTATCACGGATCGGGTACTCGCCGCGAGCATTTGTTTCGCCGACAACCTGTCCCATGCGCAATCCGCCACCGGAGATTAAGGCGCTGAATGCATGCGGCCAGTGGTCACGCCCCAGACCAATCTGGTCTGAAAAATTCTTAGGGGCATGAGTCACATTCGGAGTTCGCCCGAATTCTCCACAGGCAATGAGCAGAACCTTTTTGTCAAGACCTCTGTCATAAATATCATCCATCAAAGCACACAACGCCTGATCCAATTGCGGAAGGCGTTCTCGCTGTGCGAAATCCAGATGAAACGCGCCAGCATGATCATCCCAGCTGAAATTCTTTGTCGTATCGTTCGGAGCAGTCGCGTCAATGTTGATCACCGCTGAACCGGCTTCGGCCAGTCGACGAGCCAGAAGACAACTCTGGCCCCAACGATGACGCCCATAACGATCTCGCACCTCAACAGACTCTTTCGACAGGTCGAACGCATCGACCACACGATCGCTGGTCAGCATTGTGAAGGCCGCAGAACGGAAGCGGTCAACACCATCCAATGAATGTAAGAAATCCATATCTCCACGCAAGGCATCGAACTGCGTAACCAGTGAGCGACGATGATCAAGTCGATGATTATCGATTCCTGTCGCCAGCGTCAGATGACTCGGCGCAAAGTTGGGCACAGAGGGATCGCCCGTTTCAAACGCACGATGACTGACCCCCAGGTACCCGGGATTCGTCATAAACGGCGATTTTTGAAGTCCGATGTACTGCGGCACACCGTCTGCCCGAAGTCCCCGCTTCCACGCTGCGATCATACCGAAGTCGGGATGCTCCGACCGAGCCTGTGATGTGGGATCAGGAACACTGGGAGTCTTTCCGGTCAGCACTTCGATGCTGCCGTCATTGTGTGCCGACATCTCGTGGTGCAACGATCGGATCAGTGAAAACTTGTCGGCTCGCTGCGCCTGCTTAGGCATGTACTCGCAGATGTCCATGCCAGGAACAATGGTCGGAATCGGCTTGAGTGGCCCACGGATCTCGGCCGGAGCGTCCGGCTTCATGTCCCACGTTTCGAACTGGCTTGGTCCGCCCCACATCCAGAAAAGTATGACTGTCGTCTCCGGGATCTCAGGCTGTCCAGCCTGAGCACGACGAGCCAGCAATTGCGGCAATGTCAGGCCACCCAGGGCCAGAGTGCCAACTCGCATGAACTCACGCCGCTTCAGCGGTCCTGTACAGAGTCTGTCCTGCATAGGGAGACAGCCCAGTCTTCAGAGTCGGGTAGGAGGGTAAGGACAAAGGCAAGGATTAACGTGGGAACTGATATGCTCGCCGGATCACAGACGAAGTTCAAGGGGAAGACGGGCGATTCCGCTGTTCAGTGCAGACTTATCGGCAAAGCCGAACTACGAGGACGGTTCTCAACTTAAGCCAAATGTCCGTGTTCTCGTGTTTAGCAACTCAATTCGTGACAAAAGGGCAAACAAGGCCTTTGTTGACGCCCACACCACTTGTTGCGCCTGCGAAGACCTGACCGGTGGGTCTGTTGCGAGTTACCGAAATGTCGTTCCTGAACGTGGAACGAAGCAAAGACGACGCTGCCCGCGTGGTAGGTTTGCGTCGTCCTGCTGTCATTGTTGACATGCAGTCCGCAAGTTCTCCGCGAATGTCCCGCCTCCGTTGTCAGGAACCAAACCGATGAGCAAGGCCAAGCCGTTGATATTCGGCGCGGTGCTGGGTGCGTCGGCGATGTTTTTCGCTCAGCAGTATCACGTTGTGCAGTCACATGATGGATTTCAGGTGATTCCCCGCACGCCGCAGCAGTCGCTGGGATTAGCCTACGCTGACATTCGTACCTGGACGCCATCTCAGTGGTTGGCTTTTCCTGAACTGGGCCGCGCCATGATGGCCCATGGTTCGACAGATCTTATTTCTGAGTCTGTCGCATCAACCCTGACTGAACGAGTCACCGAAGATGGCGCGACTCTGGAAGAGATGCAGGGGCTTCTGGACGGCTCGATCGACGGCGGCAAAAAACAGACAGATGAGGATTTCCTGAATTTTCCTTCCCTGGAAGAATCCGGTGCCAGCAGCGACACGAGCGGACGGAAAAAAGATCGCTCTGAATCTGATGTCCTGATCCCGTTGCCAAAAGACGCCAAAGCCAAAATTCTGGCGAATCCCTTCGGTCGATCGGCATTATCGGAGGAGAAAACAAAACCGCTGAAATCCGACTCTGGATCGCGATTCGCTGCCGAGGAACTGACGGACGATTTCCAGGAGGCAGAATTCGAAGAAGTTACATCGAGCGCTACAACGCCTTCCCGCGTTGTGAAAAAATCTGCAGCAGAGCAGGCGAATGAGAGGGCCGAAAGGAATGCGCGAGCCGAGCGTCTCTTTAAGGATGCAGCGGACCCTTCGTCGATGAGTCGTTCTACGATCCCTTCCAAGTCGGCTCCCGGATCAATTCCGAAACCTGCTGACACAGATTCGATGTTTGAGGAAGTGACAACACCTCTGGAGAATCGCGTTCAGGAAGCGTTTAATCGGGCAGCGGAGTCTGTCAAAGGGAAGGCCGCATCGACTGCCGACGAGTCCGCAAAGGGGTCTGCAAACTATATCCGCGAGAAAGCCGCGGAATTGGTTCCCGAAGCAGCGAAGTCGCTCCTCAATGGAAAGGGAAACAGTTCAGTTGCGCCTGCTGCTGCACCGCTTCTCGATTTCGATCCGTTTCTTGAGTAGGAGGAGTCTGTTCCTGATTCTGACGTGATTCAGAGCCATTGGGCTCCGACTTACCGGCCCCAGTTTTCTCACATTTTAAAACGCGAATCATGTTTCGAATCACAAACAGACTCGGCTGCACACAGCTCTGTCTCTGGGTGACTGGATTTCCTCGGACAAACCAGGACTTGGGAAATGTCAAAGTAGTCCCTTCGATCAGGAGTTCAGAACCAGTCATTCACGCCAAATTCCGGGGCCCGCGAAAGCAGTAGTTTTTACGCTTGCCCGTTCGCGGCGATTCTTTACTCTTCCGTCCACTAACGACGAATTCGAATCGTGATGGCTCCGGAACGGTCTGCTTATGAAACTCCTCCAGACATTGACGCAAACGCCTTCCGTTCCCGGTCGAGAAGACCGCATACGAAAAGTGATTCTCGACCATGTCACGGCCGCCAATCTCTTCGACGAGATTACCGTGGACGCGATGGGATCACTGATTGGCTTTCGAAAGGCGCGATGTGGTTCCGGGACACCTCCTGCGAAGAAAAACCGCGTCATGCTGGCGGCCCACACGGACCAGATCGGTTTCCTTGTTCGTCATATTGACGACGCCGGTTATCTGCGAGTGAACCCCGTCGGCGGGTTTGATGCTCGAAATCTTTTCGCTCGCAAAGTGCGAGTGTGCACCTCCAGCGGTGACCTTGCAGGAATCATGAACGCGTCTGGCAAGCCCATCCACATTGCAAGCGAAGCCGACAAGAAGAAGATTCCCGAAGTAACGGAGTTCTTTGTCGATCTTGGCCTGAGTGCAGATCAAGTCCTTGGCCAGGTGCGAATTGGCGATATGATTGTCCTCGACGGACCGTTTGAAGAGATCGGCAATTCCGTCGTTTCGCAGTGTCTGGATAATCGCATTGGCTGCTGGGCTCAAATCCGCGCCCTTGAGAATCTCAAATCTCATTCCTGTGACATTTATGCCGTGTGGACCGTCCAGGAAGAAGTGGGCTTGCGTGGCGCGCAGCCAGCAGCATTTGGAATTAATCCTGACATTGCCGTGGCGTGCGACACGACATTGTGTTGCAAGACTCCCGGCGTTCCTGATGAAGATCGAGTGTCAGTTTCAGGAGACGGAGTCTGTCTGCACGTGATGGACGGGTCAATGATCTCTGACATTGGGCTGATCGAAGATTTCGAGATGCTTGCCAAGTCTCGCGACATTAAATGCCAGCGAGCTATCCTTCCGCGAGGTGGCCAGGATGGCGCTGTCATTCAACGAAGCCGCAGTGGCGTTCGCACCATCGCGTTAGCCTGTCCAGTGAAGTACATTCATACGGTGACCGAGATGTCTCATAAAGTCGATCTCGATTCGTATCACCGGCTTCTGACAGCCTGGCTGGAAGTTGTTTGACTGCTTTTCATGGTCCATTCCCGTTTTCATGGTCCATTCCAGCTGCGCATTTCAGCCAGAATGGCAAAGACGTGATGCTTTGCGACTATTGTACAAGGTGAAGGTCAATGAACCGTTTTTCTGTAATGATCTTTTGCTTCGTGGCACTTTCCCTTGTCTCCCGCGCGGACGATCCCGGCAAAGTCGATGAGGTCAAAAAACTCATTCTGCCTGGAGAGGCATTTCTGGTGGAAGGCCGACCTGCCTTCATCCTGTGGCCGAACGAATCACTCAGGAAAACACCTCAACCGTGGGTTTTCTATGCTCCGACGCTCGCTGGTTATCCGGATTCGCATGAAAAATGGATGCATGAGCAATTTCTTGCGGCGGGGGTTGCTGTTGCGGGAATCGATGTTGGAGAAGGTTACGGCAGTCCGGCATCACGAAAGATGTTCGATACTTTTTATGAGCAGATGACAACCCGCCGGAGCTTTGCAAAGAAGCCATGCCTGCTGGGACGCAGTCGAGGAGGGCTTTGGGTTTCTTCCTGGGCTTGCGATCATCCAGAACGGTTTTCTGGACTGGCAGGAATTTACCCTGTGTTTGATTTTCGGACCTATCCGGGACTCGATAAGGCAGCACGCGCTTATGAAATGACGCCCGCCGACCTTGAAAAGCAAATTGATCAATTCAATCCCATCCTGCGGATGCCGGTGCTGGCAAAATCCAAACTGCCAGCATTCATGATCCACGGCGACGAAGACGTCGTGGTACCATTGAAAGAGAACTCCTCAACGTTTGCCCAGGCTTATAAAAACGCCGGAGCGGAAGACATGGTGACAGTCATTGTCGCCAGGGGCCAGGGGCATAATTTATGGGAAGGATTCTTCCGATGCCCGGAGCTCGTGGATTTTGTCGTTACTCGGGCAAAAGCCGGGGCTGAATAATCGCCGTAGCCGTCTGATGAATGCCGATCGCCCTCAATCCACTTGATTTCAGCCGGGACAACAGAGAATTCGGTCAGGTCTTGCAATTAAAGCGAGACGCGTGCGCTGTGCGATCATCGGCCAGGGCAAATCATTCAGGCAGTCCTGTCTGATGCGTTTGACGAAGAGTACTGGCGGCTTGTGAATCGGTTGCTGAGGAATCAATTCCTGTCACAGCCGCAATCGCTGAAGTCCTATGAGGCTTCATCCCCGCCCTGCTTCCTCAATCCGGGTTTGGGAGTATCAGTGCGTTGTGATGAATAGATTCCAGCGTGACTACTAAAGAGATATGCCACCAGACACGAAACCGCGAAGTAATGAACATGCTCACCTCCGAAGAGTTCGACCGCCATCACGGTACACGCCAACGGTGTGTTTGTGGCACCGGCAAAGACTGAGACAAATCCAAGGGCTGCAAACAAATCCACAGGCAGTCCAAAGAGCGTGGCCAGCGTGTTTCCGAGTGCCGCTCCCACAAAGAAAAGTGGCGTCACTTCTCCACCTTTGAATCCACTGCCAAGCGTCACGGCTGTGAACACAAGCTTCCAAAACCAACTCCACGTCTCTGCACCGCCGCATCGGAAGGAACTGACAATGGTCACAGCCGTCCTGTCGGGCGATGAGACTCCAAGTCCAAGGAAGTCTGCTGTGCCGACAAGTTGGGTGAGTCCGATCACAAGAACGCCGCCGAGAACAGGGCGAAGAACGGGCAATGACAACGCCTTCCTGAACAGATCGCTGATTCTATGAGTCAGTCCGGCAAACAACGCGCTGGCAAGCCCAAAGGCGATACCAGCGACGATTGTCATCATCATCAAGCGGGCATCAAACGGAGCAAGGTGCAGGTTTGAACCCGTTGGAAGGCGGGTGGCGATGTCATAATGCGTATGGCCAATCCCCCACGCCGCGCAGGTCTGGTCGCTGCTGAAAGCGGCGATCAGGCAGGGGACGATGGCGGCGGAACTCATTCGGCCAACCGTCAATACCTCGAGGGAAAAGATCATTCCCGCAACGGGCGTACCAAACACCCCGGAGAATCCTGCTGCAATTCCCGCCATCAATAGCATCTGCACATCGCGCCGATCAAGTCCTGGAATGATCCTGGCAAGCCCACCGGCCAGACTTCCGCCCATTTGAACGGCCGTGCCTTCCCTTCCAGCGGACCCTCCGAAGAGATGCGTCACCAAGGTTCCCATCAGCACCAATGGTGCCATTCGCAGTGGCACCCCGCCGCCCGGTTCATGAATCTCTTCCATAATGAGATTGTTACCACTTTCGACGGTTTTCCCGAACCGCGAGTACACGATGCCGACAACAGCACCGGCAGCGGGCAACAACCAAAGGAGCCAGGCATTAGCGAATCGCAACTCTGTGACAACATCCAGCAGCCGCAAGAACAACGCGCAGGCAGAACCAGTGATCAAGCCAAGCAGGGTCGCCAGCAGACACCACTTCATCAGGTATCGAAAGAGGGTCGCGTATTCAAGCCCGTTGACGTTCATCGGAGTCTCTGACATTTGCAAAACGATCGTCGGACAGTGCTGACTGCGTCAATCCATGGTTCACTACTGGAATTCGGGCGGCCGGTGTTTCTCAAGGAATTTATCACCTGAAAAGAGAGCATAGCCTCAGCCCTGACGATGTCCGATGATCACACCTTCAACCGTCCTGCACAGGCGGTTGAGCCGCTGAGAATGCGGCCAGAAGTTCATCCAGGACCGCTGGTCCGTCGGTTTCTTCGGCATCCAGGGGCCAATAGGCGTCGTGGGCATCGACGACTCGTAAATGCCCCTTGTGAAGATGCGACAACATGCGAATTCGCCTGGCGTCTCTGTATCGAAGCACCGCATATCCGGTTTCCAGATGAATATTCTCCACCCGCCAGGCAAGCGCACGGAGGTTGAGTTCTCGCAGTTGCAGCATCCGGCGAGCAGCCGTCGGAATGGGACCAAAACGATCGCGAAGTTCCGTTTCAAGTTCCGAAAGCTGCTCCATTGTGTTGGCTTGTGAAAGTCGGCGATACACTTCAATTTTCAGCTTTTGTTCAGCGATATACTTGTCGGGAATAAAGTTACTGACTGGCAACTCGATTTTGCAATGCCGCTGGTAGCGCAGCGGCTGCTTTTTGAGTGACCTGACAGAGTTTTCAAGCAACTGGCAATAAAGTTCGTATCCAACGGCAGCAATGTTTCCACTTTGCTCGGTCCCGAGAATATTTCCCGCACCCCGAATCTCCAGGTCTCGCATGGCGATGCGAAAACCGGCGCCCAGTTCGCTGTATTCTTCGATTGCTTTCAGACGCCGAGTCGCTTTGGTTGTCACCGCCTTACTGTCTTCGAGCAGCAGATAACAATACGCACGATGACGATCACGACCGACACGACCACGTAACTGATGCAGATCCGCCAGTCCGTAAATGTCTGCCTGATGAATGAACATCGTGTTGGCGTTGGAAATATCCAGACCGCTTTCGATAATCGTCGTCGCCAGCAGAATGTCGGCCTTTCCAGTGACGAAAGCCATCATCGCCGCTTCAAGTTCATCTTCATCCATCTGGCCGTGCGCGATAGTCAGCCTTGCTTCCGGAGCAATGCGTCTCAGCCGTTGGGCAATTTCTTCGATATCGTGAACGCGATTGTGAACGAAGTAGATCTGACCACCTCGATTAAGCTCTCGCACGATCGCACTACGAACCAGATTCTCATCGAACCGCCCGACTCTCGTTTCAATCGGAACTCTATCGCGAGGCGGTGTGGTAAGGCTGCTGATATCACGAATTCCGAGTAACGACATATGCAGTGTGCGTGGAATCGGAGTGGCTGTCAGCGTCAGTACGTCAACATCCGCGCGGAGATGCTTTAATCGCTCCTTGACTTTAACACCGAACTTTTGTTCCTCATCAACAACCAGAAGTCCAAGATCTTTGAATTTGATATCCCTGGAAACAAGCCGATGCGTCCCGATGACGATATCCACTGCACCTTCCTTCAGGCGTTCGATAATGCGAGTTTGCTCGGCCGCCGTTCGATAGCGTGACAGCATTTCCACGGTAATGGGAAACTCGGCCATCCGCTGGCTGAAAGTTCGATAGTGCTGTTCGGCCAAAACCGTCGTCGGAACCAGAACCGCCACTTGTCGACCATTATCGACGGCCTTGAACACCGCACGCATGGCCACTTCCGTTTTCCCAAATCCCACATCGCCACAGATCAGGCGGTCCATCGGTTTGGGTTGTTCCATGTCGCCTTTCAAGTCGGCAATTGCCGAGAGTTGGTCCGCGGTCTCAGTGAACGGAAACGCCTTTTCAAATTCCTGCTGCAGATGTGAATCAGCTCGGCACTGCAACCCCGCCCGCGAAGCGCGCTCGGCCTGAAGCTGGAGCATGTCAGTGGCCATATCGGAGATGGCTTCAGCAACCTGATCCTTTTTCTTAAGCCACGACGTGCCTCCGTATTTTGTGAGTTCCGGAGTGGTCTTGGCAGGACCGATGTACTTCTGCACCAGATGAATCAATGAAACCGGCACATACACAATCACCGAGTCACGGAACTCCAGCAACAGGTGTTCTTCCTGCTGACCATTCGCACCTGTCATCGCCATACCGCGATAACGAGCGATCCCATGGGCTACGTGCACCACAAGATCACCTTCACGCAGGTCGAGAAAGGTATCGATGGTTCTCGTATCGGCACGACGCTTTCGCGTCGCCGTTCTTGTCGCTGTCCGCGAGAACAGCTCATTATCACTGATCACAATCAGACCATGATCGATCAGTCGAAAGCCGCGTCGCAGGCGACCTGTTGTCAATTGAATTCGAGGGGCCAACGCTGTTCCCGAAGTGGAATCGGTTTCTGCGATCAGCTCTTTTAGCCGTTCCTGCTCCCCCTGATTGTGGCAACAGAGCAAGACCTGATCGGACGGGCCAAGGAGCTCAGACAACTCGACGAGAGCATCGCGGCGACTACCGGAGAATCTTTCGACCGCCTCGATCGTGAGATGGCAGGATGTTTCGTAACTGTCAGCTCCCAGCGCGTCGATTGTGACCGACGGGAACTCAACCAACCGCGCCATCGTCGCATCGACACTGTAAAGTCCGACAGGACTGGACAGTCGCTGAAGGTACAGACGACCCTCGCTGATCGACTGCTGCATATCGGTCAGCACAACGATCGAAGATCCAGGCAAAGAATCGATCAGGCTCTCCGTGTTTCCGGCAAAGTTGGACTTTGGAGCCGCAGGCGACTCATGGCTGGCCGGAGAAGCTTCGACTGCCGTCCTTCTGGCCTTGCCTCTGCCAATAACTTTTGGCTTATCGCTCAATGTCGAATCCACGACTGTCGAATCCACGACTGTCGATGATGAGATCGTTGCCGTCAGCGAGATGTGATTCAAATCTTCCAGCCGTCTTTGACTCTCGACATCGAACGAACGAATGGACTCCACTGCGTCCCCAAACAACTCGATGCGAATCGCATCGGGCTCAGTCGCGGGAAAGATGTCCAGAATTCCGCCGTGAATGGAGAACTCACCAGGCAGTTCGACGGCCGTTACACGCTCAAACGCGCGTGCTGTCAGCCATTCTGTCAATTCACTGAGGGGAAGATCGTCACCCACAGAGATTGTGCGAGTCGCCGCTTTAATAACTTCTCGCGACGGCACCGGCTGCAACAGTGCTGGCAGACAAGTCACGATCATTGCCGGGGCTCGGTCCGATTGAATCAATCGCCGGACAATGGAAAGTCGAGCGGCATAGACGGAATCAGCAGCGTCGATCGCATCGGGAAGACTTTCCCACGCCGGGAACAGCATGACCCCTGTGTTGGGCAGGTCGGTCAGTTCGTCCACGAATTCCTCAGCATCGCGAATTGTGGGCAGGACGATCAGATGCGTCCTCTTCAGGTCGGACGCAGCAATCGCAGCGATGCTCAGCGCGCAAGCCGAACCCCAGGCGCCGTCGATCGATGCACTGCGGCCGGAATGAAGTGAGGCAATAACCTCAGGAAATCCCGGTGCTGCCGCGATCAACGCCGTCAGTTCAGCAAGAGTTACTGGAATCTGCCGTCCTGAGCTGGTCATGACGGGCAGATTCTAGGCTGATGACGGTAGGTTTCGAGTACAGAGGCACCGGAAACATGGGAAATCGAACTTCTGCTCTTATGGGAACAGGACGCCGTTGATTTCAATGGTTCCGACGGATGAATTAGCCGGGATGATGAACGGATCTTCGATAAAGTTGTTCCCGTTGAAACCGTTGGAGATAATCGCCATGTTGTTTTGAGTTCCGGCGATATTGATAACTCCACCGACCTGAGTGAACACGAAGCCTCGCTCTTCGGCTCCACCGAGGTCACGGAACTCGACCGTATTGCGGGACATCTGGATAAAGGAGTTTGATGCAACCCTTCGAATCTCGATGCCGGTTCCGCCGTCATTCTCAGCACGAATCGCGTTGTTGTCGAAAGCAATGTCCGACAGTTCACGCAGGTTCATGAAGAAGCCTGTGGGTGTCACACCGGACATACGAACGGAGTTTCGGGCGATCTGGAAAACGTCATCATTGCTGAAAGCTGCTCCAAACAGATCGACTATCATCACCCCCGCATCGTTACCCAGATTGTTGACAACAATCTCGTTGCCCTGGAATGACAACTCCGTCAGCACATCCCCTGTGATTCGATTTGTCAGGTCAAATGCATGTTGCTGCTCGATGCCACGCAAATCGATACGCCTGTTGTTATCCACCTGAACTCGAGCGGCCCCGAACCATTCCATCGTAATGGCATCGTCGAACAAGGGACGAGTGTCGTTCGGGTTGTTTGTAGTCGGATCAACGGTATCGTTAACTTCGAAGCTGTTGGAGAAAATTCTTGTTCGAATCGCTGCTCCCTGGGCCACCGCTGAAGACTGGAAGAGGCGAAGGACGTCACCCGAGTTGGAGACGAATCCGCTGTTCTCAATCAGCACTTCGAACGGACGATCGGCTCGACTGTATTCTTTCGGATTGGTGTCGGTCGTTGCCGGATCCACGTCTGTATTGACGGAATAGGTGAGAAGAATGGTCTCTCTTCCGACATCCAGATCGTCACCGTTGTTGTCAAAATCTGTATTCTGCACTTCCAGCCCCATCAGATCCTCCGCATGGATGCCGCGGATGTCAGAATCGATGACCTGAGAGTCGATAATTCGGAAGTACTGTTCGTCATTGGCGTTCACGACATCCGTGGGACTCTCTGTATTCACGATGCGGACGCCAAATTCGTTGTCATCAAGAATGACGTCTGTAACCGTGACCTGTCCGGCATTCTGCAGAAAGATACCAGCCGCATCATTGTCGTCCAGGAGATTGCCGTCGGCATCAGAAATAACGCCCCCGGAACCCGGGGTGGCATTCGCAACGTTGGGCTTCAGCAGGAACGTTTTCTTCTGATCTACGTTGGTATTGACCAGACGAATGCCATAATCCGGCGATCCATTACTGTTCACAGTTTCAAGGTGAATGTTGATTCCGCTGTCTTCAATGTCGACGGCCGCCGCACCACTTGTATCAATCTGACCATCGTCAATACTGATCTCATTGTTGTTGAGGCCAAACACACCGATTCCGTTCAACGACTCAATATCCATATCGATGATTCGAACCAAACCGATTGGATCGCCTGTCACCGCATCGATTCCGGTGTTGTTCTCAAGGTGCAGACCAGCACCGCCACCGGCATTGCCCTGTGCGTTCACCACCACTGCATTGCTGAGGCGAACAGTGCCGGAATTGCCAAGAATCTCAATCGCAGCCGATTGTGAGTTCAACTCGTTCTGCACTTCAGTTCGATCAACAGAAGCCTGGCCAAGTTCGATCAGACCTGATGAATTATTGACCGAAATCCCTTCCAGTGTTCGATTGGTAACCATGGTAACGCCCTGGAAACGCACTTCTCCACTGATGTTGTCAATGAAGATAGATTCTCGAAGCGTTTGATCAACGTTCACATTGTTCTGAAACAGAACTTCGCTGTTCACAAGATTATTGGCAATGAAAATTCCGTTGCCCTGGCTGGGTTGTGCGGCTGGTCCCAGCCCGACAGTGACGGTATCGGCAAAGATGACCTGACTGTTTGCCAACTGGTCATGAATCGAAATACCAGCCTCCGTGCCAGCGCCCGCGTGATCTCGAACAGTGACCGTATCGGAGAACCGTACCGTGCCAGAAGAGCCGGCTATCTCAATACCACCCGCCTGGCGACCTTCAACCAATAGTGGATCAATGAATGTGACATCGCCTGTAACATTCTGAATCAGCACACCCTGAAGCAGCGGATTCGAGATTGTCGTTGCCGCAAGTCGCGGGTCTGATTTTCGGATAACGTAGTCGCCACCGCTGTTGATAATCGCGATGCCCGTGCCGCCACTATTAGAAACGGAGATATTATCCAGAGCCGCCGTTCCGCCCGTGTTGTTCTGAATGACCACGCCAAGACCGCCGTCATCCGTAATTGACGAGCGATTCATGGAGAAACGCCCACCAGTCATGTTTTCAACCAGCAGCGATTCGACAGGGGCCGTGTTTGTGATTGAGCCCAGCAGAAAATCGTCCGTCGATGCAAAATTGATAATGCCGTTACCCCCGTTGATGTGGAGGGACGGCGCCGCAGATGTGGTGGAAACTATCGACGTGTTGGTAATATTGACTGTACCGTTGGTGTTTTGAAGCAGAATGCCGGATTGACCTGCATTGATCACACTGGTGTCGTTAATAACGAAACCCTCAGCTCCATTGCTGAAGATGCCGTTCTGCAACGGTGTATTGATGACAAAGCCAGAGAGCAGCGAGTCATTGCCCATTGTCACACCGTTTCCGGCAGCGCCGGTCAGCGTTGGGCGCGCGAGTCCGGGGGACGCCGCAAAGGTCGGTGAATCGGGCAACGTCAATTGGAATGTCTGACCGAGAATCTGCAACGGAATCTGTGTTTCGACGTTTCGACCAGGAGAGATCAGACCTTCGCCGATCAGTTGCTGACCGGGTAACAGCGAGACGATATTCTGTGGTGCAGCATTGAACGTGCTTCCCGCATGGACGAAAACGATATCGGCACCAGCGGCAAGGCCCTGAGTCATCAGCAAGAATGGATCTTCGACTGTTCCTGACCCCGGCCCAACTCCATTGCTGTTGACGTGTGCTATTGTCAACGGAGCGCCGCCTTGTTGTGCAATCTGGCCGGGCGCCTGAACGCTCGACGTCAGTGCCACAACGTTCATGTTACGGCGAACCGGATCACGAAATCGCTGAATCGCGGAGCGGCTGGTATGCTCCTGGCTCGAAAAACCGCCAAAGTAGACGGCCACATTAAAGCTGAGGGTCGTGTCATACTGCTGATCGTCAGTGAGCTTCAAACCTAGTTCCAGCCACTTTCCGATGTCAGCCTGCAGGCGAGACGACCAACCAGCGAATCCCTCGATGCTATTGCCTTCATAATAGTATCCGCCACCAAACGCACGCAGATCGATCCGTTCGGCCAGCTTTCCCGGAAGCAGAAAGCCCAGTTCAGAATCGAACCCCTTCAGGCCTTCAGCCACCGTATCGACACGGGTAAAAGAAATATTCGAACCGGAAAAGGCGACGCTATTCTGATCGATGCCCTGTCCCACAAGCTCAAACGTATTTCCAAACGTCTGGTAGTAGTTTCCTCGAGCCTCCCAGCGATTCGACAACAATTCCGCACCCACGCTCCACTGCTGCAGACCGGCACCTGATAACTCATCGTGATCATAGTAACCGTTGCCACCCAGGACGACGTCAAGACCTTCGATGTAATGGCGGTAACCGCCCCCAAAAGTGTATCCTAGTCCGCCCTGGTTGGCCCGCAGCATGCGGGCATCTCCAAAGAGCAACCCATTCTCGATATTCACGTACGGCATCAGGTTGATGTGCGTAATTGATTCATTTCGACCGACTGAACTGCCGGCCATATGTCCGCCTCGGAACGACATCCCAAGGCCGTCCCTATTGGAATCGACGACCTCGGATGCTGAACCCGTGGGAGTTCGTCCAAAGGAAAAAGCGCCGTCCTGGGAAAATGCTGACTGAGTGCCCATCGCCAATGAAATCAGCGCGGCAGCCCGGGACAGTTTTTTCAGCCAGCGATTGGGGTTTCGAACGATCTTCATGACGTTCCTCAAACCAGGTTCGTGAGTCGCGATTCACTTGTAAATCGCCGGGATCCGGCACATGTGCCGCTCCCGTTCACTTTTCTCTCGTGAGCTTTCAGAAGACTTCCGAACGTCTTGTTCGAAACACAATCCACTGGCAGCCGGTTTCAGCAGATGCGCAACATCCCAAGGGACATAGCTTCTCCGCCTGGAGAGACGCGGCGTTTGTAACTGCCTCCGAAAACACCAGCAACAGGGCTTCAGGGACTCAGACCGTCAATTTTCTGAACAGGCGACAAGCGGTGGTGATGCTCCTGCGAAAAGCACTCTATGGGCGCTACGGCGCGGCAGCTTTCGCCTGTTTTGGTGAATCTCCTGCCTCGCCACCATTTCCAATTAAGTGTACGTATGAACCCGTATCTGCTGTGGCGATCTGTGCGCCGTTCAATCCCCAGAGGAGAAAATAGGGATCACCGGGCTTCTGCGAAGAACACTGAAACCCCTGAACACTTGAAAACAGCAATATTCTGAATCGTTTCAAAAGAAATCTGGCCAATTGACCGAGTGTCACGAATCCTTTTCCCCGGCCTGTTGTTTCTACATTTTGTCCGAGAAACACATCCCCCAGTCGAATTAACAGCAGAAGACTCCAGGGGAATTCTGGGGATTTTTGGTTTCTCCTTCTCGATTGCTGTCGGAATACTTCTTATGAATTTTGCTCAATGGTTTCAGTCGGTTTGTGGCTTAAGGATGTCCTTGCGAATTCTTATCGTTGGCTTCATGACGATTGGACTTTTCGGATCGGCCGCCGTTGGTAGTCCGCAGTCAAAAACCGACGCCGATCAGAAAACAACCGATGAAAAACCTTTGACTCTCGTCGCGGAGGGCTCTCGGCCACTGCTCACGATCACGTTTGCAAATGCTGATCGGTTCGTGGGTGCCGCTCGATACATTTTTGACGCCGCTGGTAAGCCGGAAGCATTTGAAGTGTTTGAAGGGTTTCTTGCAAACACTCTGAATAACCTCGAAGGCTTCAATCGATCCAAGCCTTTCGGCGTCATGGCCTATCTGCCTGTCGCGTTTCCTCCAGCCCCGGAATTCATTGCTTTCGTTCCCATCGATTCTGTCGAGGCGGCAACGAAGCTGATCGAAAAAGCGCCCGTGGTCATTCGACAGGACGATGAAGAAGGAAGATATGAAGTCATCGGTCCGAATAGGACTTTCCCGGTTCTGATGCGTGACGGATATGCGTTCATGCCGCTCGGAAATAGTCCTCCGGAAGAAGCTCTTGATCGGGAGTTACCGGATCCCTCTTTGTTGCTTGCCAGCCAGGCCCAACAGTTTGACGTGGCGGTGCGACTGGACGTTGAATCCATTCCAGTGGCCACTCGAACGCTGCTGATGGGGTTGATTTCTTCAGGAATTTCTACAACTCTGCAACAACGTGATGGTGAGCCACAAGGCGCCTATCTCATTCGCAGAACAGAAGGGGAACGCGGGCTGGAGGCTCTGCGAATGCTGATTACAGAATGCCAGAAGATCACGTTTGGCGTGAAAGTCGATCAGGAAGAACAGGCTGTGAATATCGACGTTTTGGTCGACGCACTGGACGGTTCAAAGTTCATGAAAGAGATTTTCCAGTCGACTGAGAAACCAAGTTACTTCATTCCCCTTCTGGACGACGATGCCGCAGTTTCACTCTCGATGTCTTCCATGATGGCTGATCGCGACAGGACGGCCTACATCGAAATGATGGAAGGCGTAAAAATGGAAGTAAGTCGATTGATTGACGAGAACAAGCTGGGACCTGCACCCGACGAAAACAGTCCCATTGGCCAGGCGCTGTCGGCGATCCAGAAGACTCTTGAAGAGGGGCACGTGGACGTGTTTGCCCAATTCTACCGGGACTCGTCCGGCAAACTGGCCATCGTCTGGGCCGGGCGTATTCTTGAAGGTGATGCTATCGCCGCCGGCATTCTTGATGCTGCCACTCGACTTCAGAATGTTGACGACATCAAGAAAGCCGGGGATCTGCAGATCGGGGCCGCCGAACATCTGGGAATCACCTTTCATCGACTGACTTTCGCCGCACAAGCGCCCGAAGCGGTCGCCGTGTTTGGTGACGGTGTTGGGCTGACGATTGGTGTCGGTTCAACCGCAGTCTGGGGCGTCCTTGGAGGTGAAGAATCTCTCGCGACCCTGACGGGGGTCATGGATAGCCTTGAAGAGGCAATTCAATCGCCTGCCGAACGAAAGATGCCGCCAAATTTCCGAGTCATTGTCAATGTGAATCAACTCGTCGAAATGGCCACAATTGCTGAGACCGCCGGATCAAAGGCTCGGGCAGAAAAAGAACAGGCCGCAGCCGCTCTTGATTCGGCAAAAGCCGAATTGGAAACTCCGAAGGCCACCGTGGAGCCAGCAACTCAAAATGCAGAAGGAGGACGCAATGCCGCCGGCCGTCGTGCAGAGTTTGCTCGACGCCGTGAACGAGGCGGATCGATTATGCGAGAAACGCTGGCTGAGGGCGACGATCGTATTGAAGTGGACTCTCGCCTGACCGAGACCGGCGCTCGAATGAGGATTCGACTCGAAGAAGGATTCGTGAAAATCTTCGGACGATTGCTTGCCGAACGGCTGGCACCACAGGAACAGCCAGTTCCCGTTGATATCTCGCCTCGTCAATAGCCTTCCGTCCCCAATGAGTTTCACAACAGAAAAGCCCGACGTCCTTAAGACGTCGGGCTTTTGAAAACAGAAACGTTCCGAGGTATCGTCCCCGCCACGGACTTATTTCTTTTCAAACTCCGCATCGATCACATCATCATCCCCGCTCTTTGGAGCAGCTCCCGTTGCTCCGGCATCAGGTGCACCGCCTTTGTCGGCGTACATGTGCTGAGCCAACGCATGGGAAGCCTGCATCAGTTCGTCGGTTGCCGACTTGATGGCTGCAGAATCGGAACCCTCTGCTGCCTTCTTGACCTTTTCCATCGCAGATTCGATGGCAGACTTCGACGAAGCGTCCAACTTATCTGCATGTTCCTTCAGAGTCTTCTCGGTCTGATGCAGGAGCGACGAGGCTTGGTTTTTCGCCGTCGCAAGTTCCTGCTTTTGCTTGTCTTCCTCAGCATGAGCTTCGGCGTCCTTTCGCATGCGCTCGATCTCTTCAGGAGACAACCCACTGGATTGCTTGATTTGAACAGACTGGCTCTTGCCACTCGCTTTGTCTTTGGCAGACACGCTCAGAATGCCGTTCACATCAATGTCAAACTTGACTTCGATTTGAGGCACACCGCGAGGCGCCGCTGGGATTCCGTCGAGGTTGAACTCATCCAGCAATCGATTATCCGAAGCCATCTTGCGTTCACCCTGGAAGACTCGCACGGTAACGGCAGGCTGGTTGTCGGAAGCTGTGGAGAAGGTTTCGGTCTTTGTTGTCGGAATCGTTGTGTTGCGCTCCACCAGGACCGTCATGATTCCGCCTTCGGTTTCGATGCCGACTGACAGAGGCGTGACGTCCAACAGCACAACGTCCTTAACCTCACCGGAAATGATGCCACCCTGAATCGCTGCCCCCAGCGAAACAACTTCGTCCGGGTTCACACCCTGATGAGGCTCCTTGCCGAACATGTCACGAACGAGTTTCTGCACTTTGGGCACTCGGATCGATCCACCGACCAAAACAACTTCGTGGATGTCGCCTGGCTTCAGCTTTGCATCTTTCAGGGCGTTCAACACTGGCTGACGGCAGCGTTCTACCAGCGGGTCAATAAGTTCTTCGAACTTCGCCCGGGAGATACTCAATTGCAAGTGCTTTGCACCACTCGCATCGGCCGTAATAAACGGCAGATTGATGTCGGTCGCCTGCTGAGTAGAAAGTTCCTTCTTGGCCTTTTCCGCGGCTTCACGCAGACGTTGCAGAGCCATTGGGTCCTTGCGAAGGTCGATACCCTGATCCTGCTGGAACTGCGATGCAATGTAATCAATCAGCACTTCGTCAAAATTATCGCCGCCAAGGTGGGTATCACCATTGGTACTGAGTACTTCGACCAGTTCATCGCCAACTTCCAGAATGGATACGTCAAAAGTACCTCCACCGAGGTCAAAGACGCAGATCTTTTCTTCTGTCTTCTTGTCGAGCCCATAGGCCAACGCCGCTGCGGTGGGCTCATTGATAATACGAGCCACTTCGAGGCCGGCGATTTGCCCGGCATCCTTTGTTGCCTGTCGCTGAGCGTCGTTGAAGTAGGCGGGAACAGTGATAACCGCCTTATTGACCTTGTGCCCGAGATAATTTTCCGCAGCTTCCTTCAGCTTGCGAAGTACCATGGCTGAAATCTCAGGAGGCGTGTGCTCTTTTCCGTGCACATTCACTTTCACATAGTCAGTAACCCCTCCTACAACCTTGTAAGGCACCATCTTCTCTTCAGATTCGACTTCTTTGTGGCGTCGGCCCATGAATCGCTTGATGGAATAGATCGTGTTCTGAGGATTCGTGACGGCTTGCCGCTTTGCAGGCTCGCCCACAAGCGTTTCGCCCTTAGCTGTGAATGCGATCACACTGGGAGTCGTGCGGCTGCCTTCCTGGTTGGCGATGACTCGAGGCTCGCCGCCTTCCATGATCGACACCACGGAATTTGTCGTTCCCAAATCGATGCCGATGATTTTTTCGCCTGAGACTGCCATGAACGTAACCCTCTGTTTAGGTTTTTTTCCGCAGGTGTGATCCGGTGACGCACGGTCTGAGGAATAGGAATTGTCGGATTGAATGCTCTCACCACCCGACCTGGGCAATGTGAGTTCGGAATGCTCCGGTTTTAGAACCGCGGAACACCAAAAAACGGTTTTCCGACAGGCGAACACACCTTTAGCAGGTTCTATGCCGTTTGTAACTCTTTGCTACAAACCATTATTCTACATAAGTTTACGAACTGATCGCGATTAAACTGCCCCTCCGCCAATGTCAGACTGGCAGGCGACTTGGAATTTCTGGATGCAATTCATGATGCCAAAACGGCGTGATTAGCACGGGATCACAGACCAGTGCCATACTGGCACATCTTGCGAACTGGTAGTTTATCTCGAAGGATATGAAACGAAGTCCATCGGATTTCAGAGAGAGCTACCACCCAGCTTGACACTCAAATTTGAGGCCTGTACAAGGCCAGAGTGTCTATTGTAAGGCGAGGTTCGGCCCCCTTCACCTGCAGGAAACAATTGATCCTGGAAGTGCTGTCGGGGCGTTATGGTTTCGCTCGTTACAGCGTGCGGGGTCAAACAGAAGAGCCGATCAGCAAGTCTGAACCCGCCATGATTTCACTCGCGCGAGGGCTGGACAGGCTGATGGCTAAGAAACCAATTGCAAAGACTCCGCTAACAAAGGTGGCAAAGAAAACCCCCTCAAAACCTGCTCCTAAAGCTCGCCCGTCGCGCCCAACGGCTCCAGTTGCAACAAAGGCTGTGGCGAAAAAAACGCCTCCAACGACAGCTCCCGCTCGGCCAAAACCGGCACCCAGGACGCCCGAACCAGTCGTCTCAGTATCGCCAGAACTAGCAATGTCGCAGGTTGACGAACAACTGGTCGCATTATTAAATCGCCGAGCCTCGCTGTACCTCGAAAAAATGAAGGGGGTTCAGACTCCATCGAAAATCATGTTCAGCGATCAGGATCAGCAGCAAGTGTGGGCTCTGATTGATCGTCTGAATCAGGGGCCTCTGACATCAGCAGAGCTAAAGACCATTTTTCGCCCGCTGATGAGCGCCGGTCGGCAGCGAATTAAAAGCCTTCGCGTCGCTTATCTTGGTCCAGCTTTCAGTTTCACGCACCAGGCAGCCATTTCTCGATTTGGCGAAGCGGCTGACTTGGTTCCAGTCAGCACGATTGCGACCGTTTTTGAAGAAGTGAACCGTGGCCATGTGGATTTCGGACTTGTACCGATTGAAAACAGCACAGATGGCCGAATTGTTGACACATTGGACATGTTTACTCGCCTTCCACTGCGAATTTGCGGTGAAGTGCAGGTTCACGTGCATCACAATTTGCTGGCTCGTTGTGATCGCAGCGAGATCTCTGAGATTTACAGTAAGCCGCAGGCACTTTCCCAATGCCGCGACTGGCTGGCCAAGAATATGCCGCATGCTCGTCTCATTGAAGTCACCAGCACATCAACCGCCGCACAACTGGCCCGCGATAAACCTAACGTGGCGGCAGTTGCCAGTCATCAGGCGGCAATGCAATATGACGTGCCGATCGTGGCGGAATGCATTGAAGACAATCGTAACAATGTCACTCGCTTTGCGGTCATTGGCGACAGCGTGGCTGATCCAACTGGAAGCGATCGCACAGCAATTCTCTTGCAGATTCCTCATCGACCGGGTTCTTTGTCCGACGCTTTGGAGGCATTTCGCCGGAACAAAATCAACCTGACCTGGATTGAGTCGTTTCCACTTCGTCAACCGGCCGTTGGATATCTCTTCTTCCTGGACTTTGAAGGCCATGTTTCCGAGCCACGGATCAAGAAGGCCTTGAAGGAATTGGAAAGCCTGCCGCCAGATCGGCTCGAAATTCTGGGCTCGTATCCACGAAGCGAACCGCTGAAGTAAGTGAACCGCAAGAAATCAGGGCTGTCAGGCGATTTGATCCCGTATCGCCCACGAGGCAACCACAGCCGGATGCAGCTTTTTGCTGATCCGGAGTTTAAAGCTCCTAACGAAGGTTTTTTTGAAACATGCGACGTTTTTTGATCGCCGGTAATTGGAAAATGAACACGACGCGGCAGTCGGGAGTCACCCTGGCGGGTGAATTGGCCGCTGTGGTTCCGCAAACGGAAGCTGGAGTTGAGGTTTTGGTTTGTCCACCAGATCCCTACCTGCTGCCGGTTGGCGAGAAGTTGGCTGGAAGTGCCATTCATCTGGGGGCCCAGGACGTCTATTTCGAAGCCCCAGGTGCCTTCACAGGGGAAGTCGCGGTGGAGATGTTGCGTGACTGCGGCTGCCGATATGTGATCCTGGGACACAGCGAGCGTCGCCATGTGATGGGGGAAACAGACGCCATTATCAACCGCAAAGTTCGTGCGGCGATTGCCGGCGGACTGTCAGCCGTACTCTGCGTCGGGGAATTGCTGAGCGAACGCCAATCAGGCCAAACTGAAGAAGTTCTGGACAAACAGATGGAAGGCGGCCTTTCCGGAGTTTCGGAATCCGATGCCGCTTCTCTCGTGATTGCCTACGAACCTGTCTGGGCAATCGGAACAGGTGTGACGGCTACGCCGGAACAGGCTGAATCTGCTCATGAACATCTTCGCAAGTGGCTTGCTTGTCGCTATACTGCCGCATTTTCTGAGAAAGTTCGTATCCTTTACGGTGGCAGCGTAAAAGCTGACAACGCAGAAACTCTTCTGGGTCAACCCAACGTCGATGGTGCCCTGGTGGGCGGTGCGAGCTTGAAATCATCGACTTTCTTGCCAATTATTGAAGCCGCTCGCAAGCTGAGTTCCTAGTTGTGTGGTGGTCTAGCTGATGCCCAGTGGCTTGTGTTTGCGTGAGACGGGCAAGGGTCCGTCTTTTCGCGTTTTGAATCGTCAATGAAATATTGCCGGACAGGAGTGTCCGCCTTTTGCTTTAGCGTGGAGCCTTCAGTCAGATGTCATTCTTGATCGTTATTCTTTCGATCGTGCTGATCGTGGTGAGTTTATTCATGGTTTTGCTTGTGCTGATCCAGCGCGGCCGAGGAGGCGGACTTGCCGGGGCCTTCGGAGGCATGGGCGGACAAAGCGCGTTCGGAACAAGAGCAGGCGATACCTTCACACGAATCACAATCGTGCTGGCCGTGGTTTGGGTTCTTCTGGCTGGCGGGATGGGGATGCTGGTTCGGCGCGATGCGAGAGCTGCGGCTTCCGGGGAGAGCACCAGATTCCAGGAAACTGAAGCTGCGAAAGAGGCAGCCGCTAAGAAAGCCACGGACGAAGCTGAAGCCGCGAAAGGTAAATCCAAAGACGAAAAAGCTGATGACAAGTCAGCAAGCGACGCCAAGTCCGAAGAGAAATCTGACTCTCCGGATTCTGCTGAAAAGAAAGAAGAGACGCCCGCTTCCGCAGTTCCGGAAGGAACAAAGGAAGAGGCAAAGACGGCTGAGCCTGCCGATGGCGATAAGCCTGCGGAGCCCACTCCTCCAGCAGCAAGTACACCTCCAGAAGACGCTGAACCTGCTGCAACTCCTGAGACACCGGCTGCCAAACCTGATGCTCCCGCTGCCACACCAGACGCACCAGCTGCTCCTGCTGCTGGAGAACCTGCTCCGCCCGCCAATCCCTAGTCCGTTCGACTGATTTTAAAGTATGCACTTGCAGGAATCTCTGCGCGATTGTCTTCAGGAGGTCGCCACGTGGGAGTCTGCAGATCCTATCCGGAAACTGCCCTGGCACAGGCCTGGGACGTAAGATCCCATTTTATTCGCAAGGTGGTTAAATCGTGCTGCTCAGCATGACAGGATTTGGAAACGCCGCGCTGCAAACAGAAGGTGTCCACGTAAGCTCAGAGATCAAGTCCGTGAACAATCGGTACTTGAAGCTGTCTGTGAGAATGCCGGACTCCGTGGCGCGCTTTGAAGCGGAGATAGAAAAACTCGTTCGCTCTCGCGTCACTCGAGGATCCGTACAGCTTTCGATTAGAGTTCGGTTCACCAGCGGACAGAGTGAGTATCGGATTGATCAGGACCTGCTGCGAAGTTTTCAGCGGCAACTTGCTGAGATTTCCGGCGATGCCGAAGGCAAGTCAGCAAACTTGGGCGACCTCTTGTCACTGCCAGGCGTCGTTTCGCAAACGGAGTTACCAGAAGAATTTGTGAACTCACTGTGGCCCGCTGTGGAAGCGTCTCTGAAAGAGTCCCTGGATCACTTCGATGATTTCAGACGTCGCGAGGGTGAATCCATGCGACAGGATCTGGAAAAACAGTGCGAGGTCATTGAAACCGAAGGTAAGCAGGTTGCAACTTTGACTCCACAAGTTGTTACAGACTACCGCGACAAGATTCTGGAACGGGTGCGTCGGCTTATTGGCGACGCTTCAATCAATATCAGCGAAAACGATGTCATTCGAGAAGTTGCCTTGTTTGCGGATCGCTGCGACATCAATGAAGAGATTACTCGTCTTCGAAGCCACACAGAGCAGTTGCGACGACTGCTGAATGGAGCAACGTCTCAGGGGCGAAAGTTGGAGTTCATTGGCCAGGAGATGTTTCGCGAGATCAATACGATTGGCTCGAAAGCCAATCACGTAACAATCGCCTTAAGTGTTGTGGAAATGAAAGCGGCGATTGAACGGATGAGGGAAGTACTTCAGAACGTGGAATAAGCAAATAAACGGCAAATCTGCAGAGCGCTGCAACTTGCTGTTCATCGAAATAAGTTCAACATTGTTGGTTCGACAGGATGTCGATCCTTGGGTCACGGGGAAAAAGTTGAGGCCTGTTCCGGGACTGCCCTTCATGGTTCAAGCTCAGCGCGAACGCATTGTGGTGTTGTCGGGGCCCAGCGGAAGTGGCAAAACAACGCTGGTAAAGCGCTTGGTCGAGTGCGCCCCGGTGAATCTGGTAATGTCGGTCTCAGCAACCACCCGACCACCGCGCCCGGGGGAAACCCACGGACAGGATTATTGGTTTCTGACTGATGCAGAATTTCGACAACGCCTGCAAAAAGACGAGTTTATTGAGCATGCCGAGGTGTTTTCCTCGGGGTTTCTTTACGGAACGCTGCGGTCAGAACTGGATCGGGCGTGGAATCTAAATGGCTGGGCATTCCTGGAAATCGATGTCCAGGGAGCCATGAAAGTTATGCAGCAGTACCCGAATGCTGTTACGATTTTCCTCAGCACGCCATCGCCGGGTGAATTTGAACGCCGGTTGAGGGCTCGCGGGACAGAATCGGAAGAAGTGATTCAGCGTCGGCTGGCCACCGCAGAGAAAGAGCTGCAACTGGCCAACCGTTACAAATATGTGGTTGTGAACGATCAGCTGGAAACCGCGGCCAGCGAGATCTGTGAGATCCTGAAGGCGGAGGAGAAGTCTCGAAATGCTTGATGAATTCCGTGAAGACGAGATCGCCCGTAAAGTTGGCGGTCGATTCAAAATGACCGCCCTGATCCAAAAGCGCATGGTTGCCCTCAACCGCGGGGCGCGGGCATTGGTCGACCTGCAGACCAAAGATCTGATGCAGATCGTTGTGGCTGAAATTATGACTGACAAAATCTATCTCGATGCGACCGGCAACATGAAAGCCGTCGAAGACGACTCCGCGCTCGTCGATAAACTCGATCGCCTGCTGGCCGCAGACGGTGGCCCAGGCATCGATGATCTTTGATCGTATTGACTATTGTTGAAATCGACGCCCTGAGCATCGCTTGCCGAATCTCAGGGCTGTTTTTTTGTCAGGCGATGGTTATAGATTCTGCGAGTCGGGCGATGATGAGCCCGTTCAACGTTTTGCTACGCTGGATTCACGCCCATGACGGACCCTTTTCAACATCTCGAAATCCTGCTGGGTGTCTCCGGAGGAGTTGCAGCCTACAAGGCAGCCGACCTCTGTAGCCGATTGGTCCAGCGCGGGGCGAAGGTCAGCGTGATTATGACGGAGTCCGCGCATCAGTTTATCGGGGCAAGGACTTTTGAAGCTCTCACCGGTCGTCCGGTTTACTCCCATGCGTTCGAAGCCAAAGAACACTTTCAGGGCGAACATATTGGACTCGCACGTCGCGCTGATCTGACGATCATTGCCCCTGCAACTGCTCAGACGATTGCCCGGCTGGCACAAGGAATGGCAGATGACCTGCTCAGTACCACTGTTCTTGTCACAACCTCGCCTGTTCTGATTGCTCCTGCCATGAATTGTGACATGTGGGCCAAACCGGCTGTTCAGCGTAATGTGACTCAGCTGAAGGACGACGGATATCTCATCGTCGGTCCCGAAGAAGGATGGCTCAGCTGCGGTCAGGTTGGAGCCGGAAGAATGGCCGACCCTGGAATCATTTTGAAATCCATTGAGTCGTTGTTGTCTTCCAGGGACAGTGAGCCGAAAACGAAAAAAATCTGAATATGAAGATCCTCATCACAGCTGGTCCGACGCGAGAATATATTGACGACGTTCGCTTTCTCTCCAACGCCAGCAGTGGTCGTATGGGGTATTCGCTGGCCGCTGCGGCTCTAGCCCATGGACATCTGGTTCAACTGGTCACGGGCCCCGTCGAGCAGCAGCCTCCGGCCGGGTGTGTCGTGCATCGCATCGAAACAACGGACCAGCTTCGTCAGCGATGCCTGGAACTTTTTCCGGAATGTGATGGTGTTATTGCCACAGCTGCCGTTTGCGACTATCGCCCCAAAGAGCGAATTACGGGAAAGATCACCAAGACCGGTCGTCCGATAACACTGGAATTGACAGAAACCTCTGATGTTCTTGCCGAGTTGGGCAGTCAAAAAGGCGGTCGCTGGGTTGTTGGATTTGCTCTGGAATCGCAGGATCCTCGCAACAACGCCATGCGAAAACTGCGAATGAAGAATTGTGACTGCATTGTCCTTAACGACACGTCGGCAATTGGCTCACTGACGAACACTGTCGAGGTCCTGTCGCCAAACGCTGAAACGATCGCGGTTTTCAAAGGTACAAAAGAAGAAGTGGCTGATCGACTGCTCGGGCTGATTGAATTGTCCATCGCAGGATAGAACGTTGTCATGCGATGTGACGACTGCTTAAGTCCTTGGAAGCATTAGAGACCTGAGTTCGATGAACCGTTATCAAACGACATCGATGGCCGAGACCGGCGACAGGGTTCTTGAGAACCTGGCAGCGATTCTGACGGCATAGCAGACCCAAATTGATTAGTCCTGGCTGTACTTTGGTTACTGTGCTGTCGACTTACTGCCACTCGGTGAGCCTACAATTGGAGTTCCTGCTGGAAGCGGACGAGCAGCGACGCGAAGTTGCAAACCATGAGCGACCTCACGCAAAGCTGCGAATCCTTTGAAGGAATCCGGGTAGATCCACATCGTTACCACCGTGTCGGGAACTGCGGTTTCGATTCCCTGGCGATACCGCGAACCTGGTCTAATGGCTTCGTCGAAAGTTTCATCGACCAATGATTCAACTGGTTCAATCGTCCAGCGAGACACATTGACTCGCGTTCTGCCATCGCCGGATTGCAGGGCTTCCAGGGTCGAGGGGCCTTCTTTTTCCACAGTGTAGGTCATTGTGTAACCATTCACCGGGCCAACGGTCCCTTCGAACTGATTGAAACGCATCACGGTTGTGCTGCGACTCCTGACCTGAGCCTTCAGTCGCTCCAGAAGTTGGTCCAGAGGCACCTGGCTGATGCGCCCATTGCTGATCCGGAAGTGCAATTCGTCTTTCTCCACAGGCTTCGTGACGGGCGAAAGTCTGTGCTGCATCACGTCTCTGGGGACTGCAGCCTGCTTTGTTTCCTCAAGGACTTCCTTCAGCCGCTGTGTTTCAATCACGGTCGTGCGGAGCTCTTCATCCAAATCCTGTTCGGCGATTATGGCTGTAGCAAGCACTTGTCCAACCTGGCGGGCTTTTTCACCCTTTTCGTCGATTGCTTTCTGAAGTGAAACCACGCGAGTTTCCAATGCCGCGCGATCGGACTCAAGGTCTGTGACCTGCTTTTGCATTCGACTCGACTTTTCCCGCTGTGCCGCCAACTGCTGCCGCTCAAGCTCCTGCTCTTCCATCGTTTTCTGGATCTGCTGCTGAGCCCGTTCGCTATCTGACTGAAGTGACTTCAACTTTTGCGACAATTGTACTTCCGACTCCTGCAACTTCCCCAATGTCTGCTGCCTGCTGGCCATTTCTGAGGCCTGATGGACTCTTTGGGCCTGCGCCTCAGAAGTAACATCGCTAAATCCCACTTTGGGCTGTCGATCGACCTTCACTCCGACAACGACAATGAGAATGATTAAAATGCCGACGATGTTGCAGACGACATCAAGAAACGAGTCGGAACCAAATTCAAGTTCGGGTCTTTGTGCACGTCGGCTCATGATAGTTTCTGTGAGTTGGTCAGATCTCGATCAGTTGTTGTTCTGAGATACAAGGAGTTGCAATTCGTCCCAGGTGACCTCTCCGGCAGATACGATGACTCTGCGGAGAGAAGCCCTGGCTACAGTTGCTCATCGTTCTCCAGCCGGGCTCTTCCTGTTTCATCACTTTTGGTCATGTACGGCGTCAATTCATAGACCGTTGCCGATCGAATGCCCGTTCGTTTGAGAGAGTGAGCCAGCGGAATTCGCCACTTTTCACCACCTGGGCTGACAATGAATTTTACGATCGGCATGATGGGCTCATGCGGATTCCGTTTTGTGTCATCGACTTCCGTGTTAATGCCCGTCAGCAACGTAGCAAACACTGCGTCAAGTGTTTCGGGAGTCACTTCCACGGAAGGCTGTTGTGCAACTGTCATATGATGTTCATCAAGAAAAACCGTGATCCCAATCGGAGTGGCCTGACTACTGGACTGGCTCTTCCCGGAACCAAGCCTCCTGAGCAGGTCAGGGTCAATCTTTGACAGATCCGGAATTCCGGTCGAGGGTTTCCCACCTTCCTCACCGGCAAATAACAGGCTGTCCGGTTGACGGCCCGTCTTCGATTTTTCAGTAGTCCCGGGAACTTCGGAAGCTGACGATTGCGATTTTGAATCACTTGCCAGAACCGATGAGACTGGCCAATCGGACTCCTTGGTTGCTTCTCTGGACTTTGCCGCCCGCATCCGTCCATCACTGCCAAACAGGGATTCTGCAAATCTTCGTTCACCAGGAGATCTTAAAACGTCAGCACTGGAACCATTCACAGTCTCTGCCAGACTTTCCTGAGGTGGCTCTTCGGCGGCCGCAGTCGGAGACGCTTGACGTCTGGCATAACGTTCTGCAAATTCGTCGGCCAGTTTTTCAGCGTCCTCGGCTGTCATTCGATCCGGATTAAGTCCTGAGTATCCGCCAGCAGGTCGGTTTTGAAAGTGGGAACGTGGAGGTGCAACACCTCCAGCGTAAAACCGTCCATCCAGCGGTCTCGACTCCACGCCTTCGTTCATCAGAACTCGACCGTCCGGACGAACCGTCAATCGACGCTCGGCCGGTGATTTTCCAGGCCCGCCTGATTCCTGCAATCCTGATTTCTGTTGAGCAATGGCCATCAGTTTCGCATAGAGATTTTCGCGTCGGGTCAATGCCTCCCGAATCGAAGCCTGAATGGCGGGGGTTTCGGTTGGATCCGGTTCGCCAGCAACGACTCTATGATCTGACTCGAGCAACTCGTATCCGAAATGAATATGCGAATCAGTCAGAATCTTCTGTGCCCCATAAAACGCGAGGGATCCATCAGGGCGAACCAGTAAGAGCACATAGGGTTCTGCTGTGACGGAGTTCCCTGAGCGAAGCCGATGCGTGGTGAGAATGGCCGACAGCAACGGATTGTCCCGGATCGGAAATCCTTCCATTTCCGCAGCGGAGATCCGAATACCGTTTGGAAGAAGCTCAAAGCCGCTCGCGGAAACGTCAATCACTAGAGGAGTTCGAGTGGTACCAGTTGAATTGGAGAATTCGAGTAAGGTCGACGTTCCGGAAATCGTCTTCAGCTGTTTCGTCGCTTCCTCGACCTGGGCGCGAAGGCTGATCAGGTCAGAGTGCTTTTTCTGCAATACAAGAGAGGCGTCTTTCGAAGCTTCCTCGGCCTGGACGAGTTGCTGCTGTTTATCAAACAGCTGCTTCTCGGAATCTTTAAGTTGCCTTAATAAGGCTGCCTCTTTTGCTTTGAGTTGTCTCGACTCAGTCAACGAGCGTGTGACCGTGGTCTGAGTTTCGTCGCCACTTTCTTCAGGTTTGCTTTGGAGACTCTTCAGTTCTTCCTGCAGGCTGGCAATCGTGGCCTGATTCTCTATCACGCTGGCGCTGAGAGCCACTGCGTTGGACTGCATTGCCAAAACGTTGTCTTGTGCCGACTTGATCTTCGCTTCCAGATCTGCAATCTCAGAACTGTGATCCGGTTCCGCAGGCACAGAGGCAACAACGGTCGCGTGTTCAATGAGCTGATCCTGTCGCATTTTTCGTGTCATCACGAGCAGCAGCAGAATCAATGACCCCATGGCGCAGACGAGCACGGCCAGAAATGGGAACAGCGAGATAGAATTGTGGTGCTGTTTCCGAGCCATGAACGTTCAATCTGCCCCGTCGTTGGATGAGCTCTTGTGCATCGCCTGCATGACCTCGTCTGTTCGAAAACCTTAAGCCACAGCTCTGAGAGCCGTTTTTGCCGTCAGGACATTCACCGCGGCGTTAAGGCTGTTCACTGTCTGTTCCAGCGTTTCCACAACCTGAAGGGTCTGGAGGTTCTTGTTCAGCTGATCCTGAAGATGAATGAGTCGTTCTTCAGACTCGGTCATCTGCAACAGAGTCCGTCCGAGACGATGCAACTCCTCCGCCTGACCTGCTGATGAAAGCGTCGTCTCTTTCATAGCACTTTGCCAGGCGTCAACTCGTTCGACGAACGACAGTAGCGTTGACTGCATTTGTTCCGTAAAGGTCTGAGTGCTTTGTTGCAGTGATTTCGCGTAGAGATCGCGAGAAAACTCGACGCTCTCACGATGAACCTGAAGAGTCTGGTGAGTCTCCTGTCCCAATGCCTGAGCCAGTGAGTCCGTTTGCTGAGTGAGCGACTCAGCCCATCCGCTTTGCAGGGACATCAGGTGACGATTCCAGAACTCCGTCTGTTGAGCCAGCATTTGCGAGGTCCAGTCTGACAGGGCTGGAATTCCCATCGTCTGGTGGCTGGCGGATTCTGTTGTCAGCGAGGGAACAAGGTGGTCAATTCCCAGTTGTTCAATTTCATTGAGAATGTTCTGCTCGCCGCGCTCGACAAGGAAGGTTCCAAAAACCAGCAGCATCGACATCCCGAGTGCCTGAGCCGTTGTGTCGAAGGCCACGGCAAGGCCGGATGTTACCTCGGGAAGTGATGAATCCAGTTGTTCGGGAGTCACATTGGCAATGGCCATGGTGATGCCCACAACGGTACCAAGAAAACCCATGATCGGAACGGCCCAGGTGACTGTGCGAATCAGCGAGTAGCTCTGAAGCAAACGATCCGATGCGAGATCCGCAAGATATCTCAGATGATCTTCCAGTCCGCTGCCATCCGGGCGATTGCCGACGTAATGCAGGACATCATTGAGTCGCTGTCCGACGGTCGTGGCGGCAAGTTTATTTGTACGTGATTTTTTCTGCCAGACTCTCAAGCCGGTTACAACTTCAGCAGAAGCAGAGCCTCCCATTGACCAGGAACCCTCTTGAGCCAACTCAAGCAGCGACCTCAGGGCCCTGCGTTCGACCGGCAATGATTTTAGTTTAGCCCACAGTATTCCCATCCCCACGAAGAACATCCCCGACGTAATGTACTCAAGAGGATGTCCGCAGAAGTATCGCTGGACGAACTCCGGCCCTCCAGGGAAAGGTTTCGCGGCCCATGGTGCCACAATGTAAAAAACCACTGTGACACCAAGTCCCAGCAACATTCCTGCCACCGTCGATGACCGAGATTGTCGCTGTGATGGCACCGAAGACACGGACTCCGGAGTCCCGGACGATTGTGGCGTTGGGTGATCTTTGGGCACGGGCAGTTTCCTGAATCAGACCTAATCAACTTGAATGGCGCTTCGGCAATATCTGCCGAATCTCCGCGCAGGGAGGTGCCGTCCAAGTGCTACCATCGTCACAATCGTTAAAGTCGATTGAGCCCGGATTTCGAAATTCCCTCAAGATTCGCATCCTTTGTCACTTTCGAGCTTTAAACGCGTCCTCGACAGGGTGTTCAAATGTCCGATAGCGGTTAAGACCATGTTGAATCAGAATGATGCCAGACGTTACACATAGAGCACCTGTTCCTATCCCTTTTCGGGAGTGCAGCAGAAGCGATGTAACGCACGAAAGACCTTCGTCCTGATTTGGGGCGTCCTTGAAATGGAGTGTCGGGTGACAACTGACTGGAATTCTGTGCCAAGTTCTGAATGGGTTTCCGAAAAGACAACAGCTGACGACGTTCGGAGCCTCGGTCAGTTCCTGAAGAGCAGGGGAGCATTTCATTTTCCAACGCTCAGTAACGGCTTGTTCTCAGCGGCGGCTGGTGAAGGAGGCGACTTTGAACTGACCGGTTACCGCAACGTCTGGCTGCGCGACAATATTCAGATTGCCTGGGCTCATTTGGCGGTCGAGGGTAACGCTGCCGTTCCACTAAAATGCATTCAGTCCCTGACACAGTTCTTCTCGAAACATCGACATCGATTCATTGACATCATCGAAGGCCGTGCTGATTTTCATGAGCCGATGAATCGACCACACATTCGCTTTAATGGCACTGATCTCTCCGAGCTCCCCGAGAAGTGGTCTCACGCTCAGAACGATGCGCTCGGATACTTTTTGTGGTTGACGTGCGAACTTGTCAAGCGCAAGTCATTGAACACGGAGGCGGCAGATTGGGCACTTGTTGCACAATTGGTGAAGTACTGGATGGTCATCGAAGTCTGGAAGGACGAAGACAGTGGTCACTGGGAAGAAGTCCGAAAGATTGCCGCATCCAGTATTGGCTGTGCGTTGGCAGGGTTATCTTCGCTGCGACAATTAATGAATCAGCCTGTTATTGCCAGGCGACTGTCTGATACAGCCCACCCCATCTCTGTGGACGATGTTGACACTTTGATTGGTCAGTGCCGGACCGCCTTGAGCAGCATCCTGCCCGCTGAATGTGTTCAGTCAGACTCTTCGAAGAACAGGCGCTACGATGCGGCCTTGTTGTTTTTGATTTATCCGCTGAACATCCTTAATGATCGGGCTACGGAAGATCAGATCCTGAATGATGTAAAATCGCACCTTCAGGGTCACTTTGGAATTCGCCGGTATCCTGGTGACTCGTACTGGTGCGCAGATTACCGTGACCTGCTTGCCGCCGATCAACGTACCGCCGACTTCAGTGACAATCTGGATGCTCGCGATTCCCTTCTGAAACCCGGCATGGAAGCGCAGTGGTGCATCTTCGACCCGATTGTCGCCTGCATTCACGGTAAGAGATTCTTAAACGACAGAGATCCACAGTCGCTGCGTTTGCAGATCGAATCCACTCGCAGGTCGTTGTCTCAGTTGACTCCTGCTGGATCGAGGTTTCCGCAGTATCGATGCCCGGAATCGTACTTCTGCGAAAAAGGCGTCTGGATTCCCAACGATATTACGCCGCTGCTTTGGACTCAGGCCAACCTATGGCAGGCATTGGCTTTGCTTGAACAAACTTTGGTACGCTTGCACACCAGCGGTTGACAATACGGACTGTAGAAAGCCTCGCGAAACAGACTGAGGAATGCATCGCATCGAACTATTTAATCCTTCTTTTGCATTTGCATGCGTCGTTTGAATACCTCTTCAAACTCGAATGGATTGATGCTGCCGTCTTTGTTGACGTCGGCTGAGCGGATGTTTTCTCTCATTCGGGCTGGAATCTCTTCTCCCGAAAGCTTTCCGTCAGCGTCGCGATCCAGTTGACTAAACACATTTCCAGACAGCAGCTGATCCGAATTCTTGCTTTTTTCGTCCCTGCGACCTGGTGCTGTGGCCGGCTTCATTTCGGGCACTTTCGTCATACCAGGTTTTTCTGCTGAGTTCGCATCAGGACTCTCTCCTCGAAGAAACCCCTGAACCTTGTCCACAGGAATACTCGCCTGTCCACTCCGCTCAAGTAGTTGCTTAAAGCGGTCCTTCAACGGTGCTGGCACTTCGTCAATGGATATGTTTCCATCACCATTTCTATCGAGCATCCGGGGATCAAATCCATTCATCCGACCAGAAAGACTGGCAGCCGGAAGTTCGATCGGCTTTGGATCGGAGACCGCCCGAGAGAATTCCTCAGCAGTCAGTGCACTGTCGTCATTCTTGTCCGCAACTCGCAATGCACGCTGGAAGAAAGTTTTCTGTGTCGAGTTCAGTTCATCGTCGGTTAGAATGAAATCGCCGTTCTTGTCCAGCTTTTTAAAAAGTTCGCCTGAGGTAGTGCCGTCGGGCAAAACGACCAACATTGCCGAGAGCAACAACGAAGAACTCATCAGTACGATCCTTGTGTTTGGCGGTGTCCGGCGCTGATCGATTATGACCTTCAGCCGCTTGCCCTTATCAAAGCTGTGCAATTCTGCGGTGCTGTCGATTATAACACCGTCGTGGAACCTCCGGATCGGCGGATTTGCCCGAATTTGACCAAACGCGAAACGTTTACTTCGAGGTTGCTGGCGTTTCTGAAGTTGGCACCATGTTGTCGTGGCTGATCCGCAGGCGTGATGCGAGAATCCGAGTCTCTTTAATCCGTGAAAGACCGTAGTCGTGCAAACGTTTGCGTCAGACTCTGACATCATGCTACGGGCGATTGACATTGCAAAATCAGGGTTTGGGTTCGTCGAACCAAATCCCATGGTAGGGGCTGTCATCGCTTCTCGGGATCGCGTTCTGATTTCCGAAGGGTTTCACCAGAGTTTTGGCGAGGCTCATGCTGAGATCAACGCGATTTGTTCTGCAAAGGACAGAACTCGTGGAGCCGACTTGTTCGTTTCTTTGGAGCCTTGCAGTCATTTTGGAAAAACACCACCCTGTGCTGACGCTGTCATCGCCGCCGGATTTCGCCGCGTCGTTGTTGGTTGCCAGGATCCGGCACCACATGTCGCCGGTGCGGGCATCCAGAGGATTCGTGACGCGGGAATTCAGGTTGACGTCGGCGTTTGTGAGAGACAGGCCAGACGACTCATTGCTCCGTTTGAAAAGCTGATGCTCAATCGGGTTCCCTGGGTCCACGCAAAATGGGCGATGACACTAGATGGTCGCATTGCTTCGAGGACCGGGCATTCGCAATGGATTTCCTGCGAACAATCTCGCAAGTGGGTGCATGACCTTCGAGGCCGCGTTGATGCCATCATTACAGGATCCGGCACGGTCCGTGCCGATAATCCTCAGCTCACTGCTCGCCTCGCTGGACCTCGCAGAGCGTTAAGAGTAGTCATCGATTCTACCGGGGACAGCGTAAATGCCGATGGCGCACTATTAAAGTCACGGTTAGATTCGGAGATCCTCGTGTGTGTGTCAGGGCGATGCCGTAAGGAATCGCGAGATCGGCTGCTGAATCTGGGTGTATCCGTATTCCAGACGGAGTCCGCTGCTAAGGTCGATGTCGCGGCTGTTATGCGGGAACTGGGGCTTCGAAAATGTACGAATGTGCTTTTGGAAGCTGGCCCCGCTCTACTGGGCGCATTCTTCGACGAGGGCCTGATCGATGAGATTCATGCGTTCGTCGCGCCAAAGCTGATCGGTGGTTTGGGCTCACTCGCACCGATCGGAGGTGCAGGGTTTGCAACGATTCCTGCCCAGCCAAATTGTGAGTCTCTGAGTTCAAGAAAGATAGGCGATGACCTCTTGATTGAGGCTGACGTTTCGCGGAAGTCAACGTCCGCGGACTTGCAACACGGGTGAGATTGTCCGACCATCCCGCCTATTCCGCGAACTACTCCGACAAGTCTGCCACCAGCGTGGCGGTATTGCTTATCAAGGTGATTGCCTGTGCCAGCAATGGACTGGACCATTCTGAAAGATGTGATTGATCAGAACCAGTCGTTTCTGATCACCAGCCATGTTCGCCCCGATGCGGATGCGCTCGGCTCTGAACTTGGAATGCGAGCAATCCTTCTTGCTCTGGGAAAGACCGTTCACATTGTGAATGCGTCAGCTCCGCCTGCAAATCTGCAGTTCATGAATCCTCCGGGCCTGATTCTTAAGCTTAACGACACGATCACCAAAGCCAATGTCCCAAAGACGGATGTTATCATCATCGTTGACACCAGTGCGTGGCAGCAACTGGGAACCATGGCTGATGTCATCCAGAATTCCCCAGCCAAACGAGTTGTCATCGATCATCATGTCAGTTCCGACCAGATGAATTCAATCGAGCTGAAAGATGTACACTCGGCTGCCACAGGCGAGTTGATCTGTGAAGCTGCCGAAGCTTTTGGTGTGGAATTCGATGCTGAGGTCGCCAATTGGCTCTATGCGGCGATAGCGACAGATACGGGCTGGTTCCGATTTCCCTCAACCACGGCCCGGACAATGCGTATCGGTGCCGGATTGATCGAACGAGGAGCCTCGCCGCATTTTGTTTTCAATCTCGTCCATGAGCAGTCTTCACTATCTCGGGTCCGTTTAGGTGGCCGAGTCATGGGCCGTACTCAAAGTGAAGCAGACGGCCGCCTTGTATGGGTACAGGTTGATGCCAAAGACCTGGCAGAAACTGGCGCGGTGCCCTCGGATACGGAAGGACTTGTAAACCAATGCCTGACCATAGTCGGTTCCGAGGCTGCTTTCATCGCTGTTGAGCTACAGACAACACAGATTAAGTTCAGTCTTCGATGCCGATATCCTCATGATGTGGCCACACTGGCCGAACAATTCTCCGGCGGTGGTCATAAACTAGCGTCGGGGGCGACTCTTTCCGGCCCGTTGAACGTTGCCGTGGAACGGATGCGAACAGCGTTTCTGGAGATGTTGAAGAAGAACGAGATTCTTGTCGCTGCAGAGTAAAGCGAACTGCGTCTCAATAAGAAGCACGCCGTCATTGACCATTCAGTGACCAGCTGGAAGCCTGCTGGCCCTTTCCGAGGAAATAAGCCAACGCCAATAATCAGGATATCTGCATGTGTTGGCCCAATTTGCTCAAGGGAGATTTGTGATGCGAACGCTGCTGCTGGTTTTGACTCTCAGCATTTTCTGTCCGATGCGTGTGAACGGGTTTCAGGAGACAGAACCTGGCAAGGTGACGGAAAAACATCAGTTAATTCCGATGCGAGACGGCAAGCATCTCTCGTCGTATCTCTATGTTCCCGAAGGGCAGGGCCCCTGGCCCGTCTTGTTTGAGCAGCGCTACGCAGATATCACGGGCGCTGGAACTCGGAATGCAGCGGCAAGGCTGGCAGAGGCGGGTTACGTTGTCGCTATGGTGAACTATCGCGGTACGCACAAATCGGAAGGCACCTGGGTTGGCTATCGAGCTTTGGGTTGGCTGGAACTGAAAGATGGATACGACACCTGCGAATGGCTGGCAACTCAGCCCTGGAGCACTGGCAAAGTCGGAACGTTCGGGAGTTCTCAGGCAGGCTACGCACAGAATTTTCTTGCCATCACTCAACCGCCGCATCTGACGGCACAATACATGGTAGATACTGGTCTAAGTCTGTTCCATGAAGGTTATCGAATTGGCGGCACCAATCGTCCCGCTCGCTTTAAGTCACTGAGTCTGAATTGCGTTAATCCGGCCGACAACGAGCGTCTCCTGGAAGAATGGTTGCAGCATCCCAACTATGACGACTACTGGCGTGACGAAGATTGCTCATTACATTTTTCAAAAATGAACGTCCCCTGTTTTACGATCGGAAGCTGGTACGACTTCATGAATCAAGGTTCCATCGCCAGCTTTCTGGGCCGCCAACAACAGGGGGGAGCGAATTCCCGCGGGAAGCAGCAATTGGTAATCGGTCCCTGGCTACACGGCCGGTTGAATAAGGGTTTCAAAGTCGGACAGCTGGAGTATCCTGAAAACGCCGCGTGGCCCGAACATGAGCATATGATTCGCTGGTTTGATTACTGGCTGAAAGGCACGGACACAGGTGTCGCAAAAGAACCCGCCCTGCGTTATTACGTCATGGGTGCCGTGGACGAAGCTGGTGCTCCTGGTAATTTCTGGAGAAGCGCTGACCATTTTGCCATTGCCAGTACAACTCCTGTCTTCCTTGAGAACGACGGAAAACTGACGTTATCAACACCGACGAATGAAACGGGGGCCACAAGTCTCATTAGTGACCCACGGCATCCCATGGAAATTCCCGGCACCAGTTTCCCTGGTGCAACGGACGCTCGACCATTTGAACAACAACCGGAAGTTCGCACCTTTACGACCGACATTCTTGACTCTCCCACCGAATGGACTGGACATATCAGGGCAGAGTTATTGATGTCATCGACAGCCCCCGACACGGACGTCATTGTGCGAGTCAGCGATGTTTATCCGGATGGCCGCTCGATCCTGATTGTCGACTATCCCCAACGACTGCGATATCGAGAAGGGTTTGATCAGGAAGTAATGATGAAGCCTGACGAAATCGTCAAAGTCGCGTTTGATGTCGGCTGGATCAGCCAGATCTTCAATAAGGGGCATCGTATCCGAGTCACCGTCGCCAGCACCGGGGCCCCCTTGTATGAACCCAATCCACAAAACGGAAAACCGGCCACGATCGAGTTCCCGCAAGATGCGGCACCGGCCACGAACACGATTTATCACAATCGCATTCACCGATCGAAGATTCTTGCCCCGGTGGTCATCGTGAACTGACATTCGTCGTTCGACCTTGCAGGAGCACTTTGGCGTAGCTCTGTCACGTCAATGACAGGAAATCTTCCCACTTGATCGCTAGACTTTAGTTTTCAACTGCACACTGAAGCCTGCCGACCGAGCGACAACGCTATGGTATGAGACATCAATTTCGCGAGGACTATGCCCAATGCCAATAAATGCGTCGATGCCCAATTGTACGACTCTCATTCGAATTGCGATCAACAGCACTGCCCTGTTCGCGATCACATTGCTGACCTCGGTTTCCCCGGCCGAAGAACCCCTCACCTTGCACGCTCGATCGCGGACTGAAGTGGAATTGGGAACGAATCGCTGGCATTCCATGACGGCATCCGTCGAATGGAAGCCATCGGAAACCTGTATCGTGGTCTGCGACATGTGGGACGACCACTGGTGCAAACAGTCTGCCGCGCGAGTGGGCGAGATGGCTCCGATGATGAACGAAGTCATCAAAGCAGCCCGCGCGAAGGGCCTTTTTATCATTCATTGCCCAAGCGATACGATGGATTTTTATAAGGACGCTCCGCAACGGAAACTCGCGCAGTCCGCGCCGGTGGTAAAAACGGATATTCCGCTGGAACGCTGGGTTTATCTCGATAAGACCCGGGAGGGAGACAAACTCCCGTTTGACGATACGGACGGTGGCTGCGACTGTGATCCTCCGGTGAAGAATTATCGAGCCTGGAGTCGTCAGCATCCTGCCATCGATATTGCAGACGGCGATGCCATTACTGATAGCGCCGAAGCCTTTTACCTGATGAAGCAGAAAGGCATTCGGAACGTGATCGTGATGGGCGTGCATACCAACATGTGTGTGCTGGGTCGGCCGTTTTCGATTCGTCAAATGGTTCGACAGGGGCAAAACGTCGTCTTGATGCGAGACATGACGGACACAATGTATAACCCCGCGAAGGCTCCATTTGTCTCACACTTCACCGGCAATGATCTGATTGCCGAACACATCGAACAGTACTGGTGCCCGACGATGACCAGTACCGACTTTGTCGGCGGCGCACCGTTTCGATTCAAGGATGACACTCGTAAACACATTGCAATTCTGATGTCTGAGCCTGAGTACAAGACTGAGATTTCTCTGACCGAGTTTGCTCGAACAGAACTCGGAAAGGACTTTAAAGTCAGTCTGGTTTATGGAGATTCGAAAGATGGAAACATTCTGCCGGGACTGGAAGTACTGCATTCTGCGGACCTTGTCCTGTTCAGCATGCGACGCCGAACCCTGCGGCCCGAGCAGCTTGCGATGATTCGTCAATTCATCGCTTCCGGAAAACCAGTGGTCGGCATTCGTACGGCCAATCATTCATTCTGCCTGCGAAACAAGCCAGCTCCGGAAGGCCGAGCTGACTGGCCGGAATTTGATCGCGACGTTATCGGAGGCAGTTACACAAATCATCACGACGCTGGTCCGGAGACGAAAGTGACACTCCCGGATGCTGCGGTCCCAGCCGCTCTGCTGGATGGCGTGCGTGTCGATGAGTTGGTAGGCAGGGGGTCTCTTTATCAGGTCAGTCCACTGCAGCCGACCGCATCTCCCGTTTTGATCGGGTCCATTCCCGATCAGCCGAGCGAACCGATCGCCTGGCTCAACAAACGGGCCGATGGCGGTACCACATTTTACACTTCGCTCGGTCACCTCGAAGATTTTGAACAGACGGCCTTCCGCAGGCTGCTGAAAAATGCGTGTGTCGTACTCAGCGGACAATCGCTCAGCGTGAATCACTGAAATGAAATGCCAGTCGCCGCGAGACGGTCAGCAGCAACACAGTAACTTCCAACGTCACATAAAATGAGTATGTTCTCTCACCCTTCCCACCAGAGAAAACCCATGCTTCATCGATTCATCTGTCTGTTATTGCTGTCAGCAACTTTATCCTCATCGTCGCTGGCAGCAGAAACTCGTCGCAACGTGCTGTTTATCATTTCGGACGATCTGAACAACTTTCTCGGTTGTTACGGGGATCCGATGGTAAAGACGCCGAACATTGATCGGCTTGCCGCTCGCGGGGTTCGCTTTGATAAAGCCTATTGCACGTTTCCGCTTTGCGGGCCCAGTCGAAATTCGATGCTGACCGGGCTTTATCCGAACAGCACGGGAATTCATGCCAACAGCCAGGTTTTTCGGCAGACGATTCCCAACCAACTGAGCATGTCTCAGGCGTTTCGTCAGCAGGGGTATTTTGCTGCCCGAATCGGAAAGCTCTATCACTACAACGTCCCGAATTCCATTGGTACCAATGGCCACGATGACCCGGGTTCGTGGGAACTGGAATTGAACCCCGGCGGCGTTGATCGGCTGGAAGAACATCCGCACATTTTTTCACTCGCACCAAATCAATTTGGCGGCACGCTCAGCTGGTATGGATCTCCCAAAAGCGACGAGTTTCATACAGACGGCCTGATGGCGAAAGATGCGGACTGGGTCCTGGAGCGCTGCGCTCGGGACAAGCATCGTCCATTCTTTCTGGCTGTCGGTTTCTTCAGGCCTCACACGCCGTATGTCGCACCAAAAGAGCCCTGGTTCGATATGTATGATGTGCATCAGATCCCCGTAGTTCAGGGGATCAAAGCTGATCAGGTCGATATTCCAGAAGCAGGGCTGGCCAGTCAGAAGAAAGAACAAAATCAGCTAACCGACGATCTGCGTCGTCAGGCTCGCCACGCTTATTGCGCCAGCATCAGTTTCATGGATGCACAGGTCGGGCGCGTTGTGGATTCACTGGATCGACTTGGCCTCGCCGAGAACACTGTAATTGTTTTCACAAGTGACCATGGTTACCACATGGGCGAACACGGCCTGTGGCAGAAGATGAGTCTGTTCGAGGAGAGTGCTCGTGTCCCCATGCTGATTGTGGCACCAGGAATTGCATCTCCGGGTGCCGTGGCTGCTGCTCCGGTCTCGCAGGTGGATTTGTTTCCTACACTGGCAGAACTGTGCGGCGTGAAGCCCCCTGAGAACCTGCAAGGACAAAGTCTTGTGCCAATCCTGAAAGATACGACTCGGACAGGTCGCGGCTGGGCGCTCACGCAGGTGACTCGCGGTGCTTCCGGTGGTGGCCAAAACAAGAATAAGAAAACGGCAGATGGATCAGCCGCTGCCAACGCAATTCAGAACGAAAGTCGTTTTTTTGGGTACAGCCTCCGGACTCCTCAATGGCGATACACAGAATGGGACGAAGGCCGCAAAGGGCGAGAGCTCTACGACCACGAAAATGACCCGAAGGAACTAACCAACCTTGCAGAGATTGCTGAACACGCTGCAACTGTTAAGGAACTTTCGGCCACACTTCAAGAGGCAGTGACGACAACGCTACCCGCGAATGGCCAGATCCCTGAAGTTCAGCCGGGGCTCTGGGCACCTCTGCTGGTTGATCCATGATTTGTGTGTGTGTGTGCGCATGATCTTTCTGTTGAGAGAGTTCGGATCCGGGGACAGATCACCCTACAACAGATGGACCTTGCCCGAAGCATCAAACTGCGCAACGCCCTGTTTCCAGCGGAGACGGGTACAGGGAATACTCTGCGCAAGACAGGCAGCGAGGTTTTCTTCAGCCAATGCTCGATAGCCAACATAGCTGGTACATAAACGCGGATTGATCTCAATCACATGCGCCAGCACCACGCCATGCTCATCACGTGTCACCACCATATCCGCGCCAATGTAACCGGAAAACGAACCCAGGGCCTCAGCAATTTGGCCAGCGACAATGGTCACTGCGATAGCGATTTCAGGATCGCAGGGTATTTGCCCACCGCAATAGCGAGGCCGCGAGTCGATCAGCCGCATCTGCTGCTGGGCAGGGGGAAGAATGATCGTCTCCTGCGAGGGCCCCCCACCAATGAAGCCAACAGAACAGGGAATACCCGGAATAAACCTCTGAATGATCCACGGATCGTCGCCAAAACAAGTTTCCGGTCTGCGAATAAATTGACTCTCCGACATGGGCACCAGAGAAATACCGTCGCTGCCGGCTCCATCGCGAGGCTTGATAATACCGATTCGTGTCGATGTTGGGAGCGTTGGGTCACAACGGTCGTCCACAGTCGTCACGCGGTATTCACCGAGAGAATCCAATGCCGCATCATCCAACGACTTCGTAGCGGGTGTCCGAATTCCTTGTTCTCGAAGCCATAGAAACGTTTGGTATTTGTCGGCAAAAATTTGGGCCATTGTCCATGGGACATTCAGGCTCCGCGACTTAATCCACGGTCCGCTTTGGAGTTGCCTGAGCAGCGAAACGAGGATCCCGTCAGTCTCCGGCGCAATAATGAAACTCGCTGCGAACTCATCCGGTACGCGAGTTGGTTTGCTCAGCCATTCCGTCGGACCACCTTCGAAAACGATGCTGGCCGTTTTTTTGTTCAGGCAGCCAAAAACAGAAAGACGTCTGGCGGCTTCCGACGACAACAACAACACCGGGCGGTAATCACTTAGCCGTTCAAAATCGTACACGATCGCAGTCAGCATGGCCGTCGCTTCCCCTCGCATAGATTCGGAAGCGACGCTCCATGCTGCTGCATCGGCCAGAAGGTATTCAAATACCAGGATCGGACGTCGGATTGACATCGACTGATCCTGCTACCGCTGTCGAGCCGTGAATACGGTGTACTCACCAATGGAGTGAGCTTCGACCGAATTGAACAACTGCTTCATTCGAGCATCATGCCAATCGTTGAGTTTCGTCACGAGGTGGATTCGGCCGCCGGTATTCAGCGATGTCTTCGCAGCCTGCAGAAAGAGCTCGGCAATTCGATAATCAGAATAATACGGCGGATTTCCAAGCAGCAGATCCCACGTTCGCGGCTCCGGAATCACTCCATCTGAGGTCAGCAACGTTGCCACCGTCGTGATTTGATTCAGCCCGGCAGAAATCATCGTACATTCAATGGCTCGCGCATCGCTGTCGACTGCCAGAATCCTTGCTTCCGGAAACTCGAAGGCGGCCGCCAGTGAGGCAGCTCCACACCCACATCCCATTTCCACAATCTTTGCAGGACAAAATGGCGTAACTGCGGGATTCTCTGGCTTCAGTAATGCCAGCGATTTGATCAGAGCACGAGCCCCACCATCAATGCGGCGATGACTGAACACACCCGGACGGCTTTCACAATAGACCAGTCTTTCACCCAGACGAAACGCCGAACGCGCACGAAAACCGCGAATCTTCTTCAACGGCGTCGTTCTTGTCGCCACGCAGGCGACACCATGCTTCTGCTTCTTAACAACAACCTTGCTGAAAAGTGTTTTGAGTTGGTTCTGAATCCAGCGATCTTTGGGATTGTTCGTGGAAATTATCAGCCGACCACCGGACTTCAGCCGCTGATGAGCCGCCTGGATCAGATCCTGAGCCTGCTCAGAAGAATCGCCTGAAAAGGTCGGAAAAATCACTTCTTCAAAGGTCTGTTCAGGCAGATCGGCTGAACAGATGATGGCCGTCTTTCCCGTCGCGCTGGCATCATCATGTGTGGATTCGCCATGGTACTTCTGCAGTGTGCGATAGAAGAAATGCTCGGGCGTGTAGAACGTGAAATTCAGATCAGGTCGTGCCTTGCGAAGCGCTGAGGCCAGCGTTGTACCGTGCAGCAGCAACACAAGAACATGGGGCCCCTTCAAATCACCAGCGTAGTCTGCAACCAACCGATCCGAAAACGACTTCAGAGGCCGATCTCCGGTGACCTGGTCGGCACCTTCATCGTCAATGAAAGCGCTGTCGTCCAGTCCATCATCGAATTCGCCATCCTCTTTGTCATCGAAATCCAGATCCGGATCGTCGTCGTCAAAATCTTCGTCAGAAAGGCGGCGTTTGCGGTTCATAGGCCAGTCGATATTTCATTCTGATTGTTTAACGGCAAGCGAATGGCGGCAAAGCTTCGTCATTGCCGCGTTCGCAGTCACCCACGGCTTTCCGTACAACGAAAGAGTGCTCCAGTCGTTCAGGAGAACAGCAATTCCAGATCTTCGACCGACAGATTCTGCAGCACGCTGCTGGCTTCATCACCTTCCAGAATCGCATCGGCCAGTTCACGCTTTTGCTTCTGCAACTCGGCAATTTTTTCTTCCACCGTGTCGCGGCAAATCAACCGATACGCAAACACAGTCCGAGTCTGACCTACACGATGCGCTCGGTCGATGGCCTGAGCCTCCACGGCCGGATTCCACCACGGATCCAGCAGGAAGACATAGTCCGCCGCCGTCAGGTTCAAACCCAGGCCCCCGGCCTTCAAGCTGATCAGGAAAACCTGACAATCCTCGTCGTCCTGGAATCGATTGACACGTGCCTTTCGGTCTCGCGTCTTTCCGTCCAGGTATTCGTACGTGATATTTTCCCGGTCCAGGTGATTCCGCACGATACTGAGCATGCTCGTAAACTGCGAAAACACCAGCGCCTTGTGACCTTCTGCAATCAGTTCCTGCAGGTGCGGAATCAGGAAGTCCAGCTTCGCATAAAGTTCCTGCTCATCGCCACGTTTCAACAGCGCGGGGTGACAGGCGGCCTGTCGCAGACGCAGCAAGGCCTCAAGCACATGCATGCGAGTTTTGGCCATGCCCTGTTCCTGAACAAGTCCGAGCAGCGAATCACGATAGTGCAGGCGAAGTTCGTCATACAACCGACGCTGTTCGTCTTCCATGTCGCAGTAGATAGTCTCTTCAAGACGCTCGGGCAGTTCCGCTGCAACCTGTTTCTTGGTTCGACGCAGGATAAAGGGCCGCAGCCCCTTTGCCACCAGCATGCGAGATTCTTTGCTGTCCGGATCGGCAATGTGTGATCGGAACGCAGTGCTCCGTCCAAGCATCCCCGGGTTCAGAAACTCAAAGATCGACCACAAGTCCCCCGCGTTGTTTTCAATCGGCGTACCGCTCAATGCCAGACGGAAGTTGGACTTCAGCAAGCGAGAAGCACGTGCAATCTGGGACGATGGATTCTTGATCGTCTGCGCTTCGTCGAGCACCACGTAATCAAACTCGAAGTCCTTCAGAATCGCGATGTCGCGGCGGACTGTACCGTACGTCGTCAGAATCAGATTGTGTTTCGGAAACTCAGTTCGAAGGTTGGCTCGTTCGAGTCCGGTATATTCCATAACCTTCAGGTGCGGCGCGAAGCGGTTGCTTTCACTGGCCCAGTTGAAGATCAGGGATCGAGGCACTACCACCAGCGAAGGTGCGGTGTTGGGTTTGTCCTCCATGCGACGCAGCAGCATCGCAATGAACTGAACGGTCTTACCCAGACCCATGTCATCCGCCAGACAACCTCCGAAGTTGAAGTCGCTGAGGAACTTCATCCACGCCAGACCTTCCTGCTGATAAACTCGCAGTTCGCCCTTGAAGGTATCGGGCACAACGACCGGTTCCAGGCCAGCGAAGTTGCGGAACCGTTCCCGCATGGCATCGAATCCCGCGTCGGTATCAACATTGTCCTGCGACGCGAGCAAGGCATCCAGCAGTGCCGCCTGCGAGGTTGAAAATCGCAAGCCGTCTTCGGTCGCTGTTCCAAGCCCACTGATCATGCCGATCTGTTCAAGCCACTCCTCCGGAAGTATTCCCAGCGAACCGTCATCGAGCCGAACCGTCGAATCACCACGCTCCAATGCTCGCAGTAATTCCGGGAATGAAACGGAGCGACCTTCAAAGTCAACATCCGTATGAACATCAAACCAGTCGACATCGGAGGACACTCGGAATCGGAGACCACCAGCCTGACGAACCTTGCTGCCATCAGCAAACACGGCCCAGCTATTATCTACGAGTTCACGGACAGCACGGCCGAGATCGCGGCGGGCGATCTCGACATTGACCTGCGACTTCATATCCCCCAAACGACGGCGGAAACCCGCCTGGCGAAGTTTCTCCCAGCACTGTCCTTCAAACTGACGATCTCGAATGATGCACCGACTGGCCTCGCGCTGTACTACGGCCCAGCGAGCACTGCTGCCGGAGACCGGTGTGCCCATGTAGTCGAAGATCACTTCGGCGGTCAGCGAATCGTTACGCCACTTGTTCATTGGCGGAGACGAAATCCGCAGAATCGGTGATGGTGTTGTACGAACTTCTTCCAACTGCAGCTCTTTTGGAAGGTCCAGTCGTGGCAGCGACGGAATATCAAGTAATCGATCCACAAAGTCGTGCTGATCGGCTTCCGGAATATGGAGGGCTCCGCCAAGCGCCAGCATCTTCATCCATTCGGGTGCACCAAAATCGCGGAGCAGACCAATTGAATCGTTGGTGATGACAAAACCACCGGGAACCACAAGGGGCACGTCAGCGAGTTCCATGACT
>JANPHT010000713.1:0-4449 GCA_031424595.1 Planctomycetota bacterium
ACGACGACCCAAGAAATTCAAAAACCTCCGAGAACATCGATCCGTCTACAAAAGCCGTTTCCGCTCTAAGGGTTAGGGAAGTTCCAGTGCCATTCGGGACCTTCTACTTTTCCTGCTGCTTTGGCCTGCCTCGGGGGCGAAGCGAGGATTCAAGGCCGAGCAATGAAGCCGTCTTTGTCTGCCAGTGAGTATCACCGAACGCCGTGCCGCGAGCAAGGCTGTGTCGCAGGGCCTTGAGCTCGGCTTCTGTTTCCACTCCGTTGACATGGCGAGTCCAGTGAGCGGGCTTTAGGATCGGTCCGTCGCAAAGCAGTCCGTCGGGGCCGCTTCGAGCCGTCGGTTTCAGGCTGAACCACTCCCAGTCCTGACTGCGTTGGACCATATTGGCCCGCAATGGATTTCGCTCCACGTAACGCAACACGGTCAGATAGTGTTCATTGGACTGGACGGCAAACGCCTTGAATCGTCCTTGCCAAACATGGCCGCTGCCTTTGTAGTGTCGATGATAACGGCGAACGTGAGACGCCATGAGCCACTGCATCCAGCGACTGAGGTCTCCATCTTCATGCGGCTACAACAGCAGGTGGAAGTGGTTTGTCATCAGACAAAAACCAGACAGCCGCATCGGCACCCTTTTCGTGAGCTTCACGCATCAGGTTCACAAACGCGGCGAAGTCATCATCCTTATGAAAGACGTCGCTGCGGCCATAGCCCCGGCTCAGGACATGGTAAACAATCCCACCTCGTGATGCTCTTGATGTGCGTGGCATGCCCGGACTCTAAACTTCTCAGCCCTGATTTTAAAGTAGAATGTCCCCTTTTTCGAGCCCCTTTTTCGAGCAAAAACCTGTAAGATCCGTGTAAGAACTGAAACTTCGTATTTCATTTATTGTTCGGCGACAATTAGAAGTGCGGGTTTGGCGACAATTAAAATTCCCGGATGGTTTTGGAAACTCGGCTACTGCGAAGCATGAAACAGGCCTGGTCTCTGTGAATTTCCGTAAAACACACTCACGGGGACGAGTATTTTCGCTGGTATCTACACAGCTTTGTCCCTTGGTGGGCTGTCAACTCTGATTTGCGGCACTAGAGGTTTGGAAGTCTCTTTGCCGCTTCCGCTCTGCGTCCAGAAACGTCCCAGTGCCGAGCGGCAACTCGAAACCCAAATCCCCAGCTCAACTCCGTCTCTGCTCGACGCGCCCAGGGAGTTCCGGGATGATCTTGTTGAATGGCCTTGAGCCGTTCAATAGAGGCCGTTTCCTCCTCTTTGACCATCGCGAGATACTCGTCCCGAGTCATCTTCATGCCGAAGGCGGCTTTAAGTCGTTCGTATTGCGCTTCATCTGGTTCAATCGCGGCGCTACTGTCCCACCAGAAGTTCCATTCATTGGCTTTCGGATCGACCGGCTTCACCATATGGTTGGCATGTTTATCCATGGCCAGCAGATACTGAAACAAACGGATGCGGAAAATATACAGCTGAGCCAGTGCCAGGTCATAACCGGCACGCCATCGCTGAACAGACTCCTGAGCCCTTTCGGGGCGTACCTTCTCCATCAGAACGATGGCTTCGTTGGTCAGATTCATCGCTTTCGCGGCTCTGGCCACCTGTCCAGCCGCCGCATTCTTGAATGGCTCAAGCTCTAAGGGAAAGTGCTCATTTTGGATATTCAATTCGGGATCGTGCTCCTGAAACAGCAACTTGTCGCCGTTGGGATTCAACCGTGCTACGACTCGCCAGATTGTTTCCCGGAACTCACTGGTTGCCCGCTCCTTAACGTATTGCTGTCGCGAAATCAGATTCGGCTGATACTCACGCATGGAAAGAAAGTCATATTTCCGTTTGTCATTTGCGCCCTGTCCGGCGAGCGTCGTTTCCTCGCCGGGCAGCACGAAGAATATTCCCCCGGTTTCGCGAGCCATCCGAACTTGCTCATAAGGTCCAAAACCAGACGATTGAGCATCCCAGCGCGAATGCAGTCCATTCCATTGCAGACATTCTGGAAATGGCGTTTCCGGACCACGACGAATACGAATCCAGAATTCCTCTTTGGTCGGCTCATCGACCCATCGCTGCTGGGCGTAGGGAAAACCAAACATGCACTCACGACCCAGGAAATAGATCGGCGATTTTGCGGCTCGAGCTTCCGCAACGGCGGCCTCCACATAATCACCGTCGTCACCTGACTCGTCCGATACCACGATGACAGCGATCTTTCGAGCCTTCGAGGTTTTCTTGTACTTTGCAATGATCGTGGCAATGGACCGACACATGTTTTCGTCGCCCGTCATATCCGTCGGAACTTTGTCGATCGCGACCTTCACCTGTTCAATATCATCAGTGGGCCGCGCAGTGTGCTCGTGGATATCTCGCCCATAACTGGCAACCACAGTCCACAGCAAGTCACTGCCGCCGCGCTTCACGTCTTTATCCTGCTTTGATGCGATCCCCAGCTCTTCGTAGACGCGCAAGTAGTTTTCACGAATTTCTTTCCGATCATCGACCATACTACCGGATTCGTCGAACAGCCAGATCACCGTGACTTTGTCCTGACGCATCATGCGGATGATTTCCTGGGTAATGATGCCCATCGCGGCACCATACCCTTCAACCATCGACCCGACTTCTCCGACGATTTCGCCTTCGCCCAGTTCTTCGCCAATCAAAGCATCTGTCGGAAGCGCCAATTCGGTCATCACAGGGCGAATGTTCACTTCCTTCATCACTGACGCCTTCTGCACATTCACTGGCACGGCAGCCGGTTGTGCAGACGCACCAACACTCGACGATGGCGTACCTCCCGCAATGACGTTCAGCGTCTCTGCTGGGGCTGTCTGGAGGTCCAATTCCCGAGTAATTTCTTCCTGCGGCATTTCTTCGCTGAAAATGGATTCCAGCTGCAACTCCTTTGCCAGGGATGGCAAAGAACGCTGCACAAACAACAATGCCGCGAGAAACCCGACGTTGAAAAGAAGCGAAATTCCAACCGACGGCAGACTGCGAGAGAGAGATTTCACTGCCTACTCCTGAACACGACAACTGGGACAAAGAGCAAAAAAACAATGAAGCGTTGCCAGATAACGCCAAACAATCACGTACCAAAGAGAAAACTAAACATCCTGTTTTCCCTCCTGTTTCGATCATTCTCTATCTTCGGAACGGTTCAATCAAGTCATAGTTCGCACCAACCGCCAAGGTTCGACTAATCGCAGCCTGCGGCTATCCAATGTCCGCAAATACGCCACAGAAGTTCCTGTTTCCAACTAGTTCTCTGGTGCTTCACATTGCATTTTACACATTCATTTCGCAGCCTTGCGTTCCTCGCTGGATCCTGTGAATGACGCCCGATGGAAGCACGCTGCGACCATTTCCCTCAAATTCACTCCATCGGAAACAGCAGATTCTCTTGGAACTCCGCACTGAAAATGGATTTCGCTGTTTGATTCCATCAAAACATCAAACAAATCTGAGTGACTGACGAATCTCGACCGACTTGCAGTCATTCCCAAACCCTCGGAAGAGAAACTATGCTTCAATCTCGATTGCCGTCGATCGCCTTCAGGAGTGCGATCATCGCTCTTATCGCTGCTTTTTTTAGCGTTCCTCCGCTCCCATTACGGGCTCAACAGGCTGCAGCGATTAAATCCGGGCCAGTGGGCGAAGTCACTCCACCACCGTTGATTGATGATGTGATGCGACTTGGAGGAACCCTTGCGGAGCGGCCGATTATGGTTGGCTACTCCCGAGGCACTTCTCCGACCCGCGTTATGGACTACATGCAGAATCTTGTTAAGCGTCTTGATATCGCCAAATCGATGCTACAGCAATTGCAGTCTGAACAACAGCAGGAACGAATGGAGAAGGTCATTCCCAAAGTTCCTGATCCCCTTTATGGGTTTGCAACCTACATGGTAACCGGTCTGATTCCTTCGTTCGAATCAGTCTCTTTCCAGCAGGTGGTGGATGAAGCAGATGCCCATCGACTGATAAGCGGTCGCAAGGATCAATGGGGTCCAACCGGAACTCTTGAAGACCACGGCAACGGTTGCTTCACTGTCGGTTACCGCAATGTCAGTTCTTATCCACTGCCACCGGGAAGTGATGTGAAAGATTACGACAAGAATAATCAGCCGTCTCAGCGAGGATATCAGTTCCGTCAAAAAGTTGTTGAAAAAGACGGCGTCAAGATGGTTGAGCAGTCTCAGGTCTTCGTGCAGATGTTTCGGTATCACGAACAAATGTTGTATGAGGCTAATTTCGAAGAACTGTTCACAATGCAATTGCCAACGGCAGACGCGTTGATCAGTGATGTCGATCGTACAAAGGACCTGGGGTTCAATGCCTATCTTGACCGGATTCCCATGGGCATCCGCCAGCTTGGCTGGTCTATGCTGTCAGCCGCAGCAGGCAGCCAGTTGCAGCAGCGAGATGACGAGCCCGAATCGACC
>JANPHT010000714.1:0-4613 GCA_031424595.1 Planctomycetota bacterium
GTTTGGACATCCTGCCAGTAAAGTCGTGGCATCGTTTCACAAAGGTTTAACTCGTCGTGCCAAAGCCTATTGCTGAGATGCTGAGTCTGAATGCAGGGCGGGCGGTTTTCGAGCCGTTCGCCTTCAGACTGTGGACGAATCAGGTCGGAGCCTGGAGGAAACGCTGGCGCAGGAGTGCGAACGGCTCATGCTGATCGAAGGACTTGAAAAAGCGATGGAACTTCGTTGCGCATCGAAGACATTCTTTCGGATGGACAACGCAGCGAACGGCCAACGACATTGACTGCGGAACACCTGACGATGATCTTTGACGCAGCCCGCAACTGAGCGGCAACATCGGTCCGAATGTGCCTGAGAGCTAATTGTTGCCAAGTGCAGAGGCAGGAATGTACCACGCTGGCTGGAGCAGCCCCACGATTTATCAGCCGCAGTGCGCTACCACCCCGCTTTTGCAGGGAATATCGCAAAACAACGGACGCAAGCGTTCCGGCTGATGGTTGAAAAACGCTATGTTATTGAAAACATGACGCTGTCCCATTAAGACGTTTTGATTGTCCGGCACGCCGCAAGGTAGCGTGCCATGTTTCGTCTTCTTCCAGCTCGTAATAGGCGATTGCATACTCGGCTCAGGGCACCAACACGATTCATATCAATGAGTCCAAGCGACCTCACAAAATCCAGTCGGTCGGGGCGACAGCGAGCGATTGAGTTGCAGAGCAAGTCGTATTCGTCTCGAAAGAAGCCTCCGTGATAATGCAGCAGCACTACCTTCGTGGCGGTAGAATCATGTACGGAATCGTCCATATCTTTAAAGTCGAAATTATATATCCATGGTAGTTCGGCGATGCACAAATCGAGTTTCCGTGCGGCGATACCCAACGACATTTGCTCGTGCATATATATGCCTTCTGTTGACGAGGCAATTCTGGCGTCAAGAGCTGCCATTACCGTGGCAAGATAAGCGTCGATGAAGCCGCTGGCAATCCGAAATGAAAAGACGCCGCCGTTAAAATAGGACGTGGCTCTGATATTTTCGCGGTGGATATGAACGAATCCCTGCGCCGCCAATGATGAGCCAACGGCCCGGCAAAAGGTGTTCCAATAGGCCTCGAAACGGTCACCCGGTCTGCAGGTACCCATGTTCAGATCCGGTGCGCACGCAACGAAATCCGCAGCCGGCTTTGGCATGAGCAGTGCTGGCTCATCAAGGACAAGAATGTCGTCGTCCAGCCAGCAAAGATATGGCGTATGGGTCTTTTCCGCAGCAATCCGAATGGCAATCGGCTTGTTGAGGAAATTATACCAACCATACTGGTGAGGCTCAGATTTCTGCAAGTAGCTGACGTCCAGTTCACGCATACGGCGAAGTGTGGCGGCATTTAGTGCCGGCCCTGAGCGTGGTCTTACAAATAGAATTGGGCATCCCGCAAATCGCCCGCCCCATTTTCTCAAACTCTCAGCAAGCCGCAAAGCTTTCAGCTCGATATGACCAGATTCAACGGCTGTGACGAAAGTTACGTGGGCCTCCACAAGTCGTTCCTGTAAACCAAGTGGTATGAAGATTCAACTCTTGTGGCTTTGGCAGCCTGACGAAATGAACGGAGCCAACTGACGCCAGCTTCGGTTTGGCACCAACGAGAAGCCGCGCGATCACCGTTCAAAACATTTTGACCATGCGGTCTGAACAGGCACGACTTTATCCAACAGTGTCAGCAAAAGTCCGTACCGCGCAGACTGGCGTCCAGGAACACTGAAGTGCCAGTCATGGCAAAGGAACGTCCGTTTTGAATTGCCGCGAGCCAAGCAACCCTACCATGTCCGCAGCTCCTTGCTCCCGAACTTCCGCTGTTTGGTGACGACCTGTTTTTCACGTCTACATCTTCGCGGCGACCGTGGAATTCTCCAAATTCAGGCAACTCTTAAGCACCGCTGCCCAACCGCGACTTTTATCATAGAATTGCTCGGCCAACTCGTAGGAAGCGTTCCGCCTGGACTCATACCAGCCCCGGTCGTCTGCAAGCTTTATCACGGCAGTTAAGTAGGCGTCGACATCATCCGGCGGCACTTCGACACCAGCGGCACCAACGTATGCGATTGCGGGGCATAAATGGCTCGTGATCCACGGACGATGTGCCAGTACGGACTCGGCAACCACCTTATTGAAGCCTTCAATGAATTCGGCTTTTGTCGGAAGGATTACCACATGACAATGACTAAGCAGGTCCCGCATCTTTGATTTCTGGCAATGTCCATGCAATACCACAAAATGCTGCAGACAATCGACCTCAATTTGTCGCTTCATTTCTGGCATAGCTCCACCGTCGCCGGCAACGTCAAAAACAATGTCGCTCCTTTGGAGGTTCTTTAGCCGTCGTGCCAGTTCAATAATGTCAAACACTCCCTTATTGGCTTCGGTGCGACCTGCGAACAGTACACGAAATGGCCGCCGCTCATGCACAGCGTCAGGAATTCCGGAGAAATGTTCCCGTCGATACGTTGGGAGGAACTGAACGACCGGTGGGTGAACGTTCTTTGAGATGACTTCAATCTGATCCGTGATATCCTGAGATATCGAGATGATTGTTTCGGCACCAGAGCGGAAGAAGCTGCGGTCCAGGCGATGTACCAGTTTTCCCGTCCCTCTCCATCCCAAGAGCTTAGGCCAGAGTACGCATACTTCAACGAGGACAATTCTCTTACCCAGCCATTTCGCCAGCCAGAACGGGCCAAGCTGCGACCCGATCATCAGCACCAGCGTGTCATACCGGCCACGGATCGCCGTCCAGCAGACAAGCAGGTTATAGAGATACAATCCCAGGTGATAAAATGGCCCGCGCATGTTCTGCATGACATTGGGACGATGCTCGATGTCGAATCTCCCATCGATCAGGTGTTCTCGGCGAGCATGGTAGCTGATCACTTTCGCCTGAACGTCAAGGTCCCGACACACTTCAAAAAACTGCGAGGAATCCGTGATTGCCACTTCGCCGGGATCATCACGTCCTTCTCTCCAATGGCGATAGGTGCCAATCACATCACCTGGTCCTGCCAGGTATAGGATTCTCCGCGGCCTCGACTCAGGCAGGCCGGATCGTTCATACTTCATGGTTGTCACAGAAGTCCCTCAGCAGATCTCATCCCATAATCGGTGAGCCGCTAGTACTCACGCGTGCGGGCAAAAGAGAAATAAGAAGCTGGCGTTTGTGCCTCTTGGCTTTCAGATCGCGACGTTTTAGCTCGTCAAAGCATTAATTACTTGCCGTCTCGTCGAATTAGTTTTGCGCGCAGACCGGACATTATGCTAGTCGGGATTATGGCTACGCGCTGCGCGGGGCAGGAAGCGGTGCGTCTCTCAACGCACGGGGACGAAGCTCGCGCGGCGCGGAGTTGATTCTGTTGATGTGTGCCCACACCAGTTTTCGATCTCGCAGAAGGGCCAAACGGCTCGCAAGCCGGGATGAATAGACTTTGTACCAGAATGGGGCACGCCGGATCTTTGGATGAAACTTCGGGAATCTGATGAGCAGCGTATACTTTCCGACCCGCAGCAAGTCCGATACGAGAAGAGCGGCGCTTCCAGCCCATGAAGTTCCAGTCTCGCTTCCCGCCAGGTTATATAGCCACGGGCCCAGCGAGTATGCCGTGCAAGTGAGCGTGTCAATATACTCTTCCGTCAGCCGCCGCGATGCCATGACATGGTGCAGTACAAGCTGCGGGACATGAGCTGTCTGCCATCCCAAACGCTGGCAGACGTGACCTTTTTCCAGATCCTCACAACAGCCAACACCATCTCCGATTCGGTCACCTAGCCAGGTTCCAATGTGCTCGTAAATGCCGCGCATCAGAAATACTCGGCCCATTTGACCGGCTCCGGGAGGAATTTTGTCCCAAATAATTTCCGTGCCATGGTCATAGCACGCCAGGAAATGAGCAAAGCGAACGTCAAAATCCGATGGCGGATCGATTCCAACGGGAAATTCAGGCAGCGTGCGACCTCCGATCAACGCGACATCCGGATGTTGGTTGAGAAACTTCATGCCATTCGTCAGATAGTCAGACTCCAGCAGATTGTCATCATCGACGATGCAGTAATATTCACCGGCCGCTTCGCGAAATGCTGTCTGCAGTGCGTTGGCCTTTCCGGGTTGCGGTTCCTGCAGGATTCGCAGTGGTACCGGAAAATTGGTGCCAATTCGTCTGGCAACGGCGGCAGTGTCATCTGTACTGGCATTGTCGATCAGGATGACTTCCCATGGACACTCCGCTGGAACTGTCTGTGCTGCAAGTTTCTCCAACGTCGCAGGCAGGCGTGATGCTCCGTTGTAAGTGCAAATAATCACACTGATTTTCATGTCCATCACCGGTTGCTTTGCATCGATTCAGAAATTGGGTTGCCTGAATCAGGCATCGTGAGTTCTACGGCGTGATTCCTTAACATTTGTCGGTGCTCAAACCTTCACCCAGAGAGATCGACGGCGGCCAGAGTTCTCGTCTCAAACGTCGCGTGAGAGGTTTGACGTCAGTGACTGCAGAATTGAAGTCGGATCGGTGGTCTTTCCGAATCGCAATGGCGCTTCCCATAGCACCCGCTGTCATCGTAAAGATGGGGTTGG
>JANPHT010000715.1:0-3911 GCA_031424595.1 Planctomycetota bacterium
CGAATACGTCCGTCCTGAGGCAGACGTTTTTCGGCAATGTTCAGTTTGGCCATGATCTTCAGCCGACTAACGATTGCCGCGCGAAATCTCTGAATCTCCGGCGGCATCGGCTGAAGTCGCAGCATTCCATCGACGCGGTAACGGACACTCAGGTCTTCTTCCTCAGGTTCAATGTGAATATCACTGGCGCGCTGTTCGATGGCTTCAAGAATCAATTCGTTGACAAGCTTTACAACGGACGACGCTTTCGAGACATCGTCAATCTCATCACCCGCAGCGGCTTGTAGCGCTTCTGCATCTGCCGACATCGCCATTAGTTCTCGAACGGTGCCGCCTCCGACACCGAGCGCATTCTTCAGATGTCGCTGGATCTGCTCGGCGGAGGCCAGGACAGCGTCAAGATAGACTCCGGAACGAGACGTGAGTTCATCAAGCGCCTCCAGATTCAGCGGGTCAGCGATTGCGACCTGAATTCGATTGCCGGATCTCGCCAGCGGCAGGATCGATTCGCGAAACAGATCCTGGCTGGGGAACAGACTCAGCAGCGCCGCATCGACCGTGGTGAACTCCAGGTCGGCGAATTGCATTCCATACTTCCGAGCCAGATCCGGCAGGGAAAGCTGGTCGTCTTCAATTCGAGGATTACGGCTGATCACGCGACTTGCCTTAAAAAATTCGACGGCGTGACTCTTCGAAAACTCTGCCTGGCACTGGCCTACCTGCTGCGAAAGTCACTTGCGCCGTGATGTCGAAAGACTACGTCACAGACGAAATTGAGCCGCGAAGGCCCCTGAAAGACCAACGTAAATGTCCGAATCCGCGAATCGATTCTGACTTCTGCACTGCATGAGACTCGGCGCGGCGGAGGTCATTGCCGAAGGCTGCTCAACCACGATCGGTTGGGGTTTTGACGATTCGTCAGAATGTGCTGAATGCAACGTGTGACTGGCTTTGTCGCTCCGATGATCTGCGAGGGGACTTCGGGCTTCGCGGACTCATTCGCGAACTATGGCGAGTACCCGATTCAGCTACGGGTTTCCGTTCGTTCCCGATTTCGCTGCCGTTTTTCGACTGGAAAAATAGCCCCTGAAATTCGGCGATCGGCCCCAAAGCGACGAACTCTTGCGGGGCGTCGCTTCCGTCGAATCATGACTCACGCCACGTGCCGAAAAGGGACCGTCGCTGCCGTTCCCGTTTTGCCGGGAGACTTTTCCACCGTTTGCCGTTCTGACCAGTGACGCCTGATGGATGCCTCCCGCATGTCCCGCCATCGGCGGTGTGAAGTTCCCCATCGTCGCCGAAGGCACCGATGGGCCCGGCCACTGTCTGCTGCCTGGCGGGCCGGTGTTGTCGCTGGGCTGTCCCGGGGCGGCAGACTGGCCTGGTTCGTGTGAGGTCGCGTTCAGTTCAATGGTCGGATTGCTGTAGTGACCAGTCAGGTTGTCGCCAAAGCTGAATGCTTCCGCAGGCATTTGGATCAGTCCGGACTCTTTGCTCTTGATGAGTTCCGAATGCGCATCGCCCTCGAGCACCGTCGGAGTCAAAAACACCAACAATTCTTTTCGCTTGTGACGATTCAGGTCATAACGAAACAATCGGCCGATGACAGGAATATCTCCCAGCCACGGAACCTTCCTGACAACAACGGTCTGATCGTTTGTGATCATCCCGCCGAGTACAATGGTCTGCCCTGATTGAATGCTGACAGTTGTGTCGGCAGTCGTAATATCTTTGATTGGTGCTTCGATCACGTTACCGTTCGTGGCATCGGTAAAAATCGGAACGCCGGTTCCGGGTGCCAGGTTGAATGCGCTCTTCTCGGCATTGACGTCCATTTGGACTCGACCATCCGGACTGATGCGAGGCGTGACCTTCAGAATGATGCCTGCCTGATCCTGCCGAATCACCGGATTTGCTGTCCCCACCGGTGTGATGGCAACCCCATCCACGACCGGAACCTGCTGTCCAATCTGAATGAACGCTTCATGATTCTCAACCGCCCGAATCTGCGGTCGGCTCAGAACATCGATGTTAAAGTGAGCATCCAGAGCCCGCAACAGAACATTGACGGACTCTGATCCGGCGGACAAAACCAAACCCCCGAATCCGAGATCTCCGTTGACTCGACCCACTCCAAAATTAGACAGACTTTGGCTGCCAATTCGCGAAGGACTCGCAGCCACGTTGTTGCCCAGTGGCTGATTGTTGAAATTGAAGCCCGGGGCCGCAGTTCGCGAAATGATATTCTGGTTCGTCGTTTGAGTCCCGTTTGGTGCCGTTGTGGTTTGTGAAATAGTCACCAGCTTGTCCACCACACCACGGTCAAAGAGCACGGAATCCTGAAACCCCAACTCGACACCCAGTTCGTTGGTGTTTCCCAGTTCGACCTCGACGAGCAAAGCCTGAACTAATACTTCACGGGGTGCTCGGTCCAGTTCATCGATGATCCGCTGAATTGTTCCCATTTCTTCGGTCGTCCCTCGAACCAGCAGGCTGTTGGTCGTTTTCTCGGCGACCACGCGCTGACTGGAATCCGATGATCCACCACCCAGACTTCCATCAGATCCGCCAGGAGCTGTAAGTCCGCCTTGATTCAGGAATTCGGTAATTGCTTTGGCAACGTCTTCAGCCTGAGCATGCTTTAACTGATAGACGTAGGCCTGTCCATCACCGGCTGCGACGCCGGATCCCAGCAACAGGTCCCTCATGCGGCGCAAATAACTGCCAGTGTCCGTAACAATGACTCGTCCTGAATTCGACAGCGCCTTGACCTGGCCAATGGGACTTTGCAGCTCCCGAATTTCTTCGACCGCCTGATTTACGTCGGTGTTTCGAAGCGGAATGGCGACACTGGCCAACTCGTTACGTCCGAGAATGTCGATTTGCTGAATAGGAACAAACGGAATGAGGTTTCCGGGAATGTCGGCGGTCGCGTTTGTCAATGTCAGTCGATTCCCGTCACGGACGAGAATCTGGCCTGTCGCCATCAATGAGTCGTTGAAGACATCCAGGACTTCAGTCACGACATAGCGATTGTCGTCAAAGTAAGTGAAATCGCCGACCGGATCCGCGGCCATCTGGAGCGTGAACCCTGCTTCTTTCGCGAACGTCCGCAAAACAACAGGCCACGGGGCATTCTGAAAGTTAAAGGACCATCGCGCCTCCGTGGGGGTCTCGACAGCCGGGGAAGGCATCGCACCGCCATTCGCCGGGGCCGCGGGCAGAGTGATCGTTGGAGGAATCGCCTGTCCAAAAAACAGGTCGGTGAGCGCGGGGGGGGTGTAGAATTGTTGTTGTGACGCTGTAGGATCGACGAAAGGCATCGGCGAGGCCTGGCTATCGTTCGATGCCGGACCGTCGTTTTGAAACTGCTGATGCGAAACGGGATGAATGGGAAAACGTGAACTCCCCATGGTGTGACCGCCGAGCCGGAGCGACGCTTGGCGCAACGGGCGTGCAGAAGGTCCTTGCTGCGCGAACGCTGTCTGTGCCAGCACAAGCAGAACCACGACCGGCATTCGCAAAGATGTAGAGAACCGCAACACGAAGAGGTTCCATGACCAGCAAACAACGGCTACCGGCAAATGCGACAGCCCAAACAGGAAACTCAACGTGGCTTCCCTTATCGTGATCATCGGCACCATCAACTGCCAAACTGGATCGGGACAGCCAACTATGCTCAAGTTTGCCGGGAAGTGCTTAGCGAAACAATCAACGACGCGGCGGCAGGTTCTTTGTTTATCCTATATATCTCAAATACCCCATGTTATTGTCATGGCGGTCATTCACATTCAATCACGGAGTCATGGAGCGGCAGTTCTCAGGTAATGGCTTCAACCGCTTCACGAACTCAAAACGAGTGCGACAGTCGCAGGACGGAAGATCCGAAAGCAAATCGGTCGCTCATCGAC
>JANPHT010000716.1:0-2658 GCA_031424595.1 Planctomycetota bacterium
GATGCGAGCCATCGAAGAGTCTGGCTATACCACGCCGACACCGAGTCAGGAGCAGACAATCGCGCTGCTGCTGCAGGGCCGCGATATGGTTGGCCAGGCTCAAACGGGTTCCGGAAAGACCGGTGCCTTTGCCCTTCCGTTGTTGCAGCGAATCAGCCTCGACATCAAGCAACCTCAGGTTCTGGTACTGGTGCCAACACGTGAGCTGGCGATTCAGGTGGCTGCAGCATTCGAGAAATATGCAGCGAAGATGAATCAGCTGCGAGTTGTCGCGATTTACGGTGGAGCCGCCTATCAGCCTCAGTTTTCGCAACTGAAGCGAGGCGTTCACGTTGTCGTTGGTACGCCTGGTCGAGTGATGGATCACATGAATCGTGGCTCCCTTAACCTGACCAATTTAAAATGTCTGGTGCTCGACGAAGCTGACGAAATGCTGCGGATGGGTTTTGCAGAGAGCGTCGAGTGGGTGCTGACTCAGCTTCCGGCCGAGCGCCAGATTGCCCTCTTCTCCGCGACCATGCCGGAACCAATTCGACGGATTGCGCAGCAACATCTGCGAAATCCTGCGGAAGTAACGATTCGGCAGAAGACGGCCACAGCCGATACGATTCGCCAGCGATTCGTGGTGGTGGGGCAGTTTCAGAAGGAATTGGCGCTTGGTCGCGTATTGGAAGCAGAACCGATCGACGGTGTTCTTGTCTTCGTGAAACTGAAATCCACGACCGAGCCGCTTTGCGACTTTCTGAATTCCCGTGGCTACAAGGCGGCAGCGTTGAATGGCGACATCGCTCAGGCTCAGCGTGAGCGCATCATAGAACACCTGAAGTCTGGAAAGCTGGACATCGTCGTGGCAACAGATGTCGCGGCGCGCGGTCTGGACGTGCAGCGAATCAGCCACGTGATTAACTACGATCTGCCGGGCGACAGCGAAGCTTACGTGCATCGCATTGGTCGAACGGGGCGAGCCGGTCGAAGCGGCGAAGCAATCCTGTTTATTCACCCCAAAGCTCAGCGGATGCTGAAGAGTCTCGAATATGCCACTCGGCAGAAAATTGAGCCGATGGATCTGCCGACTAACCGTCAGATCAACAAGCACCGGGTATCGAAGTTTCACGCTCGAATCGTCGAGACGATGACTCATCCTCTGGCGGACGCGATGGGATCAATCGTGGAACAATTTCGACGGGAGAATCCGGAGATTCCAATCGAAAAAGTCGTGGCCGCATTGGCTGTTCTGGCAAATGACGGGAATCCGTTGTTGCTCAAAGAAGAGCTGAAGCAGGAGACATTCTTCGAGCCTCGTCGACGCGATGAACGTGGTCCACGTAGTGATTCTCGCGGATCACGCGACGGTTTCCAGGGCCGCGGAACTCGCACTGATTTTTCAACCAACGGTCCTCGCTACGCTCGGGACCCGGGCGATCGTGGATTTTCAAGTGATCGAGGCCCCCGCGACAATGGTCCGCGAGAGAATGGAGCCCGGGACGGCGGTCCTCCTCGGCAGGAACGTGGATTCCGTGAAGAAGGTAGTTTCCGGGATGACCGAGGCTCACGATCGGACCGTGCACCACGCGGTCCGCGGCCGGGGGATGAAAACATGGAGACTTTTCGCATCGAGGTCGGTCACATGCACCAGGTGAAACCTGGGAACATTGTTGGAGCGATAGCCAATGAGGCCGGAATCGACAGCGCACAGATAGGTCGAATCGAAATCTTCGACGAATTCAGCACTGTCGATTTACCACAGGGAATGCCGCAGGAAGTATTCTTTGCTCTGAAAAAGGTCTGGATCTCGGGTCGGCAACTGAAAATTGCGAAGGCGGAGGGTGTGCCATCTGGCGGATCCCCATCTTCAGATCGCCGACCAGAACGTCCGTTCCGGGCCGATCGGACGGGTCGCAAGCCGGGCAAACGCGGAGTGCGTTCCTAGTGTGGTCGAAATGTCGCCGCGCATCGAAATCATCCCGGAACATCGAATCGTCGCTGTATGACGCAACAACGATGTCTTGCTGATTCCTCCTGTGCCATAAAAAAACACCTTACCGGCCAAATGGCTGGTAAGGTGTTTTTTGTTGCGTTGGATGGTGTTTGATCATACCAACCCGGCAATCAGCAAACTGATTATTGAGGTAATCGTGAAGAAGAGACAAATGGGAAAGTTCCCGTGCAGGCTCGCATAAATTCCACGAGATCCACCTTCTCCTGCGGCGTTAGTTTCAGTGGCACAATCTTGTCACTCAACCAGGCGTTCTTGTCCCCACCCTTGTTGTAGTGTTCGACAACTTCTTCCAGAGTGGCCAGGCTGCCATCGTGCATGTACGGTGCCGATAAAGCCACGTTACGGATGGTTGGAGTCTTGAATGCTCCTTTGTCCTTTTCGACTTTCGTTTCAGTGAAACGCCCCAGGTCTGGCTCCTTGGCAGACATTCCGATTCCCAGATTGTGAAACTGTTCATCGGCGAGGTTAGCACCGACATGACACGCACTACAACCAACCCGTTTGCTGAAAAACAAGTCAAATCCTCGCAGTGCACTCTCAGACATCGGATTTACTTCGACCATTAATTGCAACTGCTCATACTGTTCATAGGTTTCAGGGGAGTCAGTTTTCAGTTCCGCGAGGTCTTCGGCTTCCAGAGTTGCGAAACGCTTGTACGC
>JANPHT010000717.1:0-4008 GCA_031424595.1 Planctomycetota bacterium
CTGGATGTCTATCGTTCCCTGCGAATGGTAAATCCAAGTCCATTCATGTTTCTGCTGCGGACGCCGGATGTCGATCTGGTTGGAAGTTCTCCCGAAATCATGGTTCGAGTTGAAGACGGAGAAACCACAATTCGCCCGCTGGCTGGAACTCGTCCTCGCGGAAAAACAGTTCAGGAAGATCGTGAACTCGCTGAGGAACTGCTCGCGGATCCAAAAGAACGCGCCGAACACGTAATGCTCATCGACCTTGCCAGAAATGATGTGGGCCGGGTTGCTCAATATGGATCAGTCGCTTTGACTGACGTGATGGTTGTGGAACGCTACAGCCATGTGATGCATATCACTTCGAATGTCTCTGGTCAGCTGCGCGAAGGTCTGACGGCCATTGAAGCACTGCGAGCGGGTTTGCCAGCCGGAACGGTTTCCGGTGCCCCGAAAGTTCGCGCGATGGAGATCATCGACGCGATCGAACCGCAGAAGCGAGGGCCTTACGGCGGCGCTGTGGGCTACATCGATTTCACGGGCAATATGGATACCTGCATCGCACTCAGAACGCTCGTGATGAAGGATGGTATCATCTATATTCAGGCCGGAGCCGGAATTGTTGCTGACAGTGTCCCTGATATGGAGTACAAGGAAACGCAGAACAAAGCCCGGGCGATGCTAAAGGCCATTCACATCGCAGAGACGCAACTGATGCCCAATACGGCCGATTAATCACCTTCGCGGATCTGGACTTCTGCGATCCTGCCGGAGCAGGCACCTTTTCGCCGTGTGTTTTCATTTTTCCGAAAGCCTCCCCGTGACATCCCCCTGGCAGACGCTGAAAGGTCATCTGGAACAAAAAGATCTATTCGAACGATCTGTTCAACGAGGACGCTTGTCGCATGCTTATGTGCTGGCGGGGTACGACGGAATTGGCAAACGAAAATTCGCGAGATTGCTCGCCCAGTCCATGTTCTGTCGCCAGAGTTCGCCTGACAAAATTGACGCCTGTGGGGAATGCCGAGCCTGTCGAAGCTTTGTTGCTGGCACCTGGCCGGATTTTATGGAGATCGGTCTCCCCGCCGGCAAGACGGAAATCCCGATTGCGTTAATCGCGGGTGACCATGACAAGCGAGGTCGCGAAGGACTTTGCTTTGAGCTATCGATGTCTCCTCAGGCCTCGGACCGTCGAGTGGCCATCATCAACGACGCGCATCGCATGAATCAGGAAGGCGCGAACTCGCTGCTCAAAACGCTCGAAGAACCGCCCGCTCAGGCGCTGATCCTGTTGATATGCGACAATCCGGACTCGCTGCTCCCCACGATACGTTCGAGGTGTCAGGTGGTGAGATTTTTCCCTCTGCCTGAAGCCGATGTCCGTGATATCCTGCTGGAAGAAGAACTGGTTGAATCCCCTGAAGAAGCAAAAACTATTGCTGCGATGTCGGAAGGAAGCATCACTCTCGCTCAACAACTGCTGAATCCCGACCTGCGTCACCTGCGAGAACTCATCAGTGAACAACTGGAACAACTGGACCACATGAAACCCGTTGAGATTTCAAAACAGGTCACTGACGAACTGGATCGCATTTCATCGGGAGCAGAAGAGCAACGCAGGAACGCCCATTGGCTTCTGCGATTCATTGCAGAAGCAGTGAACGCTCGCGTGCGAAGACTGACTTCCGGCGATTTTTCCGACCCCTTGTTGCAGCGTTTCGGAGTCCGCAGCGGCATCGATCTTCTTGCACCGTTGCTTGATCGAGTCATCTCGGCCTCTCATCAAATCGAAGGTAACTCGCCCGTTCGACTCGTTCTGGAAGCCCTTTTTGATGACCTCGCTCGCCAGCTCCGACTGGGACCGATTACAGCCCGATAGTGAGTCCCATTTCTAGATATTACGTTCCTTCTTTTTCTTCGGCTCATCAGTGTTTTGTTTCTGAGACTTCATCTTTTCCTCCAGACGCTGAGCCTGTGACTTTTCTTCTTTCTCGGACTTCTTCACAGCCTCGCGAAGCGCCGCCAACGACTCCTGAACAGGCTCCTGTGTGAACGACGAACCCGCAGTCCAGGCTCCACAGCATTCCTGAGCGGGAATGGTGTAGCTTTGGTCGAGACTGCGAATGGCAAAGGCCATGTCCTGAAGCTCCGCATTCAATGACTTCGCGACGACAGTCAGGCCAGTCGTTAATCCCACCACCGCCACCGTCCCTACAATGACGGCTTCGGCCGAAAGAAGGACACCATATTCGTCTTGCCACAACTGACTGAACAATCGCATTTCTCAATCTCCACCTAAGGGTCTTCCAGCTGATGACACCAACACCATCTCTCTGGAAATGCTGGGTCCGTCTGTATCGGTTGTGAAGATTGTGACGATTCCTTTACACCCTTTTCAAATGTAAAGATAGATAATATGCAAAGTTTACACATTTTGTTAATTTGCTGAAACACATGGAAGCAGCGTGTGTCCTCTCGACTCGCCCAACAGTAACCCGGACGCACTCAGGAATTGCAATGGGAACTATGCTTAAGCGACGAGCGGCTTAAGCGACGAGTGGTTTCTTACTGTCTTTTCAGCCGCAACTGACGCGGCGGGTTGATCTGAGATGCTGCGAGGGAACAGCAAATTCGCACGGCGGAGAGGCGTGATCGCCCGCCAGTTTTCTGCATCAAGTAGCCACAAGCTGCTGGCGACGGCATTCATAAAGCACAATGCCAGCCGCAACGGCCGCATTAAGCGATCCGACCCCGCCAAACATGGGAATCGCCAGTTGCACGTCACATTCAGCGAGCAGCTCGGGCGCAATTCCCGTAGCTTCGGATCCAATCACCACAGCAACCGCGCCTTTTGCATCGACCTGCCACAGCTGCTGGGTTGACTTTTCTGAAGCGGCGAGCAATTTCAGGCCATCCGTCTTCATGTCTCGAAGCGCATTCGCCAGGTTTGCAACACGGTACAAGTTGAGGTGATTCACGGCACCGGAGGAGGCCCGAGCGACGTGTGGCGTGACTGACACCTGCGAGCGTTCTCCGATGACCACGCCGTCAGCATGTATGGCATCACAACACCGCAGAATCGCTCCAAAATTGTGAGAATCCTGAATGCGATCGCAAACCACAAACAACGGGGGAAGTGATGGCTTACCGGAAGGCTCTGTCGCTTTTTCACGCAATCGCAAACAAAGGTCCTGATGAGTCCGGAAAGGAAACTCACCCATTCTTGCCAGCAAGCCCTGGTGGTCCTCGGCGTGGCAGAGTTCTGTCAGGCGTCTCGAAGAAACTCTCTGAATCTGCAAGTTCTTCCTCGACGTCAGACTTTCCAGATGGTTGATAATCGCAGCTGAAACCTGCTCATCCACGAGCAATTCAGCCACTGGCCAGAGCCCCGCAGTAAGCGTTTCCGTGACAGCGTGCCGGCCCCAAAGCCAACTGCGCTGGTGACTGGCGGCGAGTGATCGTGACGGTTTTTCCTGTGAATTGCGATTCATGACGGGAAGTGTAATGTCCGGAGATCTGAATGTGCCACTACGCGACGTCAAACCGTCCCGATGAACCTGGAATCCGCAGATCGTGCCATTCCGCACTGAGTGAAACTCTGCCAAAATCCCGGCTGAGGCTTCACTTCCAGTGCACTGTCAAGTCGTAGAAAAAGGAAGCCGGATTACTCCGGGGGAACATTACCGACGTTGACCATGAGCAAGTTTGGATCGCTTTGCAGTTGACGCACATGCCAACGGTGACTGCGTTTGATGAAGATGAAAAATTCATGGTTGCTGACCATGATGGTCCACGGCTGATCTATGTGCCGCATCTCAAGGCGCGTGGTTCTCAAGCTTTATTGGAAGCATGCAGGGAGACACCGGAGGGCTTGCGCCCAATGGTACTCACTTTGCTTTGTCGGGCGGTTTTTGTTCTGAGTTTTGTACTTGTTTTTGGTTTTCGAGTTTCATGAATTTTGTGGACTTGGGACGTCTTGGGTGAGCCTTGCGTTTGAAGCTTCGGCCAGGGCGATTGGGAAGTTTG
>JANPHT010000718.1:0-2870 GCA_031424595.1 Planctomycetota bacterium
CCGCCTCATGCCACTGCTGAGGCGGACTGTAGCCGATCCGCTGAAACCTGCGAATCCTGCCGGATTCGATTATCATTCAGGGAAGAGCGGTCTTTTGAGGTGATGGTTTTGTGCCTTAATCTGCGGCATATTCGCTCGGCAAGAAGCCAAAAACACAGCATTCGGGTGAGGTTTATGAGAATTCGTTTCATCAGCGCCGGTGGCACAATCGACAAGATTTACTTCGACCAGCTCAGCCAATATCAGGTCGGTCCGCCTGGAGTAGAACGAATCCTGCAGGATTTACCGCTGAACTTTGAGTATGTGGTGGAGTCGATTCTGAGAAAGGACAGCCTCGATATGACGGAAGCGGATCGAGATCTGGTTCGCAACGCCGTAGAAAGGGCGGTCGAACAACATCTCGTGATCACTCATGGAACGGACACAATGATCGATACAGCTCGGCGGCTGGGCGGCATTCCATCAAAACGCATTGTCCTGACAGGAGCGATGCAGCCAGCGAATTTCCACAACAGTGACGCGGTATTCAATGTCGGTTTCGCGACGGGAGTGGTGCAGTCCCAGCGGGAGCCAGGGGTATGGATCGCAATGAGTGGTCTCGTTTTTGATCCCTGGAAGGCTCGTAAAAACCGTGAAAAAGGCATTTTTATGCACGAACCATGAAGAATTGCGAGTAATCCAGTCGCGGACTTCGACGGCTGACTTTTGCCACGGAACGGAAGCCAGTCAGGAAAAGCTTACGAACAACCGACATCTCTCGCGCGTCTACAAGAAGGGGCGTTGTGAGGTTTAACGTGTGTTTCAACCCAATTTCGTTGCCGTTTAGTGTTCTGTAAGGTACGATTGCGCCGATCGTAATACTGATGTCAACAACTGCGGTGCTTGCGGATTTCGTTGAATTCTTTGCTTGTGTCACTGACCACAGTCGAGGAACATTGGTGGTCGGGCGACGTGCTTTCTGCACCGGCAAAGACGCGGGCAGCAGTTTGTCGTCTGGTGTCTCTGTAATCGCTTCATGGCCTTGTTGCGAATGGCACGGGCTTTGTTAGAAAAAATCGGAGCTTGCTCGTGAGTACAATTCAGGTAACTTCAGCAACATCCGATCCTGCTGACGCTGCATTAGAAGAAGCGGGAGTTTCTTCGATATTCGATGCCGTTCCAGCGTGGGGCATGAGCCTCCTGGTGCATATTGCGATTATCGTTGTTGTGGCAATGATTTCCCTGCCAGAAATTATCCTGCCAGAGTTCAATCTCACGTCAACGGTGGAGATCGAAGAACTGCAGCAAGTGGAGTACGTTCTAGACACAGAGCCCTCAGACGCTTTGGGCAGCAAAAGTGATTTAAACATCGCGAGTCCGTCGGCGGCAGTGGCTCAGGATCGCGGACTGGATAATCACCGCGAAGAGGTGCAGCGTCTCGAAAACAAGGTCGTGGATCCGAAGATTCAGTTGACTGAAGCGATGGCAACTCCCAGCGAAGCAGAGATGTTGGAGAACATTGATCTGACGGGCACAACCGAACACGCCGGTGGAACCGACGGTGCTGTGGATCGGATCACTCTGGAAATTGCCTCCTCACTGCGTCAGCGAAAAACATTGCCCGTCTGGTTGTTGGACGAATCCATTTCGCTGGAAGGTCGCCGCGAGAGAATCATTGAGCGATTCGAGAACGTCTACCGGCAACTCGGGCTGATGGATGACATTGACACCAAGGATGCACTGAAGACCGGCATCGTCGGTTATGGGAAAGAAATTCATGTGCTGATGAACGAGCCATCCAGTGACATCTCAGAGCTTTCAAAAGCCATCAAGAGCATTAAGAGTGACACATCAGGACTTGAAAATGTCTTTGCCGCGATCAATCAGGCGTTAAAGGTTTATGGGCCGGTCCGCAAGAAAATGCGGGCGAATATGTTGCTGATCATCGTCACGGATGAACGTGGCGACGATTTTGGAGGCGATTCGTATTCCGTTCTGGAAGAGACTGTTAAGAAACTCAGCCGCGATGGTGTGCGAGTTTTCTGCATAGGAAACACATCGCCATTTGGCCGCCAAAAAGGTTTTGTTCATGTAAAATGGACTGGCGACGACGGTACAGAATATGAAGACGACATCGGCGATGCCGACCAAGGTCCGGAGAGTCCTCTGCCGGAAGGTCTGCAGTTGCCGTTTTGGACAGCCAACTCACAGGGTCTTGAGCGAATGTCGTCAGGTTATGGCCCCTACACGCTTTCGAGATTATGTGCCGAGACGGGTGGTATTTTCTTTGTTGCCGACGACACGTCAAGGAAGCAGTGGGATCCACAGATCATGCGGCAGTATTCTCCCGACTATCGACCGGGTTCAGAATACCGCCGCCAATTGCAGGGGAATTTGGCCAAGCAGTCCCTGATCGCAGCGGCTCAGCTGGCAGTCACGGAACCCGTTCCTATCCCACAGCGTGAATTCCAGGCCAATAACGACAACATCCTGCGTGAACAGATCACAGAGGCCCAGAAGCCACTGGCTGTTCTGGACTACTTCCTGCAACGGGTTCACACCGCTCTTGAGGCTGGTGAAAAGCACCGGGACAAATTGGATTCGGATCGCTGGAGGGCAAGTTACGACCTTGCGATGGGTCGAGTTCTGGCGATGCGAGTCCGTGCTTTTGGCTACAACGCTGTTCTGGCGGAAATGAAATCATCCCCAAAGCGATTTGAAAAAGCAGACAGCAATCAATGGAAGCTTGTCCCGTCGGAAGAAATCAACGCCGGAGCGAACGTTCGACGGATGCATGACAAGGCATTGGAATACCTTCACCGAGTTATCAATGAACACCCGGGAACTCCCTGGGAGTTTCTGGCTTCGATGGAGCTGAACGAGCCGTTGGG
>JANPHT010000719.1:0-10782 GCA_031424595.1 Planctomycetota bacterium
AGCAGGTTGTCGATCGCGAAATCCTCCACGGTCACGCCCTTGAAGCCATTGCCGGCTTGCAGGGTAAAGTCGGCAGCCTGAACGTCAGAGGCGAGCAGGTAGTCACTGCCCGAGCCAGTGGTGATCTTGATCCGGTCGGCCTCAAGAACTCCCGAGGCGTTGAAGCGGTGACCGGAAAGCTCAAAGGCATTGAAGTCCGTCGGCGAATTAATTTCGACGTCACCCAGGCGAGCATTGCCGACGAATACCAGCGAGCCGTAGGATGGAGCCTTGGTCGTAATGCTAAGCTTTCCCGCGACCGACGCGTTGTCGATCAGCACACCGTTGTAATCGGCACCCAGCTCCAATGTCAAAGTGCCGGCGATTCGATTGTAGGCGGGCGACGATCCCTGCGAGACAAAATAGTCGTTGTGGTCGCCACCCTCAAATCGCACATTTCCACCGATCTGCGCGTCGAATAAGGATAGCCGGTCGCTTCCTGATCCACCCACCAGACTGACTCCGCGCGCACACGAAACCGCACCGAAGCCCACCTTGGTCTGGGCTTCCAGAACGTATTTGCCAAAACTCTCGTCAAACCGGCTTGTCCCCTGGGTGGCTATGTCGCGGGCGGTGATGGCCGTCGCCGCATCCGAGATGAGGTTGGTGTCTTCAATGATCTCACGACCATGTTGCACGCCTAAGTCATAGGCGACTCGTCTGCTCATCATCAGCAGATGATTCTGTGAGCCGCTCCCTAAGTTTCCGGTCACCGATCCTGGCACTGCCAGCTTGGTGAACAAAAGAAAATCGCTGCCCCCTTGCAACTGCGCGGTGATGTTTGCTGTCAGCCCTTTGAGGACCAACGGGGATGTCGAGCCATTGATGCGGGTGCTGGCGAGCCCCGTGATACGGACCGTGCCGGCGGTGCCGCCCGAGGAGACCACGACCTGGTTCGACGAATTGTCCCCATTGAGCACCAGGCTGCCGGCGATCATGGTCGCGGAGACGTTCCCCGTCAGCAGCGAGCGATCCTCCAGCAGTTCAACTGCCCGCGACTGGACGCTCATTTGCAGGCGCCTGCGGCGCTGGGATCGAGGCCGCTGCCAGAACCGGTCAAGTTGGGGCATTTTCAAGTCCTTGCTGGTCGGGCAACTCCGACTATCTCGCGAGCCGGAAAAGTAGCCCGTCTGTGCGAAACTGCAATTTCCGATATGTAAAAGGTTGTATCAGCAGCCGTCGGTTCCTGTCAATTGGTTGTACGATCTCGCCCACGGAGGCGCACCGAATAAAAGTATGAACCTGACTTGTGGATGGCGATGAAACCATCGACGCTGTCTGGTCAATGGGTCACCACGAATTGTCACGACTGTCCCAACGCTTCTGAGACTTACGTTGAACCAACACGGCCGACTGTCAACTCCGCCACATGACGGCCGATATTCAATGACGCTGTGGCCGCTGGCGACGGAGCATTGCAGACATTGATGACTCGCTCGTGCCGGAGAATGACGAAATCGTCCAGCAACTTGCCGTCGACTCCCAACGCTTGCGCGCGGACACCAGCGGGGGCTGATTTCAGATGGTCAGCACGAATCTCAGGCACCAGGTGCTGTAACGCTTTAACGAAAGCGGCTTTGGACAAAGATCGCCAGATTTCGCCAAGTCCCGTTTTCCAGTTGCGGGCGGCGAGTCGGAGAAAGCCGACGTAAGTGAGCGATTCAAAAACATCCCGCGGGCTGATCGTTCGCCAGTTATATCCTTCTCGGGCCAATGCCAGAACCGCATTGGGGCCGCACTCCACGCCGCCGTTGATCATGCGCGTAAAGTGTACGCCTAAGAATGGAAACTTCGGATCCGGGACAGGATAAATCAAAGTACGGCAAAGATGTTCGGCTTCGGGTTTTAGTTCAAAATACTCGCCACGAAATGGAACGATGCGCTCTCTCATGTCCAGCCCGCTTTGCCGAGCAACTCGATCACTGTGCAGACCCGCACAGTTAATGACTTGCGCCGCTTCCAATTCCCCGGTCGATGTTTGCAACCGAACGAAATCAGTTCGTTGATCGATCTTTTCGACTCGCGAATTCAGGTAGATTTTGGCTCCTCCTTCGTTCAACAGAAAGCCAAGTTTCTGACACATGGCTGGGTAGTCCACAATACCGGCCTCGGGAACTTCAATAGCCCTGATCCCAGCGCAGTGAGGTTCCAGTTCCGTCAGCCGATCACGGCCTACGAGTTCGCACTGCACGCCATTCTGCCGCCCGCGTTCGAAAATACTCTGCAGTTGTGGAAACTGTTCCTGACGCGTCGCCACGATGACTTTCCCAGTCCGCTGCCATGGGACGCCGTGTTCATGGCAGAACTTCTGTAGCAGCGCCTTTCCTTCGCGACAGTTTCTCGCGCGCAATGATCCGGGGCGATAATAGATTCCCGAATGGATCACTCCCGAATTACGCCCGGTCTGATGAAACGCGAGTGTCGCTTCTTTTTCCACGACGGCGATCTTCCATCCGGGCTTCATCCGCGCCAACTGCCAGGCCGTGGCCAGACCAACGATTCCTCCGCCAATAATTGCTGCGTCAACTCGAGACATAGAAGTTCCGTGCATCAGGCCCTGCCGCAAACTGACAGCCTGCGTCAGATTCAATCACGGTAGATGACAACAATGGTTAAGGCATGACATCGTCGCGGTCACTCCCTCGTGGAGTTCACTGCATCGTCTCCGGTTACAAATGAAATGGTTGTTGTTCGCCGAATCGTAGTTGTGAGACAACACTGCGAGTCGCTTTTTCCGGAGAGTGATCTTGTGCGATCAAACGGCTTACACCCGCAGATGTTCCAGGGCTTCCTTTGCACCCATAATGTAGCTCACGTAGAATGGACCAAATTCTGCGTACGCGGCAGAGGCCCGATCAAATCTCATCGTGTAGACGATTTCTTTGATATGTTCCGGAGCACGACTCCACAGTGTCACGCCCCATTCCCAGTCATCGAAACCCGTCGATGCGGTAATAAGCTGAGAGATCCGACCAGCAAATTTGATCCCGGATGTCGCGTGCTCAGCCATTAACTCGCTGCGGACACTAAAAGGTTCCGTGTACCAATTGGCCAGCGGATGCCGAGCTTTATTCATCGGATAGAATGTCATCACGGGCAACGCCGGAAAAGCCGGATACATTCGCTGTTGATTCATGGCAGGCAACCGCTGAGCGTAAGCATTCAGCTTAGCTTGAAACGCGGGGTCGTCGCGCTGAGTGCCTTCTCTTACGAGGCGTTCAGAGTACTGTTCTATCGTTGGTACGTATTCACTGACTTCGGAAATGGAAACAAAAGAATACGTTGGCTCAAGCGCGGTCCCAAGGCGACTCGCCCGGATTCGCTGAGTCACGGCGTCGATCTTCAGCGGATCAGCATCCATCATCATCAGGCCCAGATCTGCACGATGGCCCGATACCACGGACACTTGCATCCGAATCGGCACATAATCTCCCTCGGGATTCAGAATGTCGATGATTTCCGCACGCCCATGCGCCCGATCGGCCGAATCAATTTCGAGGAGTGCCTTCTGGTTGACTCGATAATAGATGTGCAGACAGTGCCAGCCTTCGGTCATCAATACAGTAGGTTCCGGCAGCGGAGCCGAATGTCCGTGAGGTCGTTGCACAGCAGTCTCTTTCAAAGAAGTAGAAAAAAGGGTGTCAGGAACCAGGGACAACCCTTGCGCGACATCGCCGAATCATACGCCAATTCAGACCTTGTTTCACGGAACTTCACAAGACCCCGAATGGCAACTCACAAAAAGGTCGCTTGAAATAAAAAAAGGCAGAGCACCCAGGAAGGATGCTCTACCTCGTCAGATCTTAATCGCGATCATCGTCATCAGATGACTAATTTGCTTCCACTGGCACAATGTTCATGCGACGCCCGGCCTTGTCAAAAAGAACCTTGCCGTCACACAAAGCAAACAGCGTATAATCACTGCCCATGCCAACATTGCGGCCTGGATGCCATTTGGTTCCGCATTGGCGGGCAAGAATATTGCCAGCGATAACAGCTTCGCCACCGAATTTCTTGATGCCCAGGCGTTGAGAGTGTGAATCGCGTCCGTTGCGGCTGGAACCCTGACCCTTCTTATGAGCCATGACTTAATGCTCCGACATTTCTAGGCGTGTCAGCAATTCCTGGCTGACAGCAAATTGGCAACAAATGTTGAAAGTGGCTCCACCTTTAAACAGGAAGCACCACTTGACGATAAATCTTGTGAGTCGCGGAGTCTGACGAATTTGCGGCGTTTATCAAGAGTTCTCTTGATCTTCCACGATCATTCCCGCGTGTTTTTCTGAATTCGTCAGACCCTGAGATGGCATACTGTCTCAAAAAGCTTGGCTTTTTAGCACTGCCAGTTAGTTCTCTGGTGTCCCCACAGCCGCGCTGCGAGCATTTCGCAAAACCGTATCCATATCGCGTATGTTCAACTTCACAGGTTTCGCTTGGTAGGTCCAGAGAGGATATCGGGTGTCCATCTTCCTGTCGCCATCCGTGTCGGCTTCGTCCAGAAATCGTAGTTCTGTTTCTTCCTGCAAGTATTCATCACCTGGGCGGGTGAACTTCTGCACGATGACCTTTTCTTCCACGATTCTATTGTCTGCACTTCCTGAGATTCTGTAGGCATTTGTAAACCCAGACATCGTCACCTTTAAAAAATCGGCCTTCGAGTCTACGTTTCGCCAAACGGCTACTCCGTATAAAGCTTTCAGCAATTCGTCCGGATCGGAGTTTGGGACGGGATCACCAATCTCTGAAATCGCTTCCACGCTGTTAAGAAGTTTCAAACTCGAGCCCCTTCGCCCCATTTCTCGCTCAAAAACAGCATTTTGAATGGCAACGCTGATTTCGTCAGTGTAGGCCAGCTGAACATTGCCGTCCTTATCCTCCGTCTCCAGAAGAAACCGAGGCATTTGAAGAGGCATTTGAAAATCGGCGTCCAGGACGTTCGCTGGATCCAGATCCGGATCTGCCAGTTTCTTTTCCAGATTAGCACGATCCGCGCCGGCGAGCTCCGTGTAGTCCCGACGAATGACCCGGTAAACCATGTAACGAATCAACTCTTTCTGAAGCTTGCCCGTTTGCGGATTGGGAAGTTCCAGCCGCATCAGTCGGATAGATTTAAACTGGACTTCAGCAATCCAAAGGGAAGGGTATCCCGGACCTACGATCGGCTCATCGAGCTTACGGTCCTTCTTGACACCCAGCATCTCGTCCACTGACATGGCGATGGAGGACGTTCGAGCAAAACCTTCGTTCAGCGGCGCCCGGACCACCTGGCCATCAGCTGACGAAGCAATCGCCAGTACGGTCACAAGTGTGCCAGTCGCGATAAATCGAAGCGAAATAGGATTTTGCGCCATGGAGGCAAACCTTGAGTGGAATCCAGATGGTGAGCGACACTCACGCAACACTTTGGTTGTTATCGGCGGACGTGTACAACAGTTTTTGCCTGCATCCCACGATTTGTCGCAATTGTTACTACCTTGTGCGGACTTGACAGCCCATTTGACTTTCCCAATTTGCACTACATGTTGATCCGACGAGCTCGTTCTTCGACCTGTTCAAGGCTGAAAAAAGTTCCTTCGCCTGCCCCTGGACACGTATCGCAGACCTTTTTCCACGCATCTGGGCTTTCCAAATGCGAATTCCAGAACGGCCAAGTTCGGCACTGAACTGGGCGAGCCCGGTAAACTGTGCATTTTCTTCCCTTCGGGTCGAAAAACGTACAGTCGCCGTTATCAAACTCAGTAAGAGAAACTCGGCCGCGAACAATTCGCGTGTGAAACAGCCGAATTTCCCCAATCGGCTTGCCCAGATACTCGGCGATCTCCAGGAGTTCTTCTTCGCTGGCCCAAACGACACCCGGAGCTCCCGTGCAGCAGTCGCCGCATTGTGTGCAGGTAAACTGCAGACCATCCTTGTACCAAGGATCGGGTGGGCTTATTGGATTCACGGCGGTTTCGTCAGACACAGAGCACCTTGCCATTTGAGAAATCAAGTTTTTCCTCGCAAAAGTGTAATGGTTTTCCGATCGATTCAACTCGGGAAAATGCCAGGTTCCTGAAACTCAGCTCAAAACCCACTTTGACAATACGATTTTCGTTTCTGTTCAGGCGAGCATCAACAACCGTCTGACTTCAGGATCGCGGTCATCTCTCTTTGGGACGCACAATGAGCAGATTCGCGTCGTAGGTCAAAATTCCCAACAGTATCGAGCAAACAACGCGATCCAGAGACACTTCGTACTTGTAGTTCACGGATAGCGGATTGGGGTGAAACGGATCGGCGACCAGAATTGACCGTTCAATGGAATCGTAGCCGCATAGGACAGCAAAATGTCCACTCGGCACGCCTGCCACGTCGTCCGGAAGGCTAGTTGCCGAGATTTCACGGCGTTCTCTGTAGAGGTATGTTGCGCTTAATCCCGTGAGTACAGGAATTGACTGTTTAAGGTAGCGACGGATCAGGTTCCCGGTGAGGTCCTCCATTCTGAGCTTGCCACCGAGCTTCAAAAACTCAATGTAACTTTCACAGGCTCGAATCAGCTTTTCTTCAGGCTTGGCCTTGATCTGGGCTCGGAGTTTTTCCTCCACCATGGGAACCTCCAGCAGGTGGCCGTCGGCGTTGAACCATGTCGGATCAAATACCTGCAGATTGAAGGTAAAAATGCGGACGTCATAACCTCGTCGCAATGCATGGCAGCCCAGCATGACGGCCAGTGTTCCTCCTTCAGCAAACGCCGAAACCTCTTCGATGACCTCGGCCAACAGAAGTTCATCGCCGTAATAACTATACACCGCATGCAGGCAGGTAGGGCCGCAGGTGGTGTTGTCGGGCTGCTGAAGGAATTCAAATTGCAGGCGAGTATCCAACTTCAAGCTCCCAACACATCAACCGAGGTGACGCAAAGCGCCCGGCATCTTATTCTCGCGGCGCTACATCGCCCATTGAGGCGTCATCGATTCGGGCAGGTAACCGGCTGATGGCTTGTCCTTCACGTCGTCGACTGCCACCACCTCCTCCTTCGATGACTCGTGAAGAGACCGAAGACCTTTCCGTATCGCCTGAAGAAACAATGATGACCGAAGCCTCGCATTCGGCCATTGGTCGATTGATACTGGCTTTCGAGCCGATCATTTCTTTGTACTTCCGCTGGGAACCAACTCGTCCCGCTGGCACGGTACTGATCCATTCCTTGACTGAATTTCGTGTTGTTCTGACTGCTGTTCCCCGTCCTGGCAACGCTAACAAGGCTGTCATGCGAAACAACCCGGAGGCCACGAAGACCGCCACATAGGCATTATGATCTTGTCCGAATGCGTTCAGGATGAAAGCTCCTATAAACGTTCCAGCGACCATCGCGGCGGAGTTTCCAAGATTGTAAATCGTCAACACCGCGACCCGTCGTTCACCCGGGATCTGTCGGAAAAACTGAAGCAGCATGGCCAGTTCGTAACAACCCCAGACCAGTCCACTCAGAACCTGAATAAAAGCCAGGTACCAAGCATTCTGCGAGAAGAACCACAGCGCGCTGATGGGAACAATGCCAACACTTCCAACCCACAGCAGGCGATCAGCGCCCCAGCGATTTGCAAATCGACCAGCCCAGGGCAATGACAGCATTTTTCCGAAGAAGCCGAGCGACAGCAGCCCCATGTAATCCACCCAGGACAGCCTCAGCACTTTCAACATGAATGGATTGAAATACGGCCCGGAAACATGAACGGCTGTTTGAACGGCCATTAGGAACAACACCAGTCGTCCTGCATTTCCTGGATGCCGAGCCGTTTGCAGGACATTCGAGAGTTTGACTCGAGCTGACACTCGGTCGACCGAAACTGGGTCGGCGCAGATCTCAGGTCTGCATTCCGAGTGCTGAATCTCGGTCTGCCGAGCCAGCATTGCAGCGGAAACAAAACGGCCGATCGCTCCGATCCCGAAGAGGATCGAAAAGACCGGCACAGTCAGGTCATGAGCAACCGACCACCTCAGCAGCAATCCACCGGAAACAAGCCCCAGCAAAACTCCCACATGACAAAGTCTGCTGCGACGAGCGAAAAAGCCGCTACGTATTCGCTGAGGAACAAGTTGCTCAACCCACGTGTTCCATGCTGGTCCAGTGGCAAGTCCGGCAGCCCAATAGAGAGTGGCCGGAACGAATACGGCCCACGCTGGCACATACGTCATCAGCGACATGCCCATCAGCATCAGCATGCTGCAGGCCTGAGCCGTGGCTGTGGCCACAACGAATCTTCTGTAGGAACGAAGTCGCTGCAGGAAATAGGGTGCGAAGAGTTGCAGCAAGCTTCCCAGCAGCACGGGCACTGTCGCTATCATCGCTGCCGTCAAATCGCCCAATCCTCGGGCCAGCACAAACGCCGGAAGATAGGTCTCCGCTATTCCCACCATGACACTGAACGAAAAACCGTCCGCGTTCATCGCCTTAAGATTCCGCCGCAGCGTTTTCCGACGAGGAACGGTTCGAGCCTGCATGATCATTGGTGTAACAAGCGTCAAAAAAGAGTCAGAGACAATCCGTTTCCCGTATCGGCTTTCACGGGCACCGAGACGGGAATTCCTTCTCGAAGGGACACCGATCGAGTCGCCTGGGTTCTGACTCTCGCCACCAGGATTTCGCTGATATCATTCTGCAGCGGCCGATTTTTGAGGCTACCCAAGGCAGAAAACTGCCCCGGATGATCACTCGGCAATGACCCTTCGAGGAAATTGGTACCCAAACTATCGCACTTGAACAACGACGTTTCGCGGAGAATTACGCGAACAGACGCCATTCCTTTCCCGAGGAAACTACGAAAGTGTTCACGTCAGCCGAACCGTCATCGCTTCTGGCAGAAAATGCTTCATCAGCCGCCGAATGCGAGATGGAAAGCAATGGTGTTTGTCGGTCACAAAAGTTCTGCGATCACCTGCCGCAAACGGAAAAGAGCACTGGCCAGACCTACGTCTCACCAGTGCTCTTTGAATGGAACACGTGTTCCCGATATCCGGGACACCGGTCATTTATGCCACGCCGAGATCTTCCATCGCCTCAGCCGGATCGACCACTTCTTCGATGACCGGAAGCGGAGCATCGTCGTCCATATCGACGAAGCCTTTCAGATGGATCGCGCGAGTATGATGCTGAAGTTTCTTCAGTGCCTTACTTTCGATCTGACGGATACGCTCCCGGGTGACCTTGAAGATACGGCCAGTTTCTTCCAGCGTATAACTGTAACCGTCTCCCAGACCATATCGCAGCTTAATGATCTCCCGTTCGCGATACGTCAGGCTCTTCAGAACATGGTCAATTTTATCACGCAGCATCTGCTTCGCGGCAGATTCCGCCGGGCTGCTCTCGTGACTGTCTTCCAGGAATTCCCCGAAGCTGCTGTCTTCGCTTTCGCCCACGGGAGTATCCAGGCTGATTGGATGCTTCCACGTCTTCATGATGCGCTCGGTTTCCTCGATGCTCATGCCGACGGCTTCGGCCAGTTCTTCGTTACTCGGTTCACGGCCCGTATTCTGGCGGATTTCTTCCGCTTTGGCTTTCAGCATCGAAATGCTTTGGAACATGTGAACCGGAATACGAATTGTCCGGGCGTGGTCCGCAACCGCTCGCGTAATCGCCTGACGAATCCACCATGTTGCGTAGGTTGAAAACTTATACCCGCGTCGGTATTCGTACTTTTCAACACCTCGCATCAGACCCGCGTTGCCTTCCTGAATCAGGTCAAGGAAGCTCAGACCACGGTTGCGGTACTTCTTGGCGATAGAAACCACCAATCGGAGATTGCCACCAGAAAGCTTTTGCTTGGCATCTGTCCAACCATCCAGACGTTTCTTGATTTCTCGACAGCGACGCAGGAACTGGTCCGGAGTCTCGAGCAGCATCTGGACATATTCTTCCAGTTCGCGTTCCAAAGCATGTCGCTCTGTGTCGGCTGTTTTCATTCCCCGCAGGCAGGAAATCTCATCCTGCAACTGCTCAATTCGTTCCCCAATCTGCAGCATTCGCTTCATCACGGGTTGCAGGCGATGAGTTCTCACGCTCAACTCCTCGCAAAGGCTGCACATTTTTCGGCGGCGAATATGAATCGTCTGCGCCAACGCAGCCTTTTCTTTCGACCCCTCCGGCAATGCACGCCAGGCATGGAATTCCGCCTTATTAACTTCCATCAGATGACGGAGAGTCTTGAGGTTCAATTCCATGCGACCTTCGATTTGCTCTTTACGAACATCTTCTGTTTCCGAAGTTCGCAAAGTTCGCTCAAACGGCAGTTCTCCGCGACGAACTTTTTCGATGGTCTCGACGGCGATATTCAAGGCAAAGTCGCACTCCAGCATATGTCGGCGCATACGCTTACGAGTGATCTCGATCTGTTTGGCGAGGAAAATCTCTCGGTCACGAGTCAGCAGTGGGATGTTCCCCATCTGACTCAGGTACATGCGAATCGGGTCGCGTGAAGACAGTGCCGACGTCTCCGGTCCCAGCAATGCGCGCGCGGCCTTCTCGGCCTGAGCCTGTTTGACTTCTTCTTCAACCGGTTCTGGTTCAAGACAGATGTCAGGGTCTTCGATGAAGTCGAGGCCAAATTCGTCCAGTGTGATAATCAGCGTGTCGACCATCTGAGGGTCGCCACCTTCATCCGGCAGCCAGGCATGCGCCTGTTGCACTGTGACAAATCCTCGATCCTTCCCTATTTTAATGATCGCCTTCAATCCCGCATCCAGACGATACACGCGATTCCCCTT
>JANPHT010000720.1:0-11183 GCA_031424595.1 Planctomycetota bacterium
CACAGAAATCAGGATTCGGCGAGACCGTTGAGGAGTCTGATTGAGAACTATTTCTGAGACAGTTCAGGATCTTTTTCTGCATCTTCTTTGTAGTAAAGATTGGACGGAATTAAAACCTCGGGTGGAACTTCTTCGCCGTCGAAGTACTTTTGAATCATCTCGATTGTGGTTTGACCCATTCGGTCAGGAAACTGAATTGGATCGCAGACAATTTGTCCGTTTAGGATTGCTTGCTTCCCTTCGAGTGTTCCATCAAAACCAATGATTTTAACCTGATCTGCCTTCCCTGCCGCTTCAAGGGCTGCACGAGCGCCAATTGCGGAAAGGTCGTTGATTGCAAACAACGCGGCGAGGTCCGGTTGAGCCTCTATCGCATCCTTCGCTGCTGCAAAGCCGGGTTCTCGGGCCCCCTGCCCGTTAAGTGTTGTGACAACATCAATCTTTGCGGATTCGTTGGCCTTATTGTGAGCGTCGAGCACTTCGGTAAAGCCTTTGACTCTCAGCTGGCAGGACTCCACATCCGGATAATGCAAGACTGCAACTTTTCCGCCGGATTCACCAACCAGTTTGATCATGGCTTCACCCGCAAGGCGGCCTCCTTGATAGTTGTCTGTCGCCACATGGCAAACAACCGATCCCTCAGTGCCATCGTACTTGATGTCGTTCGTGAAGACTGGAATTCCGGCTTCATTGGCTTTTCGGATCGCCGCTCCAATTGCCTTGGAATCGCATGGATTGAGGACGATTGCAGAGACCTGTTTCACAATGAAGTCTTCGATCTGTGATGTCTGACGATTGACATCCTGGTCGCCTGAGACAACCACAACTTCGTAACCATGCTTTTTTCCCTCTTCCGTCATCGTGTCAGCGATGATCTTGAAGAACGGATTTGTGAGAGTCAGTGTCGAAAACCCGATCGTGAGACGCTTGGTCGATCCGCCCGCCAACGCTTCCGTGGTTGGCAAGTCTTTTCGTGATGCCGCATCAGTTTCCAGCTGAGGAGCAGTATCTCCCGCGCAACCGCCAAGCACAAACAAAGCCAGACAGCTGAACAAGAAACCAGCAGGATTTCGCATTTAATACCTTCGCATTCCCGAATGGTGTGGCAATTTCCGGTCAACGAACACGAAGTCCGTACACAGCCATATTTTGGTTCAGAGTCAGCGGAATTGCCAGTGGGTGAGCCTTTGTCGGCAGGCTGTCGCTCTATTTTTGGATGGCTGTCTTTTCAGCAGAATTTGCCGAACCAACACCCATACTGCCGCGCTGCGTCCAGTATTTGACGCCAAACGCGAATGCGACTCCTGCGAATTGATTGGTGAACAGTACCCGCGTTGACAGTGTCTGTCTGTTGTCCAATAATCCCAGTTCAACGCGAACAGAGCAGCAGGAATGCTGAATTGCGCAAGTTCCACTGTTTTTGTGATTCTCGATCGGCGACGGACGGGCATCCAAAATGGTGGTTTGCGATGATTGGGACGAAGTCGAGCGGCGTGGTTGCAAAGGTTGCATCCTACAAACGTACTCCGCCGACACACGATGAAGGAAAGCCCCCGGGGCAATCCTTGATGAGAATTCACAGGAGTGAGGGTAATGGCCGGGAATTTGCACGAGTTCACTGACGCAAACTTTAAGTCGGAAGTTCTGGAATCTTCTGAACCTGTTTTGGTCGATTTCTGGGCGCCTTGGTGCGGACCATGTCGAATGCTGATGCCGTCCGTCGAGCAGCTTGCCGGCGAGTATGCTGGTCGAGTGAAGATTGGCAAAGTGAACACGGATGACAATCATCAGACGGCAGCAGGATTTGGCATCACCAGTATTCCTACTGTGATGCTTTTCAAGAATGGCCAACTGGTCGATAAGGTTGTTGGGGCACCTCCGAAGCAGCATTTTGTCAACATGCTGGACAAAGCGTTGACATAGTGTGCTCGTCGATGCACAAAAAAACTCGACCGTGTGACTGACAGGCTGACAGTTACGCAAGAATCGGAAGCAGAACAGCAGGATGCGTCTGCTTCCGACGGTGGTTAGTGTCCAGGGTCTCGTTTGGGAAAGGAGTCCCGAACATGCCGGAAAACTCTGTTGAGGATCTGACATCGTCAGGTGCTTCCGGGGCTGGCGCGGTTGGGCCTGAGCGAGGACTTTCGCCCTTATCCTTCGACGCCGAAGCGTTGAACCCATTTGCAGGCGAATCAGAGGCATTGAAGATTCTCCTTCAGGCTTCGGCGGCTGCCGAATCATTGCAAGCTCGTTTCTCGGAATTACAGCAACGCCGGGCTGAGATCATCGCCCATCAAAAGCAGCTCGAAGCGGATCGTCGTGAGTTCGAGCAACGTGCTCAGGAATTTGCGGACCAGGTGGCTCGTAGCAGGGCCGATCAGCGGGATCTGATGGCTGATCTTGACCAACGTCTGGCAAGAGTGGGTCAACAGGAGGAGTTGCTGCAACGCCAGGCCGCTGAGCTGCGAACGGCCCAGCGATCTTTGGCAGAAGAGCGAGTGATTCTCAAGCAGTCGGTCCGGGCCGAGCTTGATGAAGACCGAATGAAGCTCAGTCAGGAACGAGCCATTCTGGATGCCGAACGCGATCGTCTGCGTGCTCAGGCAGAACGGGAACGCCAGGACTATGCGGATCGTATTCGCCAGATCGAGGACGAGCTGAAGCTTGAAAAACAGAAACTTGCCGAGCGTTTGCGAGAGGAACTTACAGCAGAAATTGTGCTTCTTAATCGCCAGAAGCTGGAATGGCAGCAGGCTCACGAGCACCAGTTACAGGAAATTCGACAACAGGCAGACGATCTTCAGCAACAGCGAGAGCTCTTTGGCCAACAGGTTGAAGACGAGCAGCAACGCCTGCGAGAAGAGATCGAAAAGAAGCGACAGTCACTGCTTACGGAACAAAACAATCTTCAGCGACGCTATCGATTCCAGTTCGAACACCTGACCCGGGCAAAGGAAGACCTGGAAGTTGAGCTGCGAGACTTTCGCCGTGAACAACAATTGTTTCGCAGCGAACGGCTCCGATTTCTTGAACAGCATCGTCTTCGCTTTTGTCAGCTGGAGCATGTGCGAAAACTTTTGATGGATCGGGAAGCGTCGATTGGTCGCGAGTCTCGCATCGTGGATCGCTCCCGGTCCGCAGCCTTGTCGGACATTCAGCGGCAGCAGCGACGCAGTGAAGAGGAACGCGATGCTATCCTGCGTGACATCGAAAGTCGTCAGCGAAGAGTTCGTCAGCAGGAAGTTGCGATGGCTGATCTTGCCGCTCGTCTTGAAGATCGGTCTCAGCGACTCAACCGACTTCGTGCGGAACTGGATCAGACTCAATCTGAGATTCTCGAGCATCGACTTGTGATTGAAGAAGCGCGGACTCATCTGGTTCGTGACAGCGTTTCACCCGAGATCGCTCGTGCCAGACTCGAACAATCTCGAGGAGACGTTCAGGCGTTTTTTGATCGCCTGCGGTCGCAGATCAATGCCGACCGGGATAAAGTCGAGGAAGCAGCGAACGAGATTGCCGACAGGCAGCAGCAGTTTCGGCGTGATCGGACCGAGTTGGAACAGTGGTTTGCAATTCGTGAAGAGGAGCTTTCTTCGCGAACCGTGGATTCCGTGGTTGATGACCAGAAAGAAAGCATTCAGTCGCTGCAGTCTCAGATTGCGGAGTTGCAAAACCGCTGGCAGCGCGAACGACTGGAAGCCGAGCATGCCATTCGCGACCTGCTGGAGCAACTGACAGCCCGCGAGGTGAAAAATATGGAATTTCCAGTGACGTCCGGCGGAAACAGTCAGGGGCCGGCTCGCGAGGCAGCATGACCATTCGTCGAGCCTTGAATGAGTGGAGATGGCTTACGAACCGCTTTTGATCACAAGTTTCGCCTGAATTCTGTGTCAACGCTTGTCAGGCCGTCGGTGGAACGGTTAAGTTCCTGATGCCAATTCGGATACACCCTCGGAGTCATTTTATGAATGGTTTGAGGAGAAAGCGTCCCGTGTTTACCTTCCTGCTGACAACATTCTTCGCATTTGCTGCAGGTGTAATTGGTTTTTTTTTACTGAATTTGACGGCCGTGCGGCCGTCTAACCTTGGGGTTAGGGATGGCCGTCTGGCTTCGTGTCCCGCCTCCCCCAACTGCGTGTCAACTCAGGCAGCGGACCGAGAACACTGGATTGCCCCGATTTCTGTAAGTTCCAGGGTTGCACCCCCAATTGAAACGCTCGTTGAAATCGTGCGATTGATGCCTCGCACCTCAATTGTGGAGCAGACGAGCGACTATTTAAGAGTTGAGTTTCGTAGCCTCCTGTTTCAATTCTGTGACGATGTGGAGTTCTTTTTTGAGGCAGAATCGGATCGGATCCATTTTCGCTCCGCTTCGCGCGTCGGGCATTCTGACATGGGTGTGAATCGGGATCGGATGGAACTGATTCGGCAAAAGTTTATAGAACTTTCTCAGCCAAGTGCTGAAACTTCCGTAAAACGTGTCCCCGCGAACCTGCAGAGAATGATGGCTGTTACGCAGTAAGCCTATGAGTCTGGAGCGGCGGATTACTGAGAGCCGAAATCGGTTGGTTGTCGCCTCGCCTCGAGCTTTCGCTTTCTTCGAGCTGCGGAGTATTTGAACAGATGATGAGGGTTCCGACCGTAGCGTGTTTGAATGTTCAACGGTGCACGTTTGACAGTTTGGCCTTCAGATGTCGTAATTGCTTCGTCTGCAGAACCGACAGATATCTAAAACGTCCCCAATGAACATTCAGTACATTCTCAGGTTTCCTTATGAAGATTGAGCATCTTGCATTTAACGTTATCGACCCGTTAAGCCTTGCTCGATGGTACGTGGAGCATCTTGGTCTCACGGTCAAACGGCGAATGATCGAACCTCCCTACGCTCACTTTCTGGCAGATGACAGTGGCACAGTGATGCTGGAAATCTACGGCAACAAAGATGCTCCAAATCTGGATTTTCCAACCGTCCAGCCTCCTGCTCTGCATCTTGCGTTTCTTTCCATTGACCTCCCAAGCGACGTCAAGCGTCTGGTTGCTGCCGGAGCGACGATGGTCGTGGATGTTCACACGCTTCCGACTGGGGACACATTTGCGATGTTGCGGTGTCCCTGGGGAGTGCCTTTGCAGTTAGTGAAGCGACTGACTCCCATGATTTGATTGGCAAGCCTGTGGAGAGTCCGTGATGTTGCGTCTGAAACAGTGCGTACTGTTTATTGTATTCATTGCTCTACCAACTTCAGTTGTCGGCGGCGAAGCGGTTCAACTGCGAATCCTTTCGTGGAATATTCACCACGGGGAAGGCACCGATGGGAGATTGGATCTTGATCGAATTGCTGCGGTGATCAAGAGCGTGCATCCGGATGTGGTCGCTCTACAGGAAGTTGACAAAGGGTGTGATCGCACACAAAAGGTAAATCAGCCGGCACTTCTGGCGGAGCTCACCGGCCTGCATGCGGTTTTCGAAAAAAATATCAAGCTGGGAGATGGCGAGTACGGTAATGCCGTGTTATCTCGCTGGCCGATCGTGTCGCATCGAAATGAGGCGCTTCCCTGCTTAGGCAATGGCGAACAGCGAGGAGCTCTACTTGCAGAAGTGATCATGAAGCCTGCAAATTCTGACACGGCGATCCCTCTGACGTTTATTTCTACTCACCTCGACCATCGAAAACCTGATGCCGAACGGCTGGCCTCTGCTGAGCGAATCAACCTGCTGGCCCTGAAGTCAACCGGGCCAATAATTCTTGCGGGAGATTTGAATGCGCCGCCGACTTCTGCCGTACTCCAACGGTTCTTCGAGTATTGGGAAAACTCATCGATTGAATCACTGCCGACAATTCCTGCCGATAGGCCACGGTCTCAGATCGACTTCATTCTGTTGTCGCCCGCTTTGAAAGGCAAAGTCATTGAATGCCGGGTTCTGGACGAACAAGTCGCGTCCGACCATCGTGCCATTTTCTCAGTGATCGAATTAGCCCCATGACACCCGTTGAAAATGGCTGGCTGGAACGCAGGCAAACTCCAACTCCGGCTCTGTCGGTGGCGACTCGATTGTCGCTGGATCAATGGGCCACGATGGCTGGAGAGGAACGCACAATTCGCGTGCGATGGTTGCTCGATCCTGACAGTGAGCCTTTAAGAAATGCACAGATAACGGAGCAGAACGGCGAATTGCTGGATCTTCGGACTTTTGCGGATGACGACGCTCCTGGCCTTCTTCCACTTTTAGTTTGTCCACAATTTGCCAATGCCCACACTCATCTCGAGTTTTCAGGTCTTCGGCAGCCACTGCAGCCCGCACTGCCGTTTCCCGATTGGATTCAGTCGGTCATCAAGTGGCGACAAGCAGCCAACGATGGCAAAGAAGCAATTCGGCAGGGTCTTGAAGAATCGGAACAGTTCGGAGTGCGTCTGATCGGAGAAATTGCAACTCAGAATTCCGTGGCTTTGTTCGACGAGAACCACACTACGATCGTTCAGTTTCGAGAAGTGATCGGCCTTCGCCCCGAACGAATCCAGCAACAACTCAATCAAGCCGAGGCTTACTTTTTTGCGCCGCCGAAACAAGGGATCATTCAAGCCATCAGTCCTCATGCTCCCTACACGGTTCATCCAGACCTGCTGAGCGAAACCGTATCACTTGCAGTGCGGCATCACATTCCTGTTGCGATGCATCTTGCGGAAACGATGGATGAAATTCGTCTGCTGGAAGCAGGCGAGGGGCGTTTCGTCGAGTTTTTGTCGGGCATGGGGCTGTTTGATCAAGCCACGTTCCCCGGTGGACGAAAAATCCTTGAACTGCTGCAACAACTTGCCGGAGCTCCTCACGTCTTAGCTGTTCATGGCAATTATTTTGGCGACGAAGAAATCAGGTTTCTGGCGAAAAATGCGAACATAACGACCGTCTACTGCCCTCGGACGCATCACTACTTTGGGCACCCACCACATCCCTTCCGAAAACTGCTTTCCGCAGGTTGTCGCGTCATTCTTGGAACCGACAGCCGCGCATCGAACCCGGATTTGAACATCTGGAAGGAATTGCAGCATGTCGCTCGACTGGCTTCTGGATTTCTTACGCCGGGAAGACTGTTAGCCATGATTACGACACACGCCGCTTGCGCGATGGGAATCAATCCTGATCGATTTCAGTTTCGACCGGGTGGTCCGTTTTGTCCGGTTTTTTTGCGATACGACGAAAACCTGTCGGGGATCGAGGCAATTATGCAGGATCCCTCGACAGAACCTATCTTGTTATGAACGTAACAACTAAGGCGAGCTCATTCAGGAAGTACCATAATTTCGACTTTTCGAAAGTCGATCGGGTGACTCTCGGACTGCAACGAAATTGTTCCGCCCGTTAGCAACAGGTCGTCACCCTTGATTAGTTTTTTTGCACTTTCGTCACGCTTGTCGAGTTGCGGCTGAGTGTATTCCAGAACAACTTCTCCATCGAGCAGATGGCGAATGACTTCCTTGTTGTGAACCTCAACTTCGGCAACAACCCATGTGTCACCATGGTAGGTTTTAGAAGAGGAATTGATGCAATGCTGCAGCTTCAATTCCCCGTTCATTACAATATTCGTGCCGGGTGTACATAAATTGGAAGTTGTCCGAGTCTCTTTGCCGTTGCCCCCCAGAAACTGAACTTCAATCGACACCGGAAAATCCTGGTCCTTGCCAATCGTCTTTGGGTCCTGCCCGTGAACCATGACTCCACTGTTGCGAATTGCCCAGCCGGGTCCTCCTGGACATTGATCACCGACAAAACGGTACTCGATGCGAAGTCGATAGTTTGAGAATGTATCTTTAAAGTAGAGATGTCCAAATCGTTCGCCAAATTTCTCGTAGCCACCTCCGTTGTAGCGAACTTGCAGTAGCCCCTCTTCAACGCGATAAGTGTTGCCGAAGTTGTCACCCAGGTCGCAGTAACGGATTTTCGGAGTCCATCCGGACAGATCCTTTCCGTTGAATAACGAGACCCACTCTCCTTCTGGATACGCAGCGGCTGCTGGCTCTGGATCCGCAGCAATGCCGGATGTCATTGGCAAAAAAATCGTAAAAGTGGTCAATAGTGCTACGGGAAATGATTGCATAGAGGGTCTCCTTGATGCCTGAAAATCAGATGTACTCGTTCATTGACGGCGCAGGTTTTGGAAACTGCGATGACTTTTAAAGTCGTCGCAGGAGACAGCAACGAGGGTTCAAATGCAAGTGATCCGCTCAAACCTAAACGTCCGGGGAACAGTTGAGACAACTGCTCTACACTGCCGGCTTTGACATGCTGCACACTTGTCCGACGTCAAATTCTGTGTCACCTCATTGACCCTCGCGACGTTCGCTCGTAGAGTCAGCCTTGGTTTGGTCACATCGCCTGCAGCGATTTCCTGGAGCCTCGTCCCATGTTTCAATCCACCGGGATCCGGTATCAGCGGACTGCCGGACATTTGTGTCTGGTGGCGATCGTTGCAGTTTGCGGCCCTGGGCTTGCGGCAGATGATGAGGTACCGGAGTATCTGTCCGGCATCCTGCCGATTCTCAAAAGTCACTGTTTTGAGTGTCATGGGAACGGAGCGACCGAAGGCAACCTCGCGCTGGACGAGTTTACAACTGAGCCTCTGGCACTCGCGAAGCCCCTGATCTGGTGGAACGTGCTGAAGAATGTTCGGTCCCAGGTGATGCCGCCAGCGGATCACGATCGCCTGACGCCGTCCGAGATCGAACAGCTCGCGAGCTGGATCAAGTTTCGAGCGTTTCAAATTGATCCTGACAGTCCGGATCCTGGAAGAACAGCGGTCCGCCGACTCAACCGCACGGAATACGGCAACACGGTTTCCGATCTGATGGAGATTCGTTTCGATGCGACGATCCTGTTTCCGCCGGATGATTCCGGATTCGGATTCGACAATGTTGGCGAGGCGCTGTCGTTCTCTCCGTTGCTGATGGAAAAATACCTTCACGCCGCGAAGTCGATCGTGGATCGTGCCGTCCCCGTCGAAACATGGGTGATGCCTGCTCAGGAATTCAGCGGACGCGACTTTCGCGATAGTGACCGCAACATTTCCGGCGAAGGCTTGTCGTCCACAAAGCCGGCTCATGTAAAACGTAAAGTCTCGATTGACGCGGACGGTAAGTACAAAGTGAACGTGGCCGTCAAGCTTCATGGCTCTTTTGAATTCGATGCTTCGCGATACAGCGTCGTGTTCCGGATCGATGGCGAGGATCGGAGCAAGAACGAATACGGCTGGGATGAAAGCAAACTGCTGTCCTATGAGTTTCAGGAAGCATGGACAATCGGCGACCATGAACTGGCTTTCGAATTGATTCCCGTTGCAAGTGAGAAGTCTGCCACAGCCGCGGAACCGGGCGAATCCACATATGCGAGGTTCGAAGTGAATTCTGTTCGCATTGAAGGACCTCAGGGCACCGCCAAACTTGTCCATCCCCCAAATTATGTACGTTTTTTTCCTCGAGAAGCCCCACCGACTGACGGTACCGAACGCAAAGCCTACGCTGCAGAAATCCTCCGCAGGTTTGGAACGCGTGCTTTTCGTGGCACGGTCCGCCCATCGACCGTAGATCGCCTTGTCGCCATTGCAGCTGTCGCCTGGGAGCAGCCCGATGCCACATTTGAATCCGGAATTGCACAGGCCATGACAGCGGTTCTGGCATCTCCGCGATTCATTTTCCGGCTCGAATCTCCCAGCCCGGACGATGCCGCAAAGGCAATCGCAAATGTCGATGAACTCGGCCTTGCGTCACGGCTGTCTTACTTCCTCTGGTCGACCATGCCGGACGACGAACTCTTTGAGCTGGCTCAGCAGGGGAATCTGCGCGAGCAATTATCCGGCCAGGTCGCAAGGATGCTGAAGGATCGACGATCAAATGAATTTGTCCGAAACTTTGTCGGACAATGGTTGAGGACGCGTGACGTCACACAGGTCAACGTGGATCCGATTGCCGTGCTGGGGTATCAGGAAGAATACGAAGCACTGACTGCTCAGTTTCGCGGTCGGAGTTCGCGAGCCTTTGGCCGTGACCTGACTCCGGAAGAGCAAAAGACACGCGATCGCTTCCGAGAACTCCGCGGGATTGCCGAAGTGTTCGATGACGAATTGAAGCGAGCCATGCAGCGGGAAACCGAAATGTGTGTCGAGCACATCGCTCGCGAAAACCTGAGCCTCCTGGATCTGCTGGACAGCAATTACACGTTCGTCAATGAAAAACTGGCGGAGCACTATGGCATCCCGGACATTCAGGGCCGTGACATGCGACGGGTGGAATTGCCCTCCGACAGCCCGCGTGGCGGAGTGTTGACCCATGCGTCCATGCTGATGATCACGTCGAACCCGACGCGAACCTCGCCCGTCAAACGAGGTTTGTTCATCCTCGACAATATCCTGGGCACACCGTCGCGGCCCGCACCGCCTGGAGTTCCAGCACTTGAGGACTCTGCCGGAAAATTTGGCGACAGAAAACCTGCCTTGCGTGAATTGTTAGCGGCGCATCGAGAGTCTCCCTTGTGCGCGTCCTGCCACAATCAAATGGATCCCCTGGGATTGGCTCTGGAAAACTTCAATGCACTGGGAATGTGGCGCGAGAACGACGGGAACGAACGGATCAATGCGTCGGGGACGCTGATTACGGGTGCAGCATTCCAGGATGTTCGTGAGTTAAAGCGTATCCTGCGGGAACGCCACGCGTCGGACTTCTATCGCTGCGTCACCCAGAAAATGCTGACATTTGCCACTGGTCGTGGATTAGAATACACCGACGAACAGACTGTGGATCTGATCGTCCAGCGTCTTAAGGGCAGTGGTGGAAAATTCAACGATTTGATGGATGGTGTGATCGCATCGGCACCGTTCCAGAAGATTCGCAATCCAGCGCATCCATCACCTGAATCCCCTTCCACTGTTGATTCTCCGGTATCAGGAAACAAGCCATGAATCGTCGCACGTCAATTCGTTCCGGCCTGAAGAGTCGGCGCAGTTTTCTGAGAGGAATGGGAGTTTCGATTGCTCTGCCGGCACTGATGTCGCTTCAGTCACCGATCGCAAGGGCTGCGCGATCAGGTCGTGCCGCAGGTCTCGCGACCACCAGCACCGGGGCTCCGCTGCGAATGGCATTCATGTCGATTCCCAACGGCGTGCAGCAGGACCGCTGGATTCCAACGGCTGATTTTG
>JANPHT010000721.1:0-2885 GCA_031424595.1 Planctomycetota bacterium
ACCTCGGCAACCGCCAGCTTCTTTTCCTGGTCTTTGCCATCCGGTCTTCGGACGCTGCCGTGCATGAATCCCTGACTCTGAGTCAACATCAGGATTCTGGACTTGGGCTTTTCCGCAGCAGAGATCGACGCGCCAAAGACAAAGGTCGCAAGCACGGTCATCAGAAAATACGTACTCAATTTTTGCACTGAAATGTCTCCATGAGCGCGGTATCACCGGAGGAAAAACCGCTGGGGGTGGGAATTGGAATTGCAAAAAACAACTCATCCGGAACAGCGTCACATTGTTCACGCAGAACACACAGTTTTCCAGGGATCAGCGTCCGTGAATGGATCAAACAGCAAAGCTAGTCCGGCGACGGCCAGTTCTGAGCCTGAAACGAAACGCCCAGGGCGCGTCCAGGCGCGGAGAATTTCTTCGGAGACATGGAACAGCGTTGTGAGCAGAGTGTCGAGTTGCGACTCCAGTTCCTTAAAATGGCGAGCCCATTCGGTCGCTTCTTCGAGTCGCACATCTTCATCGGATTGCCACCGCATCGGATGAAAAAGCAGAGTTGACTGGCTGGTGACAAATCGCTTCTGGCAGGCGGCAAATGGCAACAAAGCAGCCGAAGAGCACTCCCCGATGACAACCGCAGTCACCTGCAACTTGCGGATACGAATCAGCGAACCCAATGCAAGCCCGGTGTAGACGCTTCCGCCACAGGAGTCAAAGTACAGGATTCCCCGACTGCCGCGAGGGACCTCCGTAAGCTGTTCGAGCAGTTCGGACTGTCGTTCGGTAAGATCTCCGCAAAGCGACAGTTCCCAGCGTTTCAGTTGTGGCCGCTTTTCTTGCTGGTACCAGAATGGTTTTGGACGCGAGGCCGACTTCTTCTGAGGCTTTTCGTCTTCTTCGGAATTCATGTTTGCTGACTTTCAGAGATGGTTCAGGAGGCAACCTTACGCACTCCTGAGATCCTTCTTAGCAAATCAGCGGGACATCGGAAAACGATCCAATAGTCGGGAACTCAAACCATTCTGAATTCTGAAAACAGCACGTCCACGATGCGGTAAGCGCCCTGGTCAAGTGCACTGAGGTTCAGCTTAAGAGACGACGCTTTCACCTTCGGCGTCCCATAGCCAGTGGGGCGCCCCGTCTTACGACTCCAGACGGAGTCTGAACCGTAAGGATCCTGTCCTCCATAATTCACAGTTCCGGCATCTGCGGTCTTCGTATCGATCACCAGGACTTCCCAAACGTAAGTCGGATCAGGTTTGTTCTCAACCAACGTCTTCACGAACCGTGGCGAATTCCTGATCCACGCCGGAATGTCACTTAGTCGATTAGTACCAAAGATGGTGACCGGGCGATAATTTCCAAAATCTACTCGACTCAGTACTTGACCCGCACTAACAGTCAGCACTGGATTTTTTGCCGCGTGCAGCAGGGAAATATCACGATAATAGCTGATCCCAGGTGCGGCGATCCATGTGCCAGACAACAGGGCTTTGTCTGTCACGGCTTTTCCATTCCAACGATAGAAATCACCAACGGGCGTAATGTAATACCAGCCAGACGTTCCCTTCAGCCATCGCTCGTCAAGCCCACCAAAGTCTTCGCGATCTGTCCCAGACAATGTCAGACCCAGTGACGTATCCAGACGATAGGCCTCGGCCGCACCCGGAGAGGTAAATGAGGCACTCTGCACCCAACCATCGGGAACCACTTCCCTGACAGTATAATTTCCAGGTTTGACGTCGATAAACTGGTACCACCCGCGTTCAGACTCTTCCTGAATCACTCCGTCGCCGTTGCGATCGATATCCCGCGAAGCGACAGCATCCACCACTTTTCCCGAAGCATCCACCATCTGAAAGACGAAGCCATTCATCCACGGCTCGGCAGACTTGTCTGTAGATCCCAGCAAGGTTTCCGGCGAGTACCAGACCTGCGAATCCAGTCGATCGACCACCTTGCCAGTCAGCGACTTTGCCTTGCCACTCCACTGAGTCAAATTGCCATCGGGAGTCAGGAAATACCAGCGTTTATTCGTGGCGGACTGATACCAATACTCTTTTCCACCGTAGCTGTTGTAGCGAGAACTGTCTCCGGGAAACTGCAGATTCAGGCCCAACGTAGCGGCCGACTCTCGAAGACCGTTGGCATTCTTGTCATGCCACTTGCGTCCTTCAACAATTGCAGGAACGAACGGTTCCTCGTAGGTAATTTCAAGCTTCGGCTGAAGTGCGACATTGGCAGAGTTGCGACTTGAAAAGGACTTGATGTTTCCCGCAAGTTCGGACGACTTAACAAGCCAGCCAAAATTTGAGAAGGGATTGTCCAGCCATCCCTGAACGTCATCCACCAGTCCGTCACCGGACCATTCATACGCACCTAATGTTCGTGCTGAGACCGATGCAGAAACGCCGCCGAAGTCTCCTCCAGAATTTGCCCAAGCTATTCCGTCATATCGCGAAAACAGCCAGGTTGCATCCATGGCTCCCGCCGTTGTCCCTTCGATTTCATTCCCGGAAGCGTCGGAAAAACCTTCTCCCCAGTTCTTTAGCACCTGATGAACACCAATCGTTGCCGCGCCGCCGGTCGAATAGACCAGGTTCATCGTCAGCACAACGTCCAGGATCGTCGAACCATCAGGAATCTCGGCAGAATCCACGTCGAACGCCACGAGTCCGCGTCTTGCTGCGGCTGTCCCCTGAGATCCACCTGTCACGATAAACTGGCCCTGGCCATTCGCCTGATCAGCTGTGTGGACATTATAGATCGTGTTGTCCTGCGAAGCGGTCAACTCCACGACGACCGCACTCAGCAGGCTGCGATTCTCGAGGCACTCGACAGCCGCCCCTGAAACGCCCGATCTGCGGTTCTGGCGTCGTCTTCGGTCG
>JANPHT010000722.1:0-4404 GCA_031424595.1 Planctomycetota bacterium
GCCTGAGGAAGAGCACGAGGAAAGTGACTCAAAACCAGCCGCATCCAAAACCGGCCAAACCCGCGCACCGGGTCACACCGAAAAGAACAGCAGAAAACCCAGCAAATAGCCACATCTCCCATCAAAACCCCTGGCCGGTTTTGACCCGCAAATCACTGGCCGGTTTTAACCCGCGCAATGACAGGTTCCGAAGGCCTGACATTGAACGTCAATTGGTTCGACAAAAAGTGTTTCAGAGCCTTGAGTTATGTCAGTGCGAGCCGTTGTCTGCTCGAAAGGACATGTTGCGAATTTTACTGGGTTTTTCAGCGTTGTAAAGCATGATCTCTGACATCTCTGACAGGTCAGTGAAGTGAAGGTCAAAGGCACCTGTACTTGATGCTTTCAGCGCCAAAATTCGATTTTAATCTCTGACATCTCTGACAGGATTTTAAAAGTCGCGAAGACCGATGGACATTGAACCTCTGCTCGATGCCTTTTTTCCAGGGGCGCGTTTTTATCTCGGGCAATTCCTGACAACAAGTAAAGAGCACAGATTTCGACTGACCTGTCATATCAGTGTTCAGAGTCATTGATTGAATCAGAAAGAAGTTTCCGAATCGTCCAATGACCGTCGCCTGCTTTCGTCGAAATGAATTTCGAGTTAAACCGGAAATAGCGGGCTGATCTTTTTCAATTTAGTGTCGAGCAGAAGTCGTCACCGCGTATTTTTCGAAGCTGAATTTCCGGCTTCGAAGGAGACGAGTGAATAATTGAAGGTTGTCCATTTGCCGCGTAAATCGGGAAACTCAGAAAATGATTTTCGCGTTCACGAGTCGTGCGGGTCTGTTTGTCTGACGAATAAATCAGGCGAAGAGTCCCGTACGATCGACGGGGGATAGTGGGCTTGTTTTGGCATTCCTGGCAGTGTGAACCGTTCCCCCACTGAAAACTAACGAACGTGGATGAAACTCGCCTGGCCGGAAACGAGGAAGCAATTTCTCGGAATGCCATGCATTCATGAGGTTTTGATTTCACTCGTTTCCGTTCCAACAACGGAATGCACTTGCGGGAACTACGAACTCTGGCGGCAATTTTCACGCAGCCCTGCGGCCAGCGCACACTCGTCGATTTCCTGCTGGCTGAATGAGTCGGCAGCTCTATTGCAAATTATCAACACTGCGTGCGCCGTGAAGGATGCGGATCAGTTCAATTCCATCCACGACAGGCCGGTAGTAAATAACGTACTGACCAACGGAGAAGTGTCGACAATCCGGCATCAGGTCGAACCGAGCTTCGCCGAGTCGTGGTTGATTTGCATACGACTGGGCCGCCTTCAATATTTTGTCGAGAAACTTATTCGCGGCGATCGGATCGTTCCCAGCAATGTAGTCCCAAATCTCATCGAGATCTCGGCGTGCCGGACCGGAATAGAAGACTCGTCGATTTGTCATGGCGATGATGACAATCGCTGATTAAGGCGTTCTTGCCCGCGTCGCTTAATGTCCTCTACATCCAGCTCACTGACATCACCTGCATCCAATGCGTCAATGCCCAATTGCAGATCAGCTCTCAATGCCGCCAGTTGTTTTTCGTGGCGTTGCAGCAAACGCAGCGCTTCAGCCACAGCTTCGTCCTCGGAACGAAAACGCCCGCTGGCCACTGAGTCACGGATAAACGCCGCGTACTCCTGAGGAATCGTTAAGGACATAAAATCACCATCAATTCAAAAGGAACTTGACAAGTGAATCATCGCGGTGATGTTCCGCTGCAAACGGTAAAGCTGCGAAAGACGGAGCTACGCCAATGCGTTTTTGCGCCTGGATTCGGATTGTAGTCGTGGAGCGTCCCAGGCTTCAACAGATGCTCCATCCAGTGGGCTTGTTTTGGCATTCCTGCCAGTGTGAACCGTTCCCCTACTGAAGACTAACGAACGTGGATGAAACTCGCCTAGCCGGAAACGAGGAAGCAATTTCTCGGAATGCCATGCATTCATGAGGTTTCGATTTCACTCGTTTCCGTTCCATCTGGCTCCAGACGCTGGGTTTCGCGAAACAACGTGACACGCTTCAGTTTCGCGGGTAAACTGGAGCCGGATGTAACGTGCAGATTGGTGTGAAGTTGAACTGCTATCGTACGACTCGGCGGGAGAAAAGTATTGGACAAAAACTGGGACAATGTTGATGCAGTGGAAATGCACGGTGACAAAGTCAGCGGTGCATGCGTCTTTCGTGGCACACGTGTACCGGTCGCTGCTTTGTTTGAGAACTTCCGTGATGGCGTTACGGTTGATCAATTTCTGGAATGGTTTCCGGGGGTCAGTCGCAACGATGTGGAATCGGTCCTGGACCATGAAGTCTGGCTGCTGACGAAATCGGATGGATTCATCGACACGGTGAACAGTCAATAAACAAAACTATCCTTCAGCTTCGCGCCGCCAATTACAATTCTAAATTGCACAGGACACACGACAATTGAGGCGATGGGCGCTGCTCCAGGACCGCAATTTCGAGATTCAGTATCGGTGGCAGGGCACTGATGGTAACATACAGGTGGATGCCGGTGGACAACTTGGGCGGGACACAGCAGCGTTTATTCTGTGCGTGGCCACGATTGAGGCATTGCTCTAAGATCGATCCCGCGAACACCCGGCCTCATTTAAACCGTGCAGAGAATCACGATCGGCCTGACGAATCATGTTTGGTGGGGAGAGCGACACGTGAGCATTACGATTGACGCACCGTTGGAATGGGTGGAATCTGTGGGAAGTCTGCGACTGCCGCCCAAGGCCGACCAGCGACTGCAGGAGTTGATGGATCGCAACACCGATGGACTCCTGACCGATTCTGAACGCGCCGATTTGGAATCGTTGGTTGAACTCAGTGAAAGTCTTTCTCTGGTGCGAGCCGAAGCGATCCACTTGCTCGGGCGCAAACCTGAATGACCTCGTAGAGCGAGATTATCCGAGCGGTGGAAAGACGCGCCGCCGGTCGATGTGAGTACTGCCGGATGCACCAGTCGCTTCAAGGTGCAACCTTCCACGTCGAGCACATCGTTCCGCGCTCCCGGGGCGGAAATTCAGAGATTGCCAATCTTGCATGGGCTTGTCCTGGTTGCAATCTTCATAAATCGAATCGAGTGGAAGCGACTGTACCCGAGGGCGAAGAATCAGTGCCACTTTTTCATCCGCGCTTGCACGTCTGGGACGAGCAGTTCTGCTGGGACGGACATCAACTCGTCGGACTAACTCGAATCGGGCGGGCGACCGTTGAGATGCTCCTGCTCAACCACGGACGCAGAATCAAGATTCGGGAAGCTGAATCTCTGTTCAATCTGTTTCTGCCAATTGGCGCAGAGCAGTCCGGAAAGGACGGACCCAACTTTCATGCCCTTTTGCCGTTTGCTTGCAGCCATCCGGCGAGCGCCCGTTCCACGATTTCCTGTTGACTGAAGAACTCTGCACCGTCCAATTGCCGTTCAAGAGATGCGCGTTTCAGAGCCCCTGCAATTTCTGGCCTGAGTCGAACAGTGATCGGAATCAATCCCACAGGTTGAAATCCTGTTGCCTTGGGAGTCGAGGCGGCGAGCGGTGCTGAGACAGGAGTTTCCGCTTTCGGTTCCTGACTCACAAATGCTCGTACGACGTCCGGATCAGTATGAGGAATCGAATGGACTGCGGTGGTGAGTCGTCTGCGTTCTGCCATAGTTGAAATTCTCGGTGAGTCTCCTTGTTCCATATTGTTACTATTATCGATGGATCGCTTTGGCGGCATTTCTCTGTCTTGATGCTGTCGCAATCTCTGGAAACAACTCCTCAAACAGCCGATGGATTTCTTCCGCGGCTCCTTTGGCGTGGTAGCCCATGTTCCAGACGAACGTGCCCTGCCCCGGAGCGTCGGCGTAAGCCTGCCGGAGCGTGATCGGAGTTTCGGCAATCTGCAGTCCGATCGCAGACGCTGCATCTCGCATGTCGCGAGTCAATCTATATTCGCGTCCTACCATGCTCAGCACCGCGATGACTTCCGGCGGACCTTTGCGGATGGCTTGAGCCTGCCGGACGAAGGCCGTGTTCTTGTCGAGTGCCCGAGCTTCGAACATGCTGGCTTTACAGGGCATGATGGCCAGATCGGCCCACATCAGGAGTGCTCGACTGGTTTCCGTCTGGCTGCCGGGGCCGTCGGCGATAACGAAGTCGGCCTCCTGAACCAGAACGGGTAACTCATCCAGCACAGCATCCGCATTGGCCAATGAGACACCTTTCGATGGCCGGACTACCGTGAAATGAAACACGGTTTACCGGACATTGAAACACGTTTTGAGGCTCGGTTACCGGACAATGAAACATCTTTTCCGGTCGCAAGTGTCTGAAAACACTGCCGAATTTTGTCCCCCTAATTTGTTATTGAAAGTAATAAACAACAACAC
>JANPHT010000723.1:0-1283 GCA_031424595.1 Planctomycetota bacterium
CGGTCAACCAATCCAGTTTTCGTGGAGTTCGTCGATCGTTTCTTCGCCACAGCAGTGCCGCGGCAGCTTTTTTTACGATACCCGGCTTGTTTGCGGAGGAGCTACTGACGCCTCAAATGACCGAGGGACCATACTATCCCGACAAACTGCCACTTGATACAGACAATGATCTGCTGATTCTGAACGATTCCATCACGCCGGCTGTCGGAGAGATTACTCATTTGACTGGACGAGTCGTTTCAGCCAGCGGTGCACCCGTTCGCAATGCGTTCGTTGAGATCTGGCAGGTCGATCATACGGGTTCTTACCTTCACAAGGACGGCCGAAATCCAAAGGGCAACGATGCTAACTTTCAGGGCTACGGGCGATTTCTGACGGATTCCAAAGGTGAGTACTACTTCCGAACGGTGAAGCCGGTTCGTTATGAAACCGGGGGTGGCGGTTTTCGTGCTCCTCATATTCATGTGGCGGTCAGCCAGAATGGTCGGCGTCTGCTGACGACGCAGCTTCTGGTCAGCGGTGATCCTGACAATGATCAGGACGGTGTTCTGAAGAGTGTTCGCGATCCTTTGCTTCGCGAGACGATTCTGGTCGACTTCAAGCCTCTAAAAGATTCAAGGATTGGCGAACTCACGGCTCGATTTGAAATCGCTATCGGACACACGGCTGTTGAAGGCGATGACGGAAAAATCCGCGGCGGCATTTCAAAGCCGGAAAGTCGCCGAGGTTAGGGGATACGATGCTGTTAGTGCCGCAGGCAGTTTCTGCTGTTTGTGAACGTGCTGAATCAAGTGAAATGAATTGTTGGCCTGCGATTTACCCATACTCGTTCAATGTGTAGGAGAAACGGATGTTGTCTTTACAGTTGTTTGTGTGCCTTGCCCCCCTGATCACATCAAGCACCGCTCACTCCATGGCCCCTGCTGATGTCGCCAAAGCGATGAGTGTTCAACTGGGGTCGCTGGCCAATCGCGACAATGCCGAGCTGAAAGACTCAGCGAACCCTGAGACTGGCTTTGTTCGGAATGCCGCATTGACAGGGATCATTCGGAGCAGTCTGTCTGGAGTCGATTTGACAGCACTCGTAGAAGACAACGATGACCGCCCAGTGCAGGGGCCTGAACGTGAAGGCGAGCATCGTGAAGGCGAGTATCGTGAAGGCGAGTATCGGGACGGCGAGCATCGTGAAGGCGAGCAACGTGACGGCGAGCATCGGGACGGCGAGCATCGGGACGGCGAGCATCGGGACGGCGAGCGTCGGGACGGCGAGCATCGGGACGGCG
>JANPHT010000724.1:0-17804 GCA_031424595.1 Planctomycetota bacterium
CACAGTGACTGCCAAAGGCCACTGAGGCGAAGTTCTTTTAACTGTTCACGGAGATTCGTGTTCATGGTGACGTTCCTTGCGAAAGGCGTTATGCGACATTGTTAATTCGTTCGGATCGATGTCTCCGGAATTGCTGATTCCCAGTGTGCTCAAACAAATTCGTGAGTTCAGCTCAGGCAATCTGGTTGCCGACGACACGACTGTCATGTTGCTGCGAGCGAATGGAACAGGAGTGTCATTCCTTGAAAATCTGAAGGCACCATTTCGATTGCTGAAGGGACTATGGTCACGAAAGGTTCGTTCAGAATAAATGGGCTCACAAACCACAACATTTCCAGTTGCGGTAACTGCAGATGCCATCGACACAATTGGTGAAGCGGTTTCACATTTTTGTCGAACCTCAGTTAGTGAAATGCCCAGCGACATGATCGCTATAAAAACGCATCGTCCGACCATCCACTGAGACGGAATAGCGGGCCGTTGTTTGCAATATTTTGAGCAAAAAAAGGGGCTGGCGGACAACGGCTTATACAACGTGACACTCACGCATTAAACACTCCTGCCGCCGCCGATTTCGCCCTGAACAGCCGGCACAGCAGTGCTTTCCGTTATGGGCGTTTTTGGAGGGGGCAGAAGATCTGAAGTTGCGGCACAGGCGATATTTCTCAACATCCCCGCAAAGACAACTTGGTGAAGTGGATAGATGCCATACCAATAGAGCATTCCCAGTAGCCCCAATGGGTCAAAAACTGCTGTCTGACGAATCATGCTTCCGTGCGGGGACGAAGTGACCTCAAACTCGAGCCACGCGCGGCCGGGCACTTTCATCTCTGCACAGAGACGCAATCTCCGCCCAGGTTCGTATGCCTCAACTCGCCAGAAATCGAGTGAGTCGCCAATACGTAAATTTTCCGCATCGCGACGCCCTCGCCTCACGCCAACGCCTCCTACAAGCAAATCGATAAACCCTCGAACGGTCCACAGCCAATTTCCGTAGTACCATCCAGTCCGCCCTCCAATGCAACGAATCGGCGTAAATGCCTGCTCGGCAGGAACCGGGACGCTCACCGTTCTTGAATCGACGAGCCGAGAACCAAAACGAGTGCCTCCCCACGCACGACGGTCTCCCGAGGAGGACAACGCATCGGACCATCGAGTAGCAGCAAATTCACAATCTTCGTTAATCAACGCACGAGCAATGGCGTCTCGAAAACTGCGTGGACGAACGGGAAACGATGTCGATGCCAGATTGTTGGAAATCAGTGTCGGATTGCGCAGGCTCTCCACCAGTTTTCTGCCGACGCGAGCATAAAGAGGAGTCACCAGACCGAGCCAAAGACTCGAGAGATATGGCGTCAGAAATGGGACCGGAACCATCCAGCGAGTCAGCCCCCTTTGCCGAGCATATTCCTGCATGATTTGACCATAGGAAACCTGATCAGGACCTCCGATCTCGAACACCTGAGACACAGATGTTGGCAGATCTAACGCGGCGACAAGATATGCCAGCAAGTCTTCAATTGCGATCGGCTGCGCTTTCACGTGCACCCAGCGAGGACAAATCATGACCGGCAGCCGTTCCACCAGAGCGCGAATCATTTCGAAGGAAAGGCTGCCCGAACCAATCACAATTGACGCCCGGAATTCGATGACCTGCGCATGATGAGCGCGCAACGCGTCTCCGGTCTCCTGACGGCTGCGCAGATGTTTTGAGAGTTCATGGTCCGGATTTCCGAGACCACCAAGGTACACGATCCTCCGCACTCCAGCGGCGGAGGCTGCTGCGCCGAAATTGGAGGCCGCGATACGATCCTGCTCCTCAAAATTCCCCTGAGCTCCCATCGAATGCACTAAATAGTAGGCCGTATCCACGCCTTCCAGGGCTGCGGCCAGTGATGTTTGATCCAACACGTCCCCTGGAACAATCTCCGTCGTCGGCGAACGTCGATCCTCAAGTGCTTCGGGCCTGCGAGTCAAACAACGGACCTGAACGTGATTACGTTGAAGCAGCGACAACAATCGCCCTCCAACGTAGCCGGTCGCTCCTGTCAGCAAGATTAGTTCCGTCATAACATGCCTCGAGTGTTCACCGTATTGAAATGTTGCTCATCTGCTCCGCGGCACGATGACAAGCCAATGCCCGTGCAAATTCCAGAGACTCGCTTCAGGAGAAAAGTCAGTTCAACTGAACTGACTCAACTTTAGTCCGAAAGTCCAGTCGAACCGTTCACTGGGAAACTCACCCTGGCAAAGTTCCTTTGCTGGTTGTTCGAATCTTCATCGCTCCATTCAGCACCCACTCTGCGTGCTCTGCCTGCGATCCAGTTCCACTGGGAACCCTGACACGCATGTCGGAGAATTCATACGTGATCTCGGCATTTCGACCTGTGAGTCGATCATACAAGCCGATTGCAAGGTCTGGCCAATTCGTCGTCGATTCATTTGTCATCTTCATCATCCCATAAAAAAAGAAACTTCAAAGACATCAAAACCGTAATTCGAACGCTGTTGTGATTCTTCCCGAGGCAGCGAGAGTCAACCCGTTACTCGTCCGATTTGTCACTCACAATCAAAGAAATGAAAGTCGATGTCAGAGCGATGGCGAACACCGCGCATCCAACAGCGAAAATGAACAGATCGCTATTTGCCATGACTGGAACTCCCAAGCACAAGATTTCCAAAGCTCAGGATCGAAGGCACCCACAGCCCGACAAACATTCCTTCATCTTTGCTCCCCGAAAACCAGAGAGAAATTGAGAAAAGAAATGATGCCCCAGCCGCCACAACGTAACCAAGCTTCGCCAGTTTTCGCCTATTCATGACCAGTCCTTTCATACCAGACAGCTCACACTGTCTTTCAACAAAACATTCAAAACGTTCTCGCCTGCAGTCCGGTGCGGTCGCCTGATTGTTAACCAAGGATCACGGCAATTTGCCAATTTAACAATGATTGAAATGAACGTTTCCTTATTCACAACTCGCCTGATGACTTTACTAATGAGTGAACGTGGATGGCTGGGTCAAGGAGATGACGTCACTAATCGCAAAACGCGATGTTGAACAAAACTACTGTAAACACTGACCGATTAAGAAACTGCACTCGATCAGCGATACTTGTCTTCCTGTTTTTCGTTTTGTGCAGGAAATCGTGTTATGTGTTGCCGTACGGTTGCGGTCTGATCGTCAGAAGTGAACGTTGTGAACGTTTACAGTCCCGGAACCTTAGTTAAATAGTGAGAATTGAAATGAAAAAGTTGACGACAGTTTTGGCAGTGAGTGTTTTGGCTTTGGGCGTCACGGCCGAAGCTGGTTCGAAGTGTAATGGTACTGCAACCGCTAGTCGGACCGCCGGCCATCATGTGCTGACGACGGCAGTTGCCAAGCCAGCAGCGAAGGACATTGTTGACACCGCCGTCGGAGCGGGGGCGTTCAAGACCCTCGTGGCCGCAGTTCAGGCCGCTGGACTCGTTGATACTCTGAAGGGCGAAGGACCGTTTACGGTATTTGCTCCGACGGATGAGGCATTTGCCAAGCTTCCAAAGGGCACTGTGGAGTCTCTTCTGAAGCCAGAGAACAAGGCCAAGCTTCAGGCCATTCTGACGTACCATGTGGTGCCCGGAAAAGTGATGGCAGCGGACGTCGTGAAGATCAAAGGAGCTGTTTCAGTTCAGGGTCAGCAGATTGATGTGGCCGTGAAGAATGGTAAGGTCACGGTGGACGCTGCGAATGTCGTCAAGACGGATATCGCATGCTCGAATGGTGTGATCCACGTGATCGACAGTGTCATTCTGCCGGCTGACAAGGACATTGTGGATACGGCCGTCGGGGCGGGTTCGTTCAAGACGCTCGTGGCTGCAGTGAATGCCGCTGGTTTGGTCGAGACTTTGAAAGGTGAGGGGCCGTTTACTGTCTTCGCTCCGACCGATGAAGCTTTTGCAAAACTTCCTTCCGGAACCGTCGAAAGTCTTTTGTTACCCGAGAACAAGGACAAGCTGGTCGCAATTCTTACCTACCATGTCGTGCCAGGTAAAGTGCTCGCCAGCGGCGTTGTGAAACTGAAGTCGGCGAAGACTGTGAATGGTAAGGAAGCCTCGATCAAAGTAAGCGACAAGGGCGTGATGCTTGACGCAGCAAAGGTCGTTGCCACGGACATTGAGACATCGAACGGCGTAATCCACGTCATCGACAGTGTAATCCTCCCATAGGGGCGTGCGTGGAGAGTCTTGTCGAAAAGAAGGCGGTTGACACTGGTCAGCCGCCTCTTTTTTTTTCCCTGATCTGATCCCTCATAGGAATTCTTCAAACATGTCGATTACATGTAATGAGTCGTTTACGGAAGAGTCGTCGGCTGACGATTGCTGTGTTCATTCTAATGAAACGCGGCAGGTCAGAAGGGCTCTGCTAACCGAATCTCCTGTTGATCTGGCTGCGATTAAGGGTGCCGTTCGGACCATCCTTCGCGCCGTTGGTGAAGATCCTGATCGTGATGGATTGCTCGAAACGCCTCGACGTGTGGCAAAGATGTACGCCGAGATGTTTTCTGGCCTTCAACTGGATCCGGGTCGGCATCTTGAAGTGACGTTTGCGGAAAGCTACGACGAAATCGTGCTTGTGCGGGACATCCCTTTCACCAGCATGTGCGAACATCATTTGCTGCCGTTTCGAGGAGTGGCCCATGTGGCCTACATCCCGAATGGTCGAGTCACCGGCCTGAGCAAATTGGCGCGAGTTGTCGAAGAGGTTTCGCGTCGGCCGCAGGTGCAGGAACGCATGACGCAGACAGTGGCGGACTTGATTGAGGATCGTCTGGGAAGCAAGGCAGTCGGCGTAATCATTAAAGCCGAACATTCCTGCATGTCGATCCGTGGGATTCGAAAAACGGGAAGCCTGACCGTCACCAGCACAATGCGAGGTTCGTTTCGCAGCGATTCGGCGAGTCGGGCGGAACTGATGTCTCTGATCAACATGCCGAGCTGAGGCCACCAAGCACCAAGCACCAAGAACCAAGCACCAAGAACCAACAACCAACAACCAACAACCAACAACCAAGGCAGCGAGAGACGAGGTCATAGTTCCGTCACCAGACACTTCGGATCGAATTGAGTCAGGAAGTGGCGGTGGCTGACTTATGCGGCAGAGAGCGACCAACTGAAAGTGAGTTAGAGTCATTCATGATCATTCAAAAGCATTACAAGTTTTATGCCGCCCACCGCAATGAAACTCTGCAGGATAAATGCCGAAATCTGCATGGTCATCGCTATGGAATGAAGTGTCATTTTGAAGTCGAGCGTGATGGAGACATCAGCACTCTGTTTGGTGATTTCGACTCGCGCATAGAACCTTGGCTCAAGCAGAATTACGACCACGGCATGTTAATCCACGTCAACGATCCGCTTTACGAAACTCTGCAACATCACATGGTTCGCACGGGAGAAACGTTCAGACTGAAAGTTATGGAAGGTCCCACGAGCGTAGAAAACCTTTGCCACCTGCTATTTACGGAGATCACTCAAATGGGTTTTCGACTGGCGATGCTGGAAGTTCAGGAAACCGACACTTCAGTGATCAGCTACTCGCGGGAAGACTGGATCGCGGATAATCGCTACTTCACGCGGCGCCAGTCTGTTTCATTGGTAGAGGTTCTATCCACGCATTAAATACTGCCCTACTTTTGTGATCAATCGACGGCGCACTGTGAGATTCTTTTATGAAACTGGTCCTTCTGTTCCATGTGTTTGCAACTCTTTTCATGGTTGGTCTGATCTGGTTTGTTCAGATCGTGCACTATCCCCTGTATTCGAACGTGGGTCGCGAACAGTTTCCGGAATACGAAAGACTCCACAATCGCCTGACCACCTGGGTTGTAGGTCCTGCAATGCTTCTGGAGGTTGCCACCGCGGTCGTTCTGCTGAAGTCTCCGCCCAGCGGTTCCACATCTCTCGCGTGGGTTGCTCTCGGTCTTCTTGCTCTGATCTGGATCTCGACAGCCACGTTATCGGTTCCGGCCCATAACGCACTCACGATCGAGTTCTCGAAGGCTCAGCATCATCAACTTGTTGCCACAAATTGGATCCGAACAGTTGCCTGGTCGTTGCGCGGTGTGATTGTGCTGGTGATTTGCCATCGCAATCTTGCGTTTTAAGATTGGGGAACCGGGCTTTGGTGTCTTAGTGACGGGGTCGGATCTAGCGTTTCGACTTTTCCGAAGCCGTCGTTCCTCTGCGATTCGGTTTGCCCCGTCGATCCCGTTTGGCGCGTCGATCGTTTTCGCTGGCCTCTTGTGCATTCAATGTTTTGACTTTCGGCGCTGCCTCGCGACGTTTGGCTTTGCGTCGGTCAGCGTCGTCTCGCTTTTCAATCATGGACATGAGATCCGGAGGTAACGGCAGTCGGTTTGGCATGGCAATTGTCCTCAACAAATCTATTCGATGGTTGCGGATATCGATCCAATGGTCCATGCAACAGACGAGTTGTGGTGCGTTCCACTTCGACCTCTTCAGAGCATGCATCAAACGGGGGATGACCCCCGAGGCGAGGAACCAATGCGATAGCGAATTCGCTGCGTTCTTTGACGACCGAAGAGCGGCGAAACATTTTCCCAAGTCCTCACAGTGAACCTAGCACGGAAATTCTCTGCTGGCGAGCAATATCTGACTCTTTTGTCAGACCACCGATGACTATGCACTTCCTGGGAGTTATGTTCGGCGGATTGTCGTTGTGCACTGGTTGTACACTGCGGTGGGCGTGCCATCGCGGCGTGTCAGTCAGCATCAGCCAGCTGACAAAGCGAGCCAACCCATTATTTTCCTGAGGCCACGAACCAGATTCCGGTGATTTCCGATCAGGCAATACGAAAGCACCCGAATTCCGGTTCGAGCCAAAGCTTCCTGACGGGACCCGGGATTCGGCATCGACACGATGGAGGTGACGCTGAGCATTCGCATTTCGGGAATAGCCACACTCATTCGTATAGCCAGAAGCACTCGGATTGGATCACTCACAGGCATTCCCATCAGAACCAGCGTCTGGCGGCGGGGATCACAATGAATTTGGAAAGTCGGAATCTGCTGGCGATGGAATGACAGTGAAAACCTTCCAGCACCGAGATATTCCTCCTGGAAAATCTGATTCGAACGGCGACAACGACATCATCAAAGCGATTCGAAGCGTCGCCCAGGATTCCGCCTGTGTAGACCGTCGCGTTGTAGGCGGCATTGGCATACGTGCCTGGGAAAGCAAACTGGTACTGAGTCGCGCCCCAGCCGCCGACGAACACAATGGCCGAATACTGACTGGCGTTTGCCTCGGCAATAGCGATGTCCGGCATGACGGCTCCGTTGCCGACTCCGTAACCAGCGTTGAGTGCAGGACTGACAGCGTTCGGACACCCGTTGCGACGACGACAGGGACGCCGGCTGCTTCCAACGCCAGACGCGGATCGGCATACTCCTGGTAGTCGAAATCATGATTCGCAATCACCATCAGCACCGGCGACGACGCATTCGCGTCGTCGTTGTCTGTGATCGTCAGCGACGCTTCGACAACGGAGCCCTGTGCGTAAAACGGCCCCGCGCCAATTCGCAGCGAGACTGTTTCGCCTGCGTCGGCGACTCGTTCGTCAATCGGTCGAATCGTGATATTCGTCGTCGATGCTCCGGCAGGAATCGTCACGTTTCCGGCGAGCCGATCGTAGTCGAAGCCATTGGTGGCCGTCCCCTGAATCGCGTAGCTGACGGTGAGTGAACTCGCGGTTGAGCCCGTCCGAGTCACGGTGAATGTGCCTGTCTCGCGACCCGTTTCCGACGCTGTCACATCCTTTGCGGCGATCGTCACGGTCGATAGCGGAGTGTCGTTGTCGATGATGTTGATGGTGGCACGACCAGTGCCGACGCGGTGCTGCGTGGAGGACGGGTTGACCGTCAGAGGCTGCGAGAGATTTCCGACATGGCATGATCCTGAAAGGACCGGGCTGCGAGCTGCAAATCAAACTCCAGCCTGAGTGACAATTGCCGCCTCAGTTTCTGTGGCCACATTGCAACGTCTCGTCGGGATCACGCAATGTGACAATGGCCATGCTTCCGAGCCATAACAGAGCACCCAGCACTATCCATCCGATCTGCAGAAGTGTATCTGCGTGTTGGGCTTCTGCAAACTGGAAGTTTGGTTTGTTTTTTTGGTCGGGAAGATCGCGTTTACCACCTCCCGCAAGCAGACTTCGCGACGATGGTCCTGATCCCACCCATTCGAAGCGATTTTCGAATTTCACGGCAAACGTTCTGAGATGCGAGGATGATTGTGATGGATGATGCTGACCGGATGAATCAACTGTTTCGGACGTTGACAAACGGAAACGTTCGCAAAACCGTGGTCTCCTTCGCGAAATCTTATTCAGGAATTCACTTCGAGGCCCGCTGCATTGAGTTTCTGACGGTTCGAAGGTGAGTTCTTCAGGGGAGTTGTCATGTTTCCAAACCGCATGGAACGCGGATTGCTGAAGCGATCGAGGACTGACGCGTCGAAGTCGTTGAAGAGCATCGGCCGCAGATCCATTGGAATTTAGTTCTCGAAGAGGAGCTGAGAAACAAACATGTCGACACTCGCGACCCTGGATGAAAGTTCGCGGACGACGAGCATTGCCCTGAAGGAAACGTCTTCCCGAACACATCAAAAGGAGCCTTTACGGCATCGGCGGCGCGAGACTAATCATCATCAGGCTGCATCCGGGAAAAAATCTGACCAGTCGGAACCTGCTCAGCACATTGCCGTACTGGATGCGTGGCGTGGGGCAGCCGTCGTTCTGCTGATGATCGGACACTTCTTTCCAATCTATCGGCTTGACTGTGGGGCATTTGGTGTCGAGCTCTTTTTTGTGTTGAGCGGATTTCTGATGGGCAGAATTCTGTTTCTCAAACAAACACCGCTGAAGGTATTCTATCAGCGACGCATCTCGCGAATATTTCCGGCTGCTTATGCATTTCTGTTTGCAATGCTGGCATGGCAATGGATTGCGGGAACCGATGCGGGTCCGTCGTTCACGGCAACGGCGTCCTGTTTCCTGTTTTTCAGCAACTATGTTGTGGCGATCAATCCTCACACAGATCTTGGGATCCCAGCCGGACATTTCTGGTCACTTTGCGTCGAAGAACACTCTTATATCTATTTGTCCCTGCTGAGCGTGTTACATCGAAGGCTCGAAATCAAGCCTCTCTGGCTCATTGGAAGTTCTATCGCGTTCTGCTTTGTCAGCGCCTTCATCGCTGGAGGTTCATTCAACGGGGATCCATACCAGGTTTACTGGCGAACCGATTGCCGAGCCGCTTCGATCTTTTTCGGTGCTGCGGCCGCATGCCTGGCAGGCAAAGGGTTCGGTTCCAAAGAGAAGTACCTGAAGATTCCAGCAATCGCGTGGGGATCGCTGGCAGTTTGTTTCGGAGCGTTCTTTCGGCTGCAGTTCATGCCCGAATTCCTCAAACATTCACTCGCAACCGCTCTGCTGGCCACAGGTCTGCTGCTGATTGCAAAACACGGAAAGGGGAATTACTGGAGTTGTCCGCCGCTGGTTTGGATCGGAACAATTTCATTTTCCCTTTATCTTTGGCAACAGCCGTTCTACATCGCAGTCCACAATGGACATCTTCATCCTGGCTTTGCTGTTTTGGGTGCACTGGCGGCCGGAGTTCTTTCCTACTGGCTGATTGAAAAACCAGCCCGAAGCTGGATCAATCGCAAACTGGCCTGACTTTGCGTTTCGACCGCGCGGGCAATTCGACTTTTGTCGTGATGTTTATCGAACCAAAAAAAATGCATCATGAATCGTGGCAGGGAGCAGCCAGGGAGAAAATGCCACAGTTGTTGAAGCAGACCGCTGATCAATCGATAAAGCTGTAAAAAAAGAATGCTTTGAGATCGACGATTCCTTACCACCACTCTATGCTGAACTCCCCGCCTCACTGGATTCGTGCCATCTCCGCCTGAAAACCTGCCTGGAGAATCTCATGAGCAGATTCGCTCAAATTCGACCAGAGTCCGATCGGAATGACGCCATTCGTCGCCGCCGCTGGCTTTCAGATGCGACCCTTCAGTCCGCCGGAATCTGCGGTCTCAGTCAATTCTGGAGTCAGGTTGTTCAAGCCGGGTCTCAGCCAAAAACGGCAGTGCCTCTCGTGACAAAAACACGCCGTGCTAAGGCGGTGATCCTGATTTTCAATTGTGGTGCTCCAAGCCATCTGGATCTGTGGGACATGAAGCCGCATGCACCAACAGAGATTCGCGGAAGCTTCAATCCGATCGCCACTAATGTCTCGGGCATCGAGATTTCTGAACTGATGCCGGAAGTTGCAAAGCGGATGGACAAACTGGCCATCGTGCGCACGTTGCATCACACCCACGGTGGTCACAACTCGGGGATGCATTGGACAACCGTCGGCAAGCCGTATCGTGTGGACAGCACTTTAATCAACCCCAGCCGTGCTGACGTGCCCTGCTTTGGCACATTGGCTGGATGGCTGGCTCAACAGGATGGATATTCTGCCAACGTTCCTCCGTATGTGATCACACCGTTTCCGCATTGCGACAGCACAAAGTATCTGACGCCTGGACAATTTGGCGGTTGCCTCGGAAGTCGATTCGATCCGTTTGTCCTGAATTCTGATCCCAATGCCACGGGTTTTGAAGTTCCCGGCTTACAGCTGGATGAAGCCATCAGTCATCAACGCCTGCAAGACCGGCAATCTCTGCTGAGAATTTTAGATGCCGCAGGGTCATTGACTCCGACTGATCTGACAGCGGATATCGACGCTCAGCGGGCCAAAGCGCTGGGGCTGATTAGTTCTGACGCCGCCAGCGAAGTCTTTGATCTGTCAAAAGAGTCCGATTCCGTTCGCGATCGCTATGGCCGACACAGTTGGGGACAGTCGCACCTGCTGGCTCGACGTTTGGTTGAAGCCGGCAGCCGCTTCGTGACAACGGTGAACGGTCCGAGCATTACCTGGGACACGCACAAGGATAATTTCAATCAGATGAAGAATCGCCTCGTGCCGCCCATGGAGAAAGCCTATGTCGCATTGCTGGATGATCTGTCCGAGCGTGGATTGCTGGAGGAAACTCTGGTGATCTGGATGGGCGATTTTGGGCGAACACCGATCATCAATAAGGAAGCCGGCCGAGACCACTGGCCGCAGTGTTATTCGATGGTTCTGGCTGGAGGCGGTGTGCGTGGCGGCCAGGTCGTCGGCGAATCAGATAAGACAGGGGCGCGCCCGCTGAACCGGCCGGTGACGCCCGCTGACATTCATGCGACAGTCTTCGAAGCTTTGGGCTACGATGCTCAGCACATCACTTACCACATGTCTGATGGTCGCCCAATGCCCGTCAGTGACGGCACTGTTATCCACGAACTTCTCTGACGGCATCACTAACTCAGAATGCTGCTGACGACTTCGCCATGCACGTCGGTTAAACGATACTGGCGACCCTGATAACGGAATGTCAGCTTCGTATGATCGATCCCACACAGATGTAACATCGTGGCCTGCATATCGTGGACATGGACGGGATTGGAAACAACGTTCCATGCGAAATCATCGGTTTCTCCATAAACGATACCCGGTTTGATTCCACCGCCAGCCATCCACCAGCTGTAGGCTCGTCCAAAATGGTCACGCCCTTTGGGATTGGCCGGATCCCCCTGCCCAAAGGGCGTTCGCCCAAACTCACCGCCCCACACGACCAACGTATCATCCAGCATGCCTCTTTCTTTCAGATCCTTTACCAACGCGGCCGACGGTCCCTCGGTGTCGATACATTGTTGCTCAAGTTGCGTGTGCAGGTTGCCATGTTGGTCCCAGCCAGCATGCATCAGCTGCACGAAACCAACGCCGCGTTCCAGCAGCCGGCGAGTGATCAGACAGTTATTTGCGAACGTGCCCTTCACCAGAACATCTGCACCATAGCGATCGAGTGTCGCTTTGGTTTCACCGGAGAAATCGACGAGATCCGGAACGCTCGACTGCATCCGGAACGCCATCTCGTATTGGGCAATTCGCGTGTCGATTTCCGGATCCCCATAGTCCGCAAGATGCGCCTGATTCATCGCCGCAATGTCGTCCAGCAAGTCGCGTCGGGATTGGGGCGTAACTCCGGGTGGATTTGTCAGATAGGGGACAGGATCGCCGGTGTTTCGAAATCGAACTCCCTGATATCGGCTGGGAAGAAATCCACTGCCCCAATAATAATCGAAGAACAATTGCCCGCAGGTTTTCGCTTTGTCGCTGGAGGTCATCACGACAAACGTGGGCAGATTATCTGTCTCGCTGCCGAGTCCATAAGAAAGCCACGCTCCCATGCTCGGCCGCCCGGGAACCTGTGAACCCGTCATGAAGAACGTAACGCCCGGGGCGTGATTAACAGCTTCCGTGTGCATGCTGTGAACAACGCAGATATCGTCCGCAATGGAGCCGACGTTGGGCAGCATTTCACTGAGAGACAATCCCGACTTGCCGTAGCACTTGAACGGCTTGATCGACGGAAGGCAGGGCCATTTTCCATACCCGCTGGACATCGTCGATAAACGAGTTGTTCCGCGGACGGTATCCGGAATATCCTGGCCAGCCATTTTCCGCATCACAGGCTTATCATCAAACAGGTCAACATGTGATGGCCCTCCACCCTGCCACAGGACAACGACTCGCTTCGCCTTGGGCGCAAAGTGTGGCAGACCGCGAGGGACTCCGGCAGTTCCCTCGACAGCCGAAGCTCCGGACAGCGAGGCCAGCGCAGCCAGTCCAATACCGCTTGCGGAGGAACCAAAGATCTGGCGTCGAGTCACGCGAGCAATGTTGTCAAGAAATGGATTTGTCATAGTTGCGTCAGTATGTAATGTTTTGTGCTTGCGCCGTTGTGAAGTGAAGTACGCAGACTATTCGCGAGTCAACGCCTCATCCAGATTCAGAATTGCCAGGCAGACCGCCGAAAGTGCAGCATGCTCTGACGCATCCAGGGATTCGTCCCGAGGTGTCGCCCCCACTGTGAGCAACAGTTTCGCAGCATCCGGGTCGCTTGAGTACATCCGGAACTGCTTATCGTAAGAACGTCGCAGAATCTCCATATCAACATCTGCCGGCTTTCGTCCCAGAATCTGACGGAACGCGCGCGTGAGTCGTCCATCACGATCCGGAGCCGCTTTGCAGCATCGTTCCGCAAGGGCTCGCGCGGCTTCAACCCAGGTTGGATCATTCAGTGTTGTCAACGCATGCAGGGGAGTACTGGTTGGCTGCATTCGGACTCGACAAGCCTGACGATTAGAAGTATCAAACATGTTTGCCGGCCCCACCGTCCGTCTCCAAAAGGTATAAAGACTGCGACGATACAGGTCAGTTCCACTCGACGCCGGATATGTAAAATCGCGTTCTTTTGTGATCGCCAGCGATTCCCAGATGTCGCTGGGCTGATACGGATAGACTGGCGACCCACCGATGCTGACATCCATCAGTTCGGATGCGGCCAGAGCCCAGTCCCGAAGAATCAGGGATGGCATTCGAAACCGGCTCGCACGCGCCAGTAGCCGATTTTCCGGATCTCGCAACTTCAGCTCGGGCGTCACTCGACCTGACTGTCGATATGTGGCGCTGATCACAATCAGGCGATGCAGATGTTTCATGCTCCAGCCATGTTCTCGAAACTCCACGGCCAGCCAATCCAGCAGAGCCCCGTGAATCGGGAACTCACTCTGAACGCCAAAATCTTCTGCCGTCTTGATCAGCCCTGCACCGAAAAAGTGCTGCCACATTCGATTCACCTGCACACGAGCTGTCAGAGGATGATCGGCTGCGACCAGCCACTGAGCAAACCCCAGTCGATTCGTCGGAGCATTGGCTGGCAAGGCAGGCAGAAACGCGGGCGTAGCAAAGGCAACTTTTTCTGTCGGATTCAAATACTCTCCACGAGACAGAATTTTTGTCTCGCGTGGTTGAGCGTCGCTCATGATCATCACTCGGGGAATCTGATCAGCTCGATAATCGGCCAGCTTTTTCTTCAGACCATCGCGTTGTTGAATCGTTGAAAATTTTGCAACGAGGGTTGGCTGTACTTTTTCATCAAAATGTTTTCGAAGGTCTGTGTCGATCGTCTTTTTGTCGTGCTCAGACCGGGCTTCTTCCGGCTTCTTCAACAGATTCGCCAGGACCTCCGGAAGACCATTTCCCTCAGCCGGTTTTCCATCTGCAAACAAGCCGGCCTTCCACCCGTCGAAAGCGGCATTCAACACTTTCGTGGCCTCAATATCCGCAGCCGCGATCGGGGATTCAAGGTCGGCAATCCGGGATTTGTTCTCCTCCGTTGGTAGTTCCAGAAACGGAGCGGCGACGCGAACTCGCGACGAAAAGTACTGCGGCGTGCCTGATTCCGGAACTCGATTGAACGCATCCAGCATGCTGTAGTAATCACGCTGCGTGATCGGGTCATACTTATGATCGTGACACTGAGCGCAGTTCATGGTAAGACCCAGCCAGGTCGTGGAAGTGGTTTCCATTCGATCAAACAGGATAACCCAGCGCTGTTCTTCGGCGATGGCTCCCCCTTCGCCATTGAGCAAATGATTTCTGTTAAAGCCGCTCGCAATTTTTTGTTCGTCCGTCGCTTCCGGCAATAAGTCACCGGCCAGTTGCCAAAGCGTGAATTTGTCGAACGGCAGATCATCATTCAAAGCCTTTACGACCCAGTCTCGCCAGATCCATTGCCACGTATCGCCATCCTGTTGGAATCCATTGCTGTCGGCATAGCGAGCCGCATCCAGCCAGCTGAGTGCCATACGTTCGCCGTAATGAGGACTGGCGAAATATCGATCGACAAGCTTCTCATAAGCGTCCGGATCCGAGTCTGCTGCAAACGCATCGATCTCTTCCGGCTTCGGGGGCAGCCCGGTGAGATCAATCGCCAGCCTGCGAATTAAGGTGGCCCGGTCAGCCTCAGGTGATGGTCTGAGATCAGCCGTTTCCAACTTATTCAGCACGAAACGATCAATGGCATTCTGCGCCCACTCAGTGTCATTCGCAGTGGGTTCTGCAGGTCGCACCGGAGCCACAAAAGCCCAATGCTTCTGATAATCGGCCCCCTCAGAAATCCACCGCTCCAGCATGGATTTCTGTTCGGCAGAAAGCTTTCTGTTGGATTTCACGGGCGGCATGAGTTCATCGGGATTTGTCGAGTGAATCCGCTGAATCAGTGAACTGCCGGAAATGTCATGGGGAATGATGGCACCGCTGGAGATAGCCGATTCACGATCGTCCAGTCGTAGTTCTGCTTGCCGTTTATTGGCATCCTGGCCATGACAGTAAAGGCAATTCTCTGCCAGAACCGGCCTGATGTCCCTGTTGAAATCGAGTCGTTCTTGTGCTTGCATAGTCGCCTGCAACAGGCACAACGTCAGTACACAGAGAACCAGTAGGAATTGACGAAATTTCATAAGATGAGATCCAGCATGAGCGCCAGATAAAGGATGCCAAGCGGGCTGAGGAAACGACAGAATCATTGGATCGCGGAGGCTTGCATTTTACGCGTTCACGACACCCAATTGAAGCAGGAATTGGTCGAACTGATGAAGGTCGATCGAGCATAGTCATCGCATTGCCGGATGAATCGATCGTATTTCGAGACAAGCGACATTCATTACTCCGCATTTCCAGGCGAGACCTGCTCTTCAAATCCACTTTTGAGGCCACAACCATTGGGCAAATATTTGGCACCGATCCATTGAATCCGCTGGTAAAAGGGGCGATAACTCCCCAAGGGAACGGAGTTTGCCTGTTCCCGAGTGTAACACGTGCCTGCTTTGGGAACCGATGTCGGAATAATGTTGCAATCTCTGCTGCTTCTCATTCTTTTTTTGGCCTCGGCCGGCAACGTTGATTTTTGCCGCGCATGCCTCACCGTTGGAAAATACGAATGGCTGGAACGACACCAGACATTGATTGCTGTGGAATGGTTAATTGCGTTCGTGCCCGTCCTGAAAGATCCACAACCGCTGCGGCGGTTGCCTGCATTGCTGCTCACGATGTCGTCGAATGGCACTCCGACAATACCACGATCGCTGCTGTATGAACATCTTGATTCACGGCTTAAAAACGTTGAGTCACTTGCGATTGCAACTTCCACATCGCTGAAAGATCGTGACGTTCAGGAATTCAGCGAGATGCTTGTCGCTCAGTCAAAGAGAATTTCCGACGAACAACTGAGAGCTGACACTGCAGGCCAGCGGTCGCTGATGTTCGCGCGACTCGGCTTCGGAGTTTCGCTTTGTCTGGCGTTGATATTGTTGCGTGAGCGATGGCGGTTACGCAGGGCGAACCACCGACTTAATGCAGAAATCAGGAATGCCACAAAACAGCGACAAGAGAAGGAACGGATTGAATTGCGACTGGCCCAAACCGAGCGACTTGAAAGTCTTGGCGCACTCGCGGGCGGAATTGCTCATGACTTTAATAATCTTCTTGTTGGAATGATTGGCAACGCTGATCTGCTGAAACGTATCGAACCCATTTCTTCATCCGGAATACAGTTTCTCGACGGTATCATTCGCTCGGCCGAAACAGCGGCTGGCCTGAGTCGTAAGATGCTGGCCTATGCGGGCCGACAGCCCACATCCAAAACGATCGTGGATCTTAATGATAATATTGAACGCATGCTGCCTCTGCTTCGTGCAGGTCTTGGGGGAGGACATCCCATTCAGTTTTGTCCGTGTGCCGAAGTTTTGTTGACGGAGGGGGATGCTGAACAACTTGATCAGATCCTGATGAACCTTGTCACCAACTCTTCGCAGGCCATGGATGGCACCTTTGATCCTGTCGTCATCAGTACCGGGTTGATTATGCTGGACGAAGTGCCTTTGAATATCCCTACGTTCGGAAGCCGAAAGACGGGCGGACGGTTCGTTTGGTTTGAAGTCGCCGACCAGGGACCGGGTGTTTCCGAAGCCGACCTCGCTCGCGTGTTCGAGCCCTTTTTTACGACCAAAGGACAGTCGTCAGGTCATGGATTTGGACTTGCGGTCGTCTATGGAAACGTGAATCGACATGATGGATTTGTGCAGATCATCTCTGTTCCCGGACAAGGGTGTCGCTTTCGAATCCTGCTTCCTCAATCCCGTGTTGCGACGGAACACCCAGTATCGCAAGTGCCCAGGGTTCGAACAACCATGCTGGCTCAAGGGATCAACATCGTGGCTGTCGACGATCAGCCGGATGTGCTTGACGTCGTCTCTCACACCGTGGAAATGATGGGAGGACATGTCACATCGTTTACAAATGCGATGGATGCCATGGAATATCTGATTGAAAACAAATCGGTGGATTGTTTGTTGCTGGACATCATGATGCCTGTTCTGGATGGACCAGCAATGCTGGAGGAACTTTCCAATAAGGGAATCAGAATCCCGGTGGTCATGATGAGCGGGTATTCGGCTGAGAACCCAGAGATGTTTGCACACATGTCGGCAGTTCACTCGATTGTCCAAAAGCCATTTCGACCGGAAGACCTGATAAAAACACTCAGAGCTGCCATGGTCGTCAACGCTCACTCCGCAAATACCGATTCTCCTGAAAATCATTCGCTGGAATTGAAGCCATAGCGATCATTGTGCGGCTTGATGCTCGGACCTGAAGTGATCCTGAACAGCCAGAAAGATCTGTGATGAATGCAAGAGTCATTGATGGCAAACTGCTTGCCGAACAAACTCGTGATGATGTGGCCAGAGAAACAATCCTGTTTCGCGAACGCACGGGCGTCATTCCTCACCTTGCTGCGGTACTGAT
>JANPHT010000725.1:0-6230 GCA_031424595.1 Planctomycetota bacterium
GGAATTTCGCTACTCCCGGCGGGTGGCGCAAAAAACTTGGGATCGGCTTCTGTCAGGGGCTTGGGCGGTTCGTAGTTGGGAGAGAATGTGTCTGCTTCCTTCTTCGCGGGTGCCGCTGCCGCCTTTGACTTCACGATGGTAACCGTGTGCTTGCCAGCGATCGCTCCGTCATTCACTCCGAAGGTAGATAATTTGAACTTGCCCTCGTCATTTGTTCTTCCAAAGGCGCCGCGATTTCCAGACTCGCTGGTAAAGGTGATATCGGCGTTTGTGATTGCCTTACCTTTTCGCCGATGCGCCGCCAGTTTGTCACAGATGCGCTCTCCGATGATTTCGCGTTCGAACTGGGCGAAGGACAGCAGAATGTTTAGCGTCAGACGGCCCATCGAATGGGTGGTGTTGAACTGCTGCGTCACCGATACGAAGGAGACCTTGTGCTTCTCAAACGTTTCCATGACTCGGGCAAAGTCCATCAAGGATCGACTCAACCGGTCGACCTTGTAGACCACGACACAGTCGATCTTGCCATCTTTGATGTCTGACAGCATTCGCAGGAGACCAGGCCGTTCCACATTTCCGCCGGAGAATCCGCCATCATCGTAGAGCGTCGGAATGCATACCCAGCCCTCCTGCTTCTGGCTGGCGATGTAGGCTTCCCCGGCTTCTCGTTGTGCATCGAGTGAGTTGAAGTCCTGATCCAGACCATCTTCGGTCGACTTGCGGGTATAAATTGCGCAGCGAATTTTCGTTTCCGATGGTTTCATCGGAGGTTTGGCTCGTCCCATTACTTCGTCCCCAGACCAAAGAAGCGGTATCCGTTGCAATGTGACCCGGTGATAACCTTCGCAACCGCGGACAGCGACTTGTAGCGTTTGCCGTCGTATTCGAAGCCATCAGAGAGCACTCGCACCTCGATACTTTTACCTTTGTACTCACGGAAAATCGGAGTGTTTGTTGATGGCAGTCGTTCATCGACCACCGTCGCCTGCGGCGTCTGATATCTTTTCTCTGCAGGTCTGACGTTCATTGCTGGGGATCGCTTTGCTGGCATCAGGCGGACATCAGCGTCCATGGCCAGTTCCGTGGCCCGCTGCCTTGCGCGTTCGCTCAGGCTCCCGTCCTTAACCGACTGCAGTCGCCAGAGGATCTTTCGGATCAACCAAATTCGGTTCCGTGACCGAGGTGCCTCGCCATACACGCTCACGAACCGTTCATGGAGCTTGCTTACAGGCAACTGCTGCAGTGCTTCGGATTCAAGATCCACCTCATCCGCCATCATTCTGTCATCTCTCTGTTTGTCTAACTTCCGCGCAGCGTCAAGCGTTGTTTGTCTGCGCGGGCTGTACTTCCTATTCGTTCGACCGGCCGGAGCCGTCGGGTTCGCGAGACACACTGAGCCGTTTTTCGAGAACGAGTTCAACTCTGTTCGAAACGTCAGTGCTCAGAACTTTGGAATTCGCCTGGTCCTGAAGAAACCGGCGGACGGCGATTGCGAGAACTGCGGCCACCTCCCGGCGTCGCTCGTGAGGGGTTAGAACTCTGTTGCGTGATGTCATCCCGGACCTGCCTCGCTGAAGGGCGCGATTAACAATACTGGCAGGAATTCACATATGCCGTTTTCGGGTTATGTGTCCGGGAATCTGCCAATATTCTCTTGATGGCTAAGTCAGCATCCTGACTCTTCTTTATGTCCCTGGCCGCTGTGAACTTTTATGGAACGTGGCCCTTAAGCGATACCATTGTTTTCGCTACTAGAAAACAAGCGAAGTGAATAGCCATGCCGGACAGATCTGCTTGCATTCGACGTTCAAGGCCCCGTGCTCTCATGAACGGTGAGGGATTCGAGATGCTGGTCGATTCGACTGCGATACTTACCAACCAGCGACTTGATTGTCGGGGTACGAAGCAATTCCACGACATCTTCTTTCTTAGCAGCCTTGAAACGCGCCATGAGACTGATGAACTCGACGGTATATTCCGGAATCATCTTTGTGAGCGACTTTCGCGCCGACTTGATTTCATCGGCGGATGGCCGCCATTTGCCACCAGCCTCCGCCAGAAGGTAGATGTTTTTCATGAATTCTCGACTGCGGTCCGAGTCCAGTTTTGTTTTGCTTCCTGATCCAGAGAAGTAGTCGAAGGAAAATCGAGAACTGGAGCCATAGTAATGAAAATGTTCAAGACATCGCTGGATCGCCGTGGATCCTCCACGCTGATTGTTGTTTGGATCGAGCCCACGTTTAAGAAGCGAAGCAAGCACCGGCCCAGCACCGGGACCATCAAGGTAGTCAATAATCTGTGCTGCTGAGGGACTACCCAGACATGCTTTGACGGCTTTGAGCTCGAATAGTTCATAGTGATTGTAGAGAGCAGCAAAACTCAATGCTGAGATGCCACCGCCCTCATCGTCGGATTCTTGTTCGGGATCATCCTCGCCACGGGAAAGAGGATCAGCGCCCGCCCAGAGCAATAGCGAAACCCATTTGGCGTCACCTTTCCTGCAGTGATGCCGCAGCGCAACATTCACTTGCTTTCGAATCGAAGGGAAACGGTCCTGGTACTTCTTGACTAGAGGCAGAGAAGTACGAATACGATTACAAAGTGCCCACGCGAGCGGATTTCCAATGTCCAGGTTACATCCAGACTCAATGAAGTACTCCATGATTTCGGGATCCCAGGTCGACAACACTCGTCGTGCATCAATACCTGCCGGGTCGTAACCATGTTCGACCAACAATTTGACGATATCCAATCGTCGCTTCTCAAGCGCCATCGTCATTGGGCAATAGCGATCTATTGGGCCAATGTCCGCGCCTGCATCGAGTAAGACTTTGATCAGACTGTGAAACCCGGCGTCAATGGCATACTCAAGCGGAGTCTTCTTTCGACTGCCGCGGTAATGTCCGCTTGGTGGATTGATAGGTTTTGACTCTGCAACCCACGCCTGAACTTCGAATAGTTTTCCAGCCCGGCACAGGTCGACGAGGGGCCCCAGTTCGTCAAAATTTTTGGCTTGCCTGCCCATGGTCTACCAACGGCGATAGGAAGGGAAAATTGATTCATCAGGAATCACCTCATCCAGAATCGTTTTCGGCGAAGTGATGGTTGGATCCAATCGATCGGCCTGCAATTCAGCCCATACCAAGTACTTACCTAACTCAGAATCAACATCAATGCGCGCTCCCTGGCTTTCGTGTGCTTGCCGTACGTAAACGACAAACTCCCTGATCTCCCGGCTGTGTTTCAAGTCACTTGCCTGCGCGAGCAACGCTTCCAGCTTAGCTTGTTCTTTTTTCTGTTCTTCTCGTTTCTTCGCCCGCGCTGCCGCTTGCTGGCGATACAGTTTTTCTTCTTCTGCCTTTTTTATTGCTTCTTGCTTCTGCTTGATTTCGTGTTCGAGTTGCTTCTCCGCGATCGCCAGAACTCCAGCAACAATCGCGTTCAAGCAATTCTCGATCTGTTGAGTCTTGGTGTCTTTCCACTGTTTTCTGCAGCCGGACGCCCAATATGCATCTGCTTCTGGAACAGCCACTGTCAACATGCCGCTCGGAACTTGCTTCTTTCGTTTTCGCTCGCTGAAGAAATCATAACGGCCCTCAATAGATTCCTTCGACACGTCAAACTCTTCCTCCACCTTCACGGTTGCTTCTCGAATCGAGAGAGTTACTGAATGACCATTAATCTCGATCTTTGGTCCAGCACTGACTTTGTGACCCAGTGACTCAAATGCCTTCAACAGAGCACTCATTACCAGGAGCGACCGACGAAGTTGATCACGGCTCACAAGCAAGCTCAGTTGGCTACCTTGGGGAGAAAGCAGCAAACCGTCGTCACGTTTTCTGGCCCCTTGAAACACGTCATTCGTTGCGGAGACGAGTTGGTGGCAGCCACGCAGGGTTTCGGCAACTTCAATTTTGGGTAATTGAGCTTCATGCTTCTCTGCTTCCATTCTGGCCTTCGCCTTCATTGCCATTTCTGCGGGGTCCGGCACGTGGAAGATAATCTCGCCCTCCTCTTCAAGGGTTGGGAGCGGAGTGCGTTGGATCTTTTGCCCAGCTTCGAGTTTCGCCCAGTAACCACGGGGCGGGAGCGGAATATTCGATCGCCTGCACAACTTGGCAAAGCCAACGTCGGACAGGTTGTACTTGGGAGCTAATCTCGAAACGGGGGTGGACCAAACTTCTTCGTACAGTTCTTCGCGAGTGATTGTGTTCCCGTCCATTATCGATCGCCCCTCAAGACATTGACGAATCCGCCGGTCAGGTGATGACGAACCTCAAGCAGCCAAAGAAATCCTATGCAATGTGCGAAAGTGTTGCGAAAGGTTTTATTTGGCAACATGACTCAGAGCTTTCTCAATCAATTGCCGAACAGGCTCTTCATGGCCGTACATCCTCATTGCGATCTCCAGCCGAAGTCGCTCTTCCGACATCGGGGCTTTCTCCGCAAGAACCTGTCGCATGATCCAGTCGCGGGACCATGCGAACATCTCTGCCGCGCGAGCTGCCTTGACGTGGATCGGCATCTCATCAATCAGTTTTTCGTATCTCCGCTGAACGTCTGCCACAGAATACTACCCTCAAAACTTTGAAGGCAACAGAGTGCTACGGTTCATGGCAGCCACTGACTCAGTCTCTGTTTCGCCGTTTCATGCGAGACTCCCTTCCCGCGAGCCAACTGCTTTTCGGCCTGCTCAATCTTATCGAGTAGATGCAGTCGCTCAATAAGGTCATGGACGTCGACCGTCTCGGGCAAGCTGGCCAAGATCTGTTCTATTCGACTTTTCTTCATGGTTCACGACCTGTTCGAGAGATATCAGGATCGATTGATCAGCGATACCAATCCTCCCTAATCTCGTCGATAGAGCGGAACGAAGACATCCGAATCCTTTGCGTTCATAACCGCAGGGTCGCATAACCCCAAAACGCGATTCGGAAAATCGGAAACTGCTTACTGAAGCCAATTGGGGTCATAACCCGAGCCGGGATTGTCTCTGAATGGAGAGACAAATCGCTCTCAAACGGGCCGAAATGGCCAGAGAGGTCTGAATTGCAGTGTCTCTCTTTGAGACCAGAGGCACGGGACCGAGCAACGGGCTCATCGCAAGTTGTTGCGGGAAAGCGGGATACGTCGACGCTTTTTCCGGGGCTCAACGGGAGCGCAAAAAATAACCCCGGGGTCGAAATGAATTCGACACCGGGGTTTAAGTGGCGGGGGCCGGATTTGAACCGACGACCTCGAGGTTATGAGCCTCGCGAGCTACCAGGCTGCTCCACCCCGCGACAATGTATTAACAAGCTCTTGCGCGGTCGCAATGGCTTCGTTGTCGCCCACTTGTTGGGTGTTAAATCGCACAGGCTCTTGCCCCGTGCGAGGGACGCGGCATGTTATCGGCAAAGTTTGGAATTGCCAGTCACTTTATTCGCAATTTCCCCGTTTCTCTCCACGAATTCGACGATCTGAAGTTGTCTCACTGCACGCAATTGAAGATTCGTACGAGTTTGTCGTGCTGCGCAACCCCACGGCACCTGGCGGAACATTCAGCCGTCGGGAGCCTCTGAATTATGCAGGTGCACCCGGAATTAATTGCGTCAGGCACCAGAAAGGCGACCACAGTCATTGAAGCTGGCTGGAATGAGCGTACTCCAACAGCACGGGACGATGGTCTGAGCCAATGTCTTCGAGTACTGATCGTCGCGTGCACACCAGATTGGCGGTGGCAAATCCATGATCAAGGATCAGGCCGAAGGGGAACCACGGCCATCTGTACCAGGTTGGCCGCAAACTTGAAATGCCGTCGCCGCCCAGGGAGTCTTTCAGAGACGAATGTCGTAGAAAATCTGCATAGATCGGCGACCATGGTGTCAGATTCAGATCTCCGAGCACTATGACAGGCTGCCCCGCGCTGTCTTCGTTCAGATTTCGAATGCGCTCGGCCAGTCGATTCAAGTGATCGTTGCGCGCTGCAAAGTACTGCGAATTTACTGGTGGGATGGGATGTGTTGCAATCAGGTGCAGTGTTTGTCCATTCCATCTGGCTGTCGCCTGAATCGACGGCAATTGAGCAGTCGACAACTTGAAGATTCGAGCATCCTGTAGGGGGAGCTTCGAAAGTAGTCCGATTCCGAAGTTGCCGCTGTCATTCGGCTCCATGACTCGATGAGGGTAAATGTCGCGGAACTCTGCCATCAGCTTTCTTTCCAGCGTAGTTCCCAGTTCCAGAACAGCAA
>JANPHT010000726.1:0-6304 GCA_031424595.1 Planctomycetota bacterium
CCTTTTAATTGGCCTTGCGCCTCTTCGGCAGCCAACGTCGAGAATGGCGTAAACAGCATAAGTAACGCAGCAAGAAGGCTTCTGACGTTCCCATGTTTCAAAGTGCGCACGCAGGATACTCCCTGAAAGAGACAACCCGAGGACAGCAGAACAAAATGCAATGTGACGTCAATATATCCCCGGGAGAGTCAATTCGGGAATGCTGTCAGTGACAAAACCGCCGACAGAATTCCGAGTTTTTCGGAAGAGCAAGGCTGTCAGGCACGTCATCAAAGTCTCTCGTACACCAATGTCAGATTGTCAGTCGCGCATGAAAAAAGCCGGGTGAGGTTTCAGCCGGCTTTCTGAGGATCGAGTCTGAAGTGTGACTTATTCTTCGGCGACGAATGGAAGTAAGCCAATGAATCGGGCTCGCAAGACTGCCGTTCGTACGGCTCGCTGATAGAGAGCAGTGGTGCCGGTTCGACGGCGAGGAAGAATGCGGCCTTCACGGTCGATCAGATTTCGCAGTGTCTTCAGATCCTTGTAATCCACGTACACTGGACGTGGGATTTCACCATGACCAGAAAACATGCAGCTCATCTTTTTCTTTTTCAGACGAGCACGGCGTTTACGAAGTTTCTTCAGATCTGCGCGGGAAATTGTTGCCATGTAACGACTTACAACCTTTTTCTGAAACACCAACTGCGGGCGAACACCCCCGTAAGGTCCGCATCAGATCCGAAGATCAGCAGACCGCCCGACGGACTGGAATGAACTCCAGCGGGGACAACGAAGCGACGCAGTGTAATTCGGCAATCGCCTGCCGACAACACAATCCTGAGTCCCATTTTGTAATCGGCGGAACTGGAAATCCAGGAATCGGTTGTCGATCGCCCTGTCGATAGCAGCGGGAATTCAAAAAAAGTTGTAAAATGCTGGGCCAAACGCAAAATGGCGAGCCTGGGGCGGCTCGCCATTTTGAAGTTTCCTGGCAGACTGCAGCAATGCGGGGTTAGATTGCTTCGGTACCAGTTTCGCCTGTTCGGATTCGAACGACCTGCTCCAGGTTGTACTGGAAGATCTTTCCGTCGCCGATTTGGCCAGTTCGGGCTGCTTCGCAAATTGCGTTGATGGCACCTTCGACTTCATTGTCGTTGACGATGACTTCCAGTTTGACCTTAGGCATAAAGTCCACGGTGTATTCAGCACCGCGATAGGTTTCTTTGTGGCCTCGCTGACGACCGAATCCGCGGACCTCGGAAACCGTCATGCCCTGAACGCCAATGCTGGTTAGCTTGGTTTTGACGTCTTCAAGTTTGTAATGACGGATAACTGCCTCGAGCTTTTTCATGATCTCTGCCTTGACCCCTGTCGACTGAAAATCGGACAGATCAGGAAATCTTTGTCCGACGTAAACCTTGGAAACTTGTACTTCACACCCTTCCGAAAGACCAGTCAATCCGTGCACCGGCTTTCAAATCTGTTCCGCTTCGCATTCTGACAAAGAACAGCGGTTAACGGAGGCTAACGGCGCTTCGAAAGTGTCGCTTCGCAAAAATGCATCCCTGTACAAAACATCGTCGATGCAACTCCCATGCCGACGCCTAAGTCTGTGCCATTCGGGTCTCCTGTCGACAGGACTGCTTATTGTGAGTGCCTCTTGCCTTAAAAACAAGCACGATCTGTTTCTTTGTGGATCAGACGAAGGCCTCTCATTTCGAGTTCGCAGCATTCGAGGCTCATTGGGATTGTAGCTCGTGGCTTGTTAGTCAGAATGCGTCGATTTCCCGTTCGTCTTTTTTGCGTATTATCACCCCGATGACCCTGCAGCTTTTTCTTGTCGGCTTGTTTGCTGGCAGGATTTCCTCTATCTGGGCTTCCGCGCTGATGGCGGAAACACTCCAATCAGGTCTGCGCCGATGTCCGGGCTGCGGATATCCTGTTTCGTTGTTTCGACAGTTTGTCATGTGGTATCCCGGGATCCGATGCCGGAAGTGTTTCGTGCGGGATCGGAATTGGCCGTTTTGTGCAAGCCTTTGCCTGGCTGTTCTGTTTGTGGTCTTCGGTTGGTTGTTGATCAATGAGCAATGTCAAACCGTTTCGGAAGTTCGACCGTCTTTGGAACTTTGGCGGAATCGGCTTCCGTTTCACCTGATATTTATTTTTCTGCTTGCGACGGCCACGATTACTGATTTCCTTGATTACGTAATTCCAGACCCGATCGTTATGAGTGGTGTTCTGCTGGCCGTTGTCTGGGCGACTGTCAGTGGTGAGTTGCAGACCATTCATGTCTGGGTGAATTGGGACTACGATCTTGTTGCATTGTACGGTCCCTATCTTCCGGAGTGGATGAAACAGCATCAGCATGTTCATGGATTTGTCTGGAGCATGGCTGGGCTGATTTCCGGGGCCAGCATCATGTGGGCGGGTAGGATTGCGTCGCATAGAATCCTGGGAATTCCGGCCATTGGACTTGGAGACGTGACGTTGATGGCCATGATTGGTGCATTCATGGGATGGCAGCCAACTCTGTGTGTCCTCGCCATCGCACCGTTGGTGGGTATTGTTCTGGGAGTTGGCGGTCGCATTATCACAGGTCGAAGTTTTGTGGCTTTTGGACCCTATCTGTGCATTGCCGCTTATATCGTGCTTTGTATCTGGCGACTGCTTTGGGAAGAATTGCGTCTGAAGATCATCTTCAGCCATTGGCCGACCATTACAGGAATGATTGCGGGATCGTTTGCAGTCTATTGTGTGTTGCTCGTCGGGCTTCGGATTTTCCGAGCGACTCCCCATGAACGTCTGCGGTGATAGTGCAACGCTTCGCTCGACAGCTCTTGGCCATTTATGCATCCCTCATCTGTAAAGCGGACTTTTAATCTAAATGCTGATTGAACGCGCAAGTGCTGACCTTCCGCCAGATTCGGTGTCTTACCACGCTTTGCGAACCCTTAACGCATGTACTTCTTGGCGCGAACCAGTTATGCACTTCAATCTTGCGAGGCAATGTGAAAAATCCCTCGGAACGTCGTCGAAATGAATTTCCAACTCATGGCAGATATCGGTTTCTCCTGAAGCCACAGGATTGCAGACCATCCTGATCCCCGCTGGAACCTCTGCAGTGTCCAATTCGACTCGGCTATTGACAGGGCCGAGAATTGAAACTCGAGTCACAGAGTCTCGCCTGGGGAACTCTGAAAGAACAACCACAGAAGGTCGGAGGTGAAATGATGCCGCTTTCGGGGTGTAGCTCACGAGAGTCTGACAAGATTCCCAGGGAACCTGTTTCCGTGAACGTCCCGCATTCAGCAAGAGACGTGTAGAAAAAGCGACTTTTCCACGATCTTTGTATTCGAAGGTCAATTTGTATTCCCGTCGAACAATCGCATCGGAACGTTGTTTCTTTTCTTTTGTCGTTTGGTCGCCTGACTCGACCAGTTCGACACTGACGGTAATTGCCTGATTGTCAAATTCGCCACCAGTCAGCCAGCGATCTGAGTCTGCCCGTTCAAGCGTTGTTAAGAATGCGGTCGCGGTACAGTTGTTCCCGCTTGCGTCAGGAATTAATTGCACTTGTGCAGGAAAGAGCAGCATCCGGGGGATGGGTTCCTTCGGAGAAACAAGCTGGACTGGAATTCGTGCTCCCGCGTCCGGTGGATTTGTTGCGATCGTGATGGTTGAATCCTGCTTACCGAACTCGGGGAAACGCACTTCCATGACAACATCTACAAACTCACCGTGCGCTAGCGCGGACCTTGATGGCGGTTCCGCAATCGCACATGCACATGTTCCTTTGATGTCAGTGATTTCTACCAGGTGCCCCGACTCATTGGTCACGCGACAAACAACTTTCTGACTTGAAGTACTGCCGGGACGCCGCAGTCGAATTGCATTAGGTTCTACGAGAAGTGCTTTCTGCAGAACCTGTTCTTCCGGCTCTTTCTCCCGGACGCAGCCCACCGCCATTGCTGCAAATGTTGCCGCAAAAGCAACCGCTCGCACGTTAGGAAGCAAAAACAACGTCATCACTCCCAGCCTAAAATTCTGTGTTCGCTTCGCCGCCGCAGGGTGACGCCATTGCGATCCACACGTCATGATCAATGGTGTTGGAGACGCTCCGCACACTGCCGTCGCACCGAAGAACATTGACCGAACTCAGATGCCAGCTTCTGGCGGAAACCATGACGTTGCAGTCAGGTATAGCGCTATTCGGCGGAAACGCATGTGAGTAACTGGTGTGATTCTCGTGTGTCAGCAACCATGTACTGCCAATCCACGAGTAATGCTTTTTGGGTTGTGTGATGGTCTTCGCACAATCGGCCATTTGAGCTTTGGGAGAATCTGGAACTCCGCTTGTGGGAACCATATCGCGAGTTGGATCATAGGACGCTTTGTTTCGGTCACCAGAAACCCGTTCTGAAAAGTATGCGGTATTCGAAAGCCCGTCCGTAACGAGACTTAAGGTACACATGCCAGCACCAAAACTCAGAAATGACTGTTCAGACGCAACACCGAAGTTTGGGCTCGAGCCAAAACAGACGCGAAAATTTGTACCCCCAGGATTGACACTGTCACTGGGACATTCAAATGTCGAGACACGAAGCGAATCGACAGCTTCGTTACAATCGCTGAAAGGCGGATCGTGATAAGCTCCAGCGGCTGTTTCATCAAAACAGATTTTCGCATAGATCGCCGATTGATCCAGATACGGCAATAACTGGGCGTGGACAGACATGTTCCTGTCGATGATCAGCCCGGTAACTCTATCCGTGTTTCTCGTAAACGGTACAGGAAATATGCCTTTGTGAACATCTAGATACTGGTGGACACCCAGTCCGATTTGCCTTAAGCGAGAGCTACATTCCAATGATCTTGCTCGGTCACGTGCGTTTTGAACTGCAGGCAACAGAAGAGACATCAAGACTGAGATGACTGACAGCACGACCATCAACTCAATCAGCGTGAATCCCTTCCGCAACGATGGCCGCTCAATCCGGAGCTTATGCAGAGCACTTTTTTTGCAAAGAGCGACAATCCAAACAATGCCGCATGAACTCCACAACATCCAGTCGGCAATGTTGTAGCGTTGTCGTGAGATGGCCACGTCCTGAATCCGATCTCCCATCAGCAAAATGTTTCCATCCCAGTTCAAATCATCTTTCAGAGCGGCCGTGGGAATCCACGCTGGTTTAGCCGGAAAGTCGATGATGCGGACAAACTGATCTTTGGACTCAGTCACCGTGACGAAATGCCAATCACGATTTTCAGGCCGCAAACGGATGATCCCGACAGAGTGGCCTCGTTTGATGATCGGGAAATCGGCTACATAAAAACCTTCAGCAGGAATTCCAATCGCAACGGCAGCCCGCTTAAGCTGAGACATTGTGGCTCCAGCGCCCATTGTTGGTACACTGCCAGAAAGTGACTCGAAATCTATCGCTTGTCCCAGAGAAGCAACTGCCATACACAGCGAATAAACGCCACAACGATCTCCGGCAGTACCAGTTTGACCGGCCGAATAAAGTGTTATGAAACGCAAACATGTGGTCAGGAGGAGACTGAAATTGAGAAGCATGCCTTCCGTCCCCGTGTTTTAATGCAATGAAACGTGTAGAGAACAATTCACGACCAATCTCTTCATCGTTCTGTTCGACTGCAACGCGGAAATTCGTAGTGAAATCTCGCTTTACAGACGACACTTTGTGAACGAATTCGGCAAAACGATACGCCGCAAACTTACCTATAAACCTTTCGGTGGCCCTTCTGTCGGTGCTGGACATTCTCTTTCTGTGGTGCCATTGTATTTTGCCTGTGACCAAGTTCTTCCACATGTATCGGTATCGAGTACTTCTTGCTCACAGTCAGCGTCTGGATAGGTGCGAGCTATTCCGGGACATTGCTCGTCCTCCAGGATGGTGTTGGGGCCGTCATGAGTTTGGGCGTTCATGTATCGCGACAAAACCTTGACGCCGGGAGGCTCAGTGATGCACTTAACATAATTTCCGTTGCCATTGGACTTGCACTCCTGACACTTGGACTGCCCCGGCCCAGTGTTAAAGCATGCATAGTCCGATGCCCGAATCTCATTCAGGGAAGGATCACCAAGCGGAAGGGCGGAGACGATGGAACCGTTTGGCTGGAGTGCAAACAACACGGGTAATACAAGAATCGAAGTCAACCTCATCGTTCTTCTCCTTGGTTAACGTTAGACGAGACTGAAGTGGACCCCGGTTTTCGGACCACTGGGCGCGAATGCTTAGGTGGATTCGCAGGAGTCATGAGCGGCTGTTGTGGACTTCCCAGGGCGTTCGGAAATCCAGCG
>JANPHT010000727.1:0-2104 GCA_031424595.1 Planctomycetota bacterium
GGCACACCCGCAGCGGCGATGATCGGGATCAACGAAGACAATTTCATCTCGTCGGGCACGACGATAGCGACTCTTGCTTCCGGGATGACGGATGTCGATGCCGGGGCCAAGAAGGGCATTGCAATCCACTCTACCAGTGGCGTGGAGTCCGGCTCCTGGCAGTATACGATCAACGGCGGCCTGAATTGGGCAAACTTCGCGTCTCTCGGTGCTTCGCGGAATCCCAGCAAAGCGTTTCTGATGCCGGCCAACGGCACTCTGAGTCGAGTACGCTTTGTCCCCAACAAGGATTTCAACGGTACAGTGCGGCTTGGCTATTACCCCTGGGACCAGACACAGGGAATGGCTTCCGGCAACTTCGATCTCTCGACCGCGAATAAGTTCGGCGGGACCACAGCCTTCGGCGCGAGTACTCACTACGCGTCTCTGACGGTGAGTGCAGTAAACGATGCACCGGTGTGGGCAACCGGTGTCCAGCCGCCGGCGATGGCGAGCCAAAATGAGGACGAAAATGGGTATGGGACGACCGTTGTCTCCCTGACCACCGCCATCATCGATGGCGATGCCGGTGCGAAGAAGGGCATTGCCATCTTCGAAGCCCCAGGGGGCGAGGGCTTGTGGCAGTTTACGATCAATGGCGGCAGCACATGGACCTACCTTCCAGTGACAAGCCGCAGCAACGCGCTGCTGCTGCCAGCCAACGGCACTCTGTGTCGAATACGCTTTGTGCCCGACGGTAATTTTAACGGCAATGTGCAGCTTGGCTATTATGCCTGGGACCAGACACAAGGAACGTCTGGCGGCATTTTCAACATCGCAACCAACGACAAGCTCGGTGGGATGACAGCCTTCAGCACGGGCTCCCGTGTCAGCACGCTCACAGTGATTCCAGTAAACGATGCGCCACAATTGCCTTTCGACGGTCAGCTGCCAGCGCTGGCTGTGCAAAATGAGGACGATCGCCTGGCGTATGGGACGACAGTTGCCTCCCTGACCGCTAGAGCCGGCGATGTCGATGCCGGTGCGAAGAAAGGCATTGCGATCTTTAGTGCCCCAACTGATAAGGGCCTGTGGCAGTTTACAATCAACGGCGGCAGCTCTTGGAGCACCCTCCCAGCGACAAGCCGCAGCAACGCGCGACTGCTGCCGGCCAACGGCAACCTCAGTCGAATACGCTTTGTGCCCAATAAGGATTTCAACGGCACGGTGCAGCTTGGATACTACGCTTGGGACCAGACACAAGGAACGTCTGGCGGCATCTTCGATATCTCGACCGCGAACAAGCTCGGTAGGACCACAGCCTTCAGCACGCGCCTTCTTTTCAGCAACCTCACTGTGATTGCAGTACCGGGCTAAAGTCAGCACGGCGAGCTGCTGCAGCAGTTGCACGACATCGGTAGCGAGCGGTGAATCGCTCGCTACCGATGGATCCGTTTCGTGAATTGTGAATGTAAGTTCAATAACCGCGAAGGTTACCTTGCCAATGTCGTAATGGCGGAAGTGACGAATCGGGATGGATGTTATTACAGGCATTGGATTGGGCAAAAAATGTGACGGCAGAAAAATGCCCGGGCAGAAAGATCCGTCGTCCGGCAAGAACAAGTTTCACATCATCTCATTTTTTCGCCCATCCATTTTTTTGCCCTTGGCTGAAACTGAATGCCAACGCAAGGATGAACTGAATCCCAAAAGGCTACTGGAGGGTTGCTCGCTTTTTCTTATCGCCGCGATAGAAACTCAAGCCACCTTGGATCGAGGTAACAGTTTAGTCCCTCTGCACTGAGTCTTGGCGTAAGATTCGGGATGGCGTAGAGTTTCGGCATTCGGGAAGGATGCCGATGCCATTCAGTTTTTACCCCAAACATGAATACAATTGTCCGAACGTCAGCCACTGCCCGCATTTGGGCGGCGCGGCAATGGGGACGTTGGTGTTGCTCGCGAATGAGTCAGAAGCTGACTCGGAAGGCCTTGCACGCAACGATTGATGCCGAACGGGCTCGCGGTGATCGGCTGGTCGAGGAAAACCAGCGGCTGCAAAAGGAACTGGACCAGGTCAAGCTGGAACTGAAGCTGGAGCGGCAGAACAAATTCGCCACCAACATGC
>JANPHT010000728.1:0-8109 GCA_031424595.1 Planctomycetota bacterium
AGACTTGCCTTCACCAGTCTTGCCCTCACCAGACTTGCCCTCACCAGACTTGCTAGCCGCGATTGCGGAAACCAATTGACTCCATTGCGTCCAGTCCTCAGCATGGGACTCTTTTCCGATAGCAGTCGCCAGTCGCAGAGACCAAAAACTGGTCCAGACACCGGACCGAACGGGTGATTCAGACGATGCCGCGGAACCATGGGTTCTCGATCGGGCAAAATTTGAAAGATGTTGTTCCCGATCAGGTAACATCGGAAGAGTCAGGAGTTGCCACTCTTCGGACGCAGGTACGGCCATGCTCCCCCGCTGAGTGACGAAACGTTCCAGAATCCGGAAGTGCTGCAGATCGGATTCCGTGACTTCCGCCTGGGAAAAATCCCGAGTCAGAGCAAACATGGCATCGATATCGTTGCGGCTGAAGCCAGATCGCTTGAGCGGTCCTTCCGGAAAGTTTGCAGAACTGACTTTGCCGGCCACGGCGTTGCTTGCCATTTCCTGAACCTGTTTAAGTTCTTCCATCTGGAGCGGCGTTTCATCCAGTCGTGACGCGAGGTACTGGATCAAAAACACGATCTGAAACCTCTGCGCGTCTTCGATCTCTGAAAGCGATTCACCAGCGGCCACCCGTTCATTGAGCGGAATGAATGATTTTTCAGCCAGATCCAGCCGGTCTTCTGCCAATTCCTTCCCTTCCGGTCCAATGCAAAGCCAGCGTTCGGCCGCATGCAGGTTTTTAAGCACGTGATCGATATCACCGGCGATGCGACTCCATTGCCCGCGTCGCAGAGATCTCCCGTCCGACCCCTGACCTGAGGCCAGCAGCAGAGCCCGTCGCCTGAGATCCAACAACCGCACCAGGGGCTTCAGCGCCGCAGCCAGCCATTCAGGATTGTTGCCTCTCAGGACTTCTTTGACTGTCGTCAGCGGTTCGGGAAATACCTGCTTCGGCCATTTCGAGGCCAAATTCTGCACAAGAAACACCTGCCCCTGAATCAGTCTCGCCTGCTCGGCCGCCGGCTGGTCGCTGATGGTTCGGGAAAGGTCGGTTAAATCCCTGAGAAACCCAGAGATCAGAGCCTTTCTGAATCCTGGATTTTCCTCGACCTCATCAGGAAGCCGGGACGGAGCCTTCCCCGGCTCCAGGCTGAAGTCATCCCTGATCCGCTTCATGACCCGTGCGTCAGGCTGGCTCACGTCGGATGGAGAAGGCAGAGCCATCCATTCCAGCATGGCTTGTCGCCTGTCCGATAATGACGTTGCTGATGTTTTTTGCTCCAGATCCGTCAGGATTCTGCGGAGCACACTATCGTGCAGCGCATCGAACTCTTCGCGGTCAACGTTCATGGCGAAGCGTTCTGCAGCCACCATCGCAGTCTGCAACTGCAGCCAATCCGCGGGGAACAGGACCGCAGCCATCGTGTTGTCAGCAAGCACCTTGCGACGTGCTCTCAGGACCTCAAGTCTCGCTGCGGGACGATCATCGGTGATGGACGTCGCCACGGGAGCAGCAGGCCCTTTTTCGTCAACGGGACTGGTCTCCGCAGTCTTCGCCGTTTCACTCGCTTCTGCTGTTGAATTCTGAACGCCGCCCGATGGTTTTTCTTCTGCCACCCTGGCTCGCTTCAGCAGTGATCTCTTCGGAGCGGAGGCGTCGGCCGAGACCATCCAGACATTCTGTGACTCGCCGAAATGAGCGACGACCCATGGCTTAACTTCGGCTTTCATCGTCCGATAGAGTTCCTCAGCACTTCCGGCATTGCCGTCCGCCAGTGCCGTGCACAAGAAATGTCCGAAGACAGTCCCCCGAAACGTCGGCGGAGTGAAAGCCGATTTGGAGGAAGCCGAGTCCTGGGCTGCAACGGAGTCGGCTTTCACGGGGGTTACATTTTCTGGAACAAACTCCCAACTGCGTTCACCTTCATCACACGCGCAGATCACTGTCAGTCCGGGAATTTTCGCCGCGAGCACTTCTTTGATAATCTGCGCAGGAACGTCGTCGGCCAGGACTCCGGATGCCAAACCCGGCTGGCGTCCGCAGAGTTCCAGCAGCAATACTGTTTGCGCAGAGTTGCGTTTCTGAAGATGTGCGAGCAACGCTGAAAATCTTTGAGGCTCGTCCGTGGGCTTTGCCGGCAGCAGTTCCAGCACAATGTTTTCCGGATGATCTTTATCGGCGACACACCACGCCTCGCCACCCACGTATACGATCAGTGATTCGCCATCCGTCAACGACTTTCCGGAGACCAGTTCGGAAATCGACGAGTACGTCTCACCATCGCTGATTCGATCGGGCTCCTGTTCCCGAAATCTTTGGGCGAGTTCGTCAAGCCGAGCCGCGTTGAATGCCGTGCCGCCGCCTGGAAGCGCCGTGATCCCTGTCTCATCAGCTCGAAATCCATGCTCAGCAACAACCACAAAACGGAGCAGCGGGACTCCTGGCCGGAAAATCAAATAGGCAACGATGCTCAGCAGAGAAAACAGAAGAACACTGACGACAATGAGCTGGGATCGTCGGGAGTCACGCTTGCTGAATTTTTTTTCCGGACGCCAGGATCGACCTTGACTGCTTGACACTCTGCATCTCCCCGATTCGAAGCATCCGTTCTGAACGGCTGTCATCCGCACCCACGCTGTTCCTCACGACGCTGAGAGCCGCTCAGGGGAAAGAGCCTAGCAGATTGTCGATGTGCGATAAAGTTTCGCAAGCCCCCTCCTGCGGCAATCCGCGGGACTTTCGGGGCGATGAATGACGAAGCCGAAATTGACTGGTCACCAGGTTGACCGGCAATACCGCAGCCAGGTGACTGCATTCAAAGAGGCGGCCAATGTGCGGAAGGCAACGGCGTCGTTAGTTGAGGACAACTCCCGATACAATGCAGCGATCTGGGAGAGCGCGAGCCTACTCCTGTTTCCAGCCTCGTTTCCCGGATGAGATCTCTATCGCAAGCTCGACAAATTTCGTCCGTCTCTCGGCTGCATGTTCCGGTGTTTTGACGACTGTTGCCAGAATTGCTCCGCCACTGATCGCCTTGCCGGCCAATGCATCGGGAACAGGCACATCCGGAGCCTGTAACGGGGCCATGCTGCCATGGGACCAGAACGCGCCTACTCCCGCCCAGGACGCGGGGGTGGCCATTTCCAGATCCTCAGCCAGTTTCATTGCTTTTCGACGCAATTCATCAGAGGGCGACTTCACCCAGGCTTCCGCGGCTTCAAGCATCGCGGGATCAGCCTCAGACTTAAGGCTGTCGGCCGTTCTGATGCATTGCGTCAACCACCAGACACCCATGCGTTTCGGAAGCGCATACGCCAGGAAGTAGAGGCAATCGTTTTCTTCGCCGGAAGACAGGAGTCGAACTGCAAATTTCTCAGTGGATTCATCGCCGTCAGGAGCAACAGAAATCAACTTCTGCAAAGCAAATCGAAGACAAACCTCGATCGCCCTGGCATTCACAAAACCTATATCCTGCTGCAGCTCGGGAGGTAATACGGTGGGAGTTGAACCACTGCTCCGCGGCTTCTGCGTGGTCGCCGTGCCGGACATCGTCGCTGAATGGACAACATCGGCTGGGGGAGATGCCGGGGCAACGATTTCTCGATCTGTGTCGGTGAATTCGACACTAAATTCTGTGGAACCGCAGCGCAGGTATTCCCCTTCACTCAGGCTGCATTCCTGAATCTGCTCCTCATTCAGATACGTGCCGTTCGTACTTCCCAGATCATGCACGAAACAGACGCCTGCCCTGACTTCGAGACACGCATGTCGACTGGACATTTTGATGTCATTGGGAAAAGGCACATCAACATCCGGCGCGCGTCCAATAATGAGCGGCTTGCTGGTCAGCACTGCGACATCCACCAGTTTTTGACCTTCTTTGACGCGCAAAAACACGGGCATAGGCCAGCTCCGAATCCAGATCACGCACTAGCGAGACAGCAAAATCAGCTACCAAGGCTACAGTACCGAAGCAATGGTAACAATTCCAGCGAGGACCGTTGCGATCAGCCATCTGGCTCCATGCCAGGTTCAGTTAATCATCACGATTCCACCTTTCGCCATCACCATGCCATCGCCCTTGATCTGTGTCATCGGCGCCTTGACCGTTGCCATGGCTGTTCCTTCCACGTTAACCATGATCCCTTTGATCGTGACTCCCGATGGGTCAATTTTGATACTGTTGGGGCCCACCTTAAACTCAATCGACTGCATGGCCTCCATCACGATCTTGCCAAGATTCAGCTTTGTTGTCTGGTTTCCCATTTTCAGAGTGGTTGTCTGATTTCCCATGTCCAACTGAGTCGTGGCGTTGCCCATTTTCAGAGTTGTCGATTCGTTACCCTTATCAAGCACGGTGGTGGAATTTCCCACTTTCACGGCCACTGACATGTTTCCCTGCTTCAGTGTCAGCGAGTCGTTTCCCTGGACAAGGGTTGTCGTACGATCCTTGTGAATGTCGATCGTCTGGCTTCCGGCAGAAGATCCGATACCGACTTTCAGCTTCTGGTCGTTGTAGATGTCAATTTCCTGATCACCCTTATCTTTCTTATCGTAGCCAACTTTTCGTGATTCATTGTTTTCGACAACGCACTTGAGATCCTTTTCAGCATGGACATAGATTTCCTCGCTGTCCTTCTTATCTTCAAAGCGTATTTCGTTGAAGTTCGCGTCTGACCCCTTTTGCGAGCTGTGGGTTTTGATTCCCGATTGTGTCTTATGATCCGGAAGTGCATACGGCGGCATATTATCGGCGTTGTACATCATGCCGATGATCACGGGTTTATCAGGATCGCCCTCGAAAAAATTGACAACGACTTCCTGGCCGATTCGGGGAATATGAACCATACCCCATTTCTGACCGGCCCAGGGAGTTGCCACACGCACCCAGAGACTGCTTTTGTCGTCATTCTTTCCCTTGCGATCCCAGGGAAACTGGACTTTGACCCGACCGTATTTGTCGGTGAAAATTTCGTCCCCGGCGGGGCCCACGACGACTGCCGAGTGAACACCCTGAACACTGGGTTTCTGGTGTTCACGAGCGGGGCGGAAGACAGTTTCAGCCGGAATGCAGTGGAAGGAATTCTCGTAGATGCGATCGGAATGCTGTCCGCCGGCAACATAGTTTCCGCCGACCGTCGCCGTGTGCTGAACGTTTGTCAGCACCCATTTCGTGCCGATTTCCGATTTGACGTGATGCTCTGAGATCTTGAATCGTCCACCAGGTGAGAATGAACGGCAATGGCTGGAACCCGCCACGAAATTGTGTCCGGCCTCTTCTTCCTCCATCCGAATTTTGACGAGAGACGTCCCCTGTCCCTTCTGTTCATAGTTGCCAGGGAAATCATAAAACTCGAGCTGTGAATTGCCGGTCAGCTTGACAAGGCTGGTGGTGTCCGCCATCAACGACGTTTTGGGAGTTTCGAAGTTGTAATCTGTTTTCGCCCATTTACCGGAAGTAAAGGCGTGCTCGTGGGTCCACGAATAGAGATTGTCGGAAATCTCAGCTTCGGACAGGTTGGAGTGCAGTCGAACTTCGCTGTCCTTGACGTCGTAGACGCCATTGATGTGATCCGTCAGGATCAGCTTGTGTTTTCCCTGTTCATGCTGGAAGTAATAATAGATGCCTTCCTCCTCCAGCAATCGCGAAATGAAGTCAAAGTGTGTCTCACGGTACTGCACGCAGTACTGTCGCTTCTCAGGCGTCCGCTTTAACTTCCATTCGTAATCTGCAAAACCAAGATCCTTTAACAATCCGTCGATAATATCTTTGGCATTTTTGGCCTTATCGGTGACATGCACACGGCAATCCGAGCCCCTCGTGAGCAGCCAAAGCCACGGCACGACCTCCGCCTCATACATATGAGCCCTGTCGTCCTGCCCGGCGTAAGCGAATCGCTTGACTAACCCGTTAAAAAAACGTTCTTTGCCGTCGGGAAATCGCACATAAAAGTCGACTCGCTTGCCAACCAGATCCAATGGCTTGATGCCTCCTTCGTCAGACAGCATCAGCAGCGTGAAGTTGAACAGGCCTGACAATCGCTCATCCCCCCGGAACGATGTCAGCACAAGCTTGTCAGTGCCAAGAGGGGTCAGCACTCCAATTGGGCGATCTGCCTGGGTGAACTTAGCCACAAGATATTTCCCTTCGTGAATGGCCGCTGGACTGAACGCCGCTGGATCAGCCGAACCGGGGATGCAGCTGATGAACTCTCCGCCTTCTTTAGCTGTTCTCCAAACCATTGTCTGCACTGCGGACAATGGGTTGCGTGATTTCCAGGGAAAACAGTCGGTCCAGGCCGTTGCCGCAGAAAGGCGTGGAAACAGGAGAGATTGCCGAAGATTAGACGCAACCGATTGCGGTCATTTCTGATAATATCGCTGTGGGTGCGGCTTAAACGAATCTCGTTTTTCTTTTTTGGGGTGCAATTCCGTGCTTCCAGCTGCTCGCGTGGGTGACATGCACGTCTGTCCGATGTTCACACCGGGTGTTCCGCCGATTCCGCATGTTGGCGGCCCCATTATGCCGCCAGGCGGCATCACAACCATGATTGGCGGAGTTCCCGCAGCCCGAGTCGGCGATATGGCCACATGTGTTGGTCCGCCGGATGTGATCGCCAAAGGGTCTATGACGGTCCTGATCGGATCCATGCCCGCCGCCAGGATGGGCGATCTCACGGCTCACGGCGGAACAATTGTGATCGGCTTCCCCACTGTTCTTATAGGAGGTTGATCGTCGAACAGCGGTAAGTCGCTGAAAGTCGTATCAATCGATCCATTGTGAAAATCGCAGTGACAGGGTCACGGGAAAAACAAGCAACAATAGGTTGACTGGGCTGGAACTGCGTTCGCTGCCAGAGCACTCTGCGGACCGTGTCACGGAACCGCTGAATTGCAAAGGTGCCGAACAGACTGGCCATCGCCCAGGAGATGTGAATCAAAATCAAACCCTACTGAATACTGATACCAGGCAATGCGGTGACTTCCGCTGCAGCCGATTGTCCGTCATTCGGTGACAATCCACCAGCGGCAAGTGGCGCTGCTTCCAGATTAATGATCGCTGGTTCACCTTCTTCAACGGGCGGAGCGTCCACCGTGACAGCCAGAATCATTCCGGCTTTGAGATCATCGATTTTGAGTTTCTTGAAGTATTTTTTTCCGTTTCGGACGACGTCAACCTTGATTTCGTATTTGTAGGACCTGGTCTTGTCTCCGATGGAAACGACGAACGATCTTTTTGCACCCGGCGTCGACATCTTCTGGTCCATCAGTGACACCCCCGCGTTTTCCGGAAGCACAAACGTGATCCGCGCCAATGAGGCTTCGTAAAGTTTTTTCGACTGAGCGGCTGGCGTCAGACTGTCGATGTCAATTCCTTCGTCTCCGGAACAATCCCAGCAGCATTGACCACTTCCACAAACGCTGCAGGCAGGCAGTTGACAGGTCTCACACCCGGACGAGCACGGTGAGCCGGAAGAACATGTCGCACAGCCGGATGCACAACTTGAGCAGGAAACCGGTTGGTGACAATCAGCGGAGCCAGATGCCGGAAGACTCAGTCCAATCACCAACGCTGACGCAATCAAGCAACGCATTTTCGAATCTCCCGTGGAAAAATGACTGGAAAGGGCGGGCTTCAACTGGACATTCCGAAGCACAAAGCCGCCGATTCCCGTGTCTTATCGACATGCCCACACCATTCCAGCAGTTTGGTCAACAATTGTACGATTTCTCCTGGACTGCTGAATCCATCAATAGGATCGATGACGACGATCGTTCGCAATGCGATCACGAAATCTCTGACTCGTTGGCGCTACGATGGGGCCGCTGGTTGGACGTCGATGATCGTTCTGCTCGATGCGCTGCCGGACAGGGAAGTGACGAGCGGCTGAGATGCAGACTTAAGCTCGGACGAGTCCAGATCCAAGGTCGCCCAACTGGTTTCATACGTATTGCGAGACCATTGGGAAGCGGCCATCCGGCTGCTACAGTGCTTCCATGGTCTCCGAAGCCAGACGGCGGCAGCAGAATTGAGAATGACGGTGACAAGGAATACGGAGCGACGCACCTATGGCAATCGGGATCAGTCCACTCGTGGATTTTGCCTTCAAGCT
>JANPHT010000729.1:0-1281 GCA_031424595.1 Planctomycetota bacterium
ATTCGGCACACAGGTTCTTGGTGCAAAGGTGCTGTACGTGCTCGGACATACGGAATGCGGTGCCGTCAATGCGACGATGAAAGGCACGGATGTTCCCGGACAGATCAGCGGACTCTTCCAGTACATTCGTCCCGCCGTCAAAACGTCCGGTGGTGACCTCAACAAAGCCGTTCGGGAAAACGTCCGAAACCAGGCAATTCTCCTGGCAGAGGCGTCTCCCGTGATTTCGAAAATGATTCAGCGGAAAGAACTCATCGTGGCCGGTGGTATTTACGACCTTGGGACTGGAGTCGTGACTGCCATAGATCTCTCACTTGGCTGAGTTTGCTCGCGTATCGGTGCGACCGCCTTCTTCGTCAACATTCTGGAACATCGAAAATGACAACATTTGTAATCACTGTGGCCTTATGGTCAGTAGCCTTCATGCTCGAACCGCGCCAGAATTGGAGATGACCCGGATCACATGACTCCGGGGAAGTAATCTATCTCAGGGCACGTGTATTTTTTCGGATCGACTCAGCGAGACTTCTTCCCGAGGAAGTGACTGCTCATCAGGATATCCACCGGTGCATAATCGTCCGTCAGCAGCGGAGATTCCGAACCCCATCGCTGCATTAATTGGGTGACCTCGGGCTTGGGAAAGACATGGGCTGAGGAGTGGCGGGTCCACCGCGTCGAGGAGTCAGTCAGTGCTGAGTTATGAGAGTTCGGCAGGGAATCCCGGCCGGCAATCACAAACACGCTCCGGCTGCGAAGAGACTTCGTTTCCTGCGGTGCGAGCAAATCTGTTTCGTCAAACACCGCCCCCATCGTGCGGACCGCAGAAGCGAGAAAACGGCCGGATTCAAGATCGTCGATCACGGTTAGTAAATAGGTCCCCTCAGGACGCAACAGTCGTTTGATCAGCTGATTGTATTCCGCAGTCATCAAATGGCAGGGAACAGAAAGATCGTTGACGGCATCCTGAACCACCAGATCATAGGATGCGGCAGGTGCCGACTTCACAAATTGTCGTCCATCCATGTGAATAGAAACAATTCGAGTTCGTCGAGACAGTCCCAATTTGTCGTAAGCAATTTCAGTCACCGCCGGGTCAATTTCCACGACATCGATTTCAACGTCCTTCAGATCAGACTGAGCTTCAACCCAACGAGGAAATGAATAGCCGCCACCGCCGATTACCAGGATACGAGGAGTATGGTTTGCAGCTCTTGCCTGAGACGCAGCCGCATGAGTCAAGTCTCCCTGAACTCGTTCGTGTGGATAGTGCAGAAAGTTGGG
>JANPHT010000730.1:0-10540 GCA_031424595.1 Planctomycetota bacterium
CGGACCTAGCGACGGACCTAACGATGGGCCAAACGACGATCCAAACGACGATCCAAACGACGATCCAAACGACGGGCCAAACGACGGGCCAAACGACGATCCAAACGACGGGCCAAACGACGGGCCAAACGACGGACCTAACGACGAGCCGAATGACGGACCGAACGATGATCCAAACGATGAGCCGAATGACGGACCGAACGATGATCCAAACGATGATCCAAACGACGGACCGAACGACGGACCTAACGACGGACCTAACGACGATTCAAACGACGATTCAAACGACGATCCAAACGACGGACCTAGCGACGGACCTAACGATGGGCCAAACGACGATTCAAACGACGATCCAAACGACGGGCCAAACGATGGGCCAAACGACGATTCAAACGATGGCGGAATAACCGATATTCCTCTACCGGATCCGGAGATTCCGGACATCACTCCGGATATTCCTTTGTGCGGCGATCCGGGTCATGGCGGCGGACTCATTCCTGGCTCAGGTGGCGGAGATTCACCAATCGTACCAGAGCCAGGCAGCCTCATTCTGTTCGGAATCGCCGGGGGAGTTGGCGCGGGTGGCCTGATTCGTCGGTGGCTCAAGAAGGCCAGGTCTGTCGCAACCGCGTGATGCTTTTTCAAACTGCGAGGCATTTTTTTCCTGCTGAGCTTTGACGTAGCGCGACTCCGTCTGGTCAAAGGCTTTGGCATTCAGAATCGCCAGTATGTCCGCCGTGGGCGATACAGGAACGCCACGACATCGTCCGGCGTCCCCGTCTGCAAAGAGATCTGCGGCAGCCCAGGCAGACTGCCGCAGAGGATTCTGGCTCCCTGCAGCGCAAACTCTCCCTTCGTCGAATCGAACTCGGCCGATGCGGTAACGGGATAAGGATTGTCGGTCGGATCAGTCATCGATTCGCTTCACCAAAGCTAGCATTTGCGCCGCACGCCAATGAAACGGCACACATCCCGGCGAAGCGAGATGGCTATTTTAGTCGTCCGCAGAATCTCCGTCCTTGATCACGAAACGAGCCTTCAGCCGAGCAACTTCGGTCGCAAGTCCCGCTGACTTTACGGACCGCAGGACTTCACTGAAATCCTTGTACGCGGCCGGGGCTTCGTCTTTGGGATATTGGCGGCAATTGCTGAGGATATCGTGTTCGTCGAAGGATTGGTCGATCGACTTCTGATCCAGTTCCCGGATCGCGCGCTTGCGCCCAAGGGCTCGGCCGGCGCCGTGGTTGACGCTGTAACAACTGATCGATGCGCCTTCGTCGGCCACCATGACACTCGATCCCGCCTGAGGATTTCCTGGCAGTAAAATCGGGTGTCCCGTGCTTTCGTAGATCGTTCCCTTCAATGAATGGTGCCCGCCAGGAAATGCGCGAGTCGCTCCTTTGCGGTGAACCCAGGCAATGTGGTTGTTCACAACTTCCTTGCGAGCAATATTGTGGCTGATGAAGTACACAAGCTGTCCGGTCGTTCCAGGAATAATCTCCTGAAACGCTTCGAGAACGAGTGCGTTAATCAGCATGTGATTTGCCGTGGCAAAGTTCGCACCGAGAGCCATGTCGTCGAGATACGCATCGGCTTCAGCAGTTCCCAACGGCGCGTACACCAGCTCACGATCGTTGCCGGGCAGGGGGATATCCCACCGAGCGAACTTGGCTTGCAGCGACTTGAACTGACCATCGGCCAGATTGTGCCCGATGCCTCGTGAACCGCAGTGCGAAAGAAACGCCACGTGACCGTCTTTCATACCGAAGACATCGGCAGCCGTGCGAGCCCGCTCGTTGTCCTCGACCTGCACAACTTCGCATTCCCCGAAGTGGTTACCTCCTCCGTAAGAACCGAGCTGCTTCATTTTACCTGGAAACTTGTGACGAAAGATTCCGACCTGCATGTGACGATCCAGGCGTTCCGCCAGCGCATCACGAGTGTCATCGTGGCCGACGTGAAATGAGTCTTCACATCGCTCAGTCCATGCTGGCGGAATCCCAAGCTGTGTGCAGACAGATTCGGAAGCTCCTTCAAGCATGATCTGTCGACCAAGCGTTTCATCGACACGTCGCGACTTTGGAGCATTCTGCTGACCACGGCCGGCGCCGGTCGGAGTTCGTTCGCAGATCGCATTAATGAGAGCTCGTCGAATCTTTCGATCGACGATTTCATCGGCAGGAATGCTGAGTTGCAGCAGGCTCATCGAGCATTTGATGTCAACGCCCACTGGACCTGGATAAATGTGCGTTGGTGAAACCATCACGCAACCTACCGGTGCTCCATAACCGCAATGAGCATCAGGGTTCAGCACAAGGTCGGTCACGCCTGGGGCAAGACGCGAATTCACGGCTTGGCGAAGACAGCCTTCGTCGAAAGTACTACGGATAGCCTCTGTTCCAATCACTGTAATCGGTTTCGTGTGCGAATCGGTCGTCGGCAGAATCGCCGTGGCTTCGCCGGTGCTGATAAGTTCATAGGGCATGCGTGTCGTCTCACTAATCTGATGGGAGGCGTTCAGTTAATTGCCCGGCTGCACAGGGTTGTGACGGGCATTGATAACACAGAGAGCATCCCGTGTGCCAGCACGCCGCAGAAATCTGTCACCTGACACAAAGCCTTACGCCAATTCCTGTTGTGACATTCCCTCGATGCTCGTCACTTCAGACGACGAACGATTAAAAAATCTCAGGGGATATTGATTTATCTTTTAAGATATACGTAATCACGTATCTGCAAGATTTTCGAAGCACCAACGACTCAAACAACTGAGTCGGCCCCGACAACTCTGGCAACCGCAGAGCTGCTTTCTCCAAAGTCCACATCAGTTCCTTAAAAATTTGCTGTACCAATCTCCAGAACATACTTCGGGAAGCCATAGATCAGATTTGTGCGCTCCATCGCCGCATCTGCCGGCATGCAACAATTGCCCACCAAGGCTTTGAGGCGAAGCTCCCACGGGCCGATCTGCGAAGTATGAGTCGAGCCCAGGGAATGGCCGTAGCATCCAGCGGTAACCTGTGGCTCACGAGAGAAGCTCAACTCCTGTGTGGCCCATGTTGTGTCTACCTGCTGGCTACCGGAACCGCGGGAAGAAGCCCCTGCGACCTGGCAATGACATGCAGAAGCGACTTGTTATCGAGAAATGGCTCTTTACCCAGAATGCTCCATATAACTTTCCCATTTCGATCCACCACGAAAGTACCGTGATTCATAAATTCTGGCTTCTCATCTGTTTCCGGCCTGTAGACGCCCCAGTCCTGCGAAATGGCATAGTCGACATCAGCCAGCACGGGAAAATGAAACTCTCCGTACTCTTTATACTTCTCAGCCGTGTGCTCCGAACTATCAGAGCTGATTGCCACGATGTCGGCATCAAGCTCTTTGAAGTAGTGCAGGTCCTCATCCAGAGCCAACAACTGAGCTACGCAATGGCTGCACCCATAGCCCAGGTAAAACACGACGACTGTGGGTCGGTCTTTTCCAAGTACGCTGAGTCGTTGTTCGTTATTTTTGTGATCCGGCAACGCGAATTCAGGCGCGATCGTATTGAGCAACGAGTGTGATTGGGACTCAGCAGGCTGGAAGCCCGATTCCGCAAGAATCATCGACAACCCTTCTGTCAGCCGCTGTTTTTGAACAGCGGCAAGATACGCCTGTGCGTCTTTTCGAACATTGCCCGTTGAGACGAGTCCGTACTGCATACAAATCTGACGACATTGTTCCAGAATCCCATCTTCGTCAGTCGCCGTTTCTGGTGGTCGCGACGTGTGATAGACCAGAATGACAGCATAAAAACACGTCACCAGACCGAGGAATCCAAGGAATACCTTCGTGCTCCATTCTCTCGGCTTTTGTGGGAGGCCTGTTGAATTGGGTGTTGCGCCATTTGCAGACATATCAGTTCCTGATTAAAGATTTGTTGGGCGCAGCTCTGAAGGACGCAAACAGGCGAGCATGCACCAGCGTTAAAACAGAATACTATCATACGCCAAACCATTCCCGACGATGCCAACGCTGGCTCTCTCACTTTGGCGAGGCAATTTGCGGCTCAAACCTCAATAAAGACTTCAGGCACTCACCGAGCGAGAGGAACCTTCAACACTGCTCGGCCGAGCGACATCCACGTGGACGATCCTGGCGGGAGACACGGATGAGAAAAGTCTTTTTTTCCTTCTTCAGGGCGGGCATTCCGATCATTTGATCATAGTCGCAACCGATAGTCCCTCAATTTTCGTGTCCTGTTCGCACCGGGCTTTCTCGGCACTGAGACGCACGACAGGCGGTGCCACTTTGCGAAGTGCGATCAATAGCTCTATCATTCAGGTTGTTTGGATTTGCTGGTCGTTTCGGAATGTCTGCATGACGCTGATCAATTCCACATTGTTGTTTGGACTCGTCCTTGCATCGGTCCCTGTCATCCTCCATCTGGTGATGCGCGCGAAGCCAAAGCGGATTGAGTTTCCAGCCCTGCGACTGTTGAAAGCTCGTCAGCCATCGAATGCCCGGCGCATGCAACTCCGGCACTTGCTGCTGCTGATCCTTCGATCATTGTTGATTGCCGTCCTTGTGCTGGCTATCGCTCGCCCATCGCTTCCCGCCGCGAGTTACGGACTTCGCTGGTGGGAATGGCTGACACTGACAATTGTCATCGTGGCTAGCGCGGCAGTGTATTTCTGGATGACGCGGCCATTGGCCGGGCATTCGACGCCGTCCGTGGACGCGAAAGAACGCAAGGGGCGACTTCGGCTGTCCTGTGTTCTGGCGGGGCTTGCAGCGGCATTGCTGGCTGTTGGAATTCCCTGGGGCTTACGAGTCCAGGCAGAGTTGTCATCGCCGCGACCAGAGACGACCGAGAACATTCCAGTGGCCGCTGTGTTTCTGGTGGATAATAGTTTCAGCATGAAATACCGAAATGAAAATAAGACTCGGCTCGACCATGCCCGTACAGTCATCAAGGAACATCTTGGTCGACTTCCACAAAACAGTCGAGCTGCGGTATCGGGATTGACACCCAGCGAAGACATCATCTTTCAGGCGGATCTGACAGGTGCAGGGTCTCGGCTGGAGACTCTCGAATTCACAGCAGCTCCAGATTCAATCAACCGCCAGGTAAAGTCGGCCATTCAGACGCATATCGATGATCGAAAGCGAGTTCAGGAAGAGGCCGGGATCGGTAGTTCTGCCGATTTGTTTGCCCGAGAGATTTATGTGTTTACCGATTTTTCGGAGACAGCCTGGCAGGAGTCGGATGAAAGTGGGATTGCCGATCTCCTGAAGGCTTCTGATTGGCTACAGGTCTATGTCATCGATGTGGGCGTTCCGCAACCTGTCAACACATCGATTACTGGGTTGCAACTCTCGGAGGAGACGACAGTTGCTGGCCGAGATCTGGTACTCTCGATGACGATATCTGCCACGCTGGGGGCTTCAGCATCGCCCACCGTTGAAACGATCCTTGTCGATCGCGCTGGGGTTGAAACACCGTTTGGGGCAGCTCAAATCGTGAGAATCGAAAATGGTGCGGCTCAAATCCAGACGGCAATTCGCGTAGGAAGCCGTGAACCGTTCATCGAAGGGTTTGTGAGACTTACGACAGAAGATCCTTTACCGGATGATAACCTCAGGTACTTTGCCTGCGGAATTCGCCCGCGTCCTCGAGTACTTCTCATCTCCGACCGCGTCGTGGAAAGCAAAGCACTTCGCAACGTGATGCAGCCCGAAGCCGAAGAACGACTGGGAACTCCCCGTTGTGAATGTACACGGGTTGCATCTTCTCAGGTGAGTCAGCAAACGTTCAGCAATTTCGACGCCATCTTTCTTATCAATTGTGCTCGGCCTGACGATGCCGTCTGGAATGGTTTGAAATCATTTGCAGAATCGGGTGGCGGAGTGTTTGTCGTGGCAGGATCGAATCGAATTCAGCCAGAGGCCTGGAACACCATAGCAGCCAAAGAGTTACTGCCCGCCAGTCCTATCAGAAGTGTCCCCTTCCGCAGCGAACCTGGCAGACTTCAACTCACCGGTCTCCGGCACCCGATACTCAAGGATTTCACAGAGAATGAAGGGCTTCGCGCGGAATTGGGGGCCGTGGCCTTTGACCGACGCTGGGCAGTTGAATCTGCCGACAACGCAACCGTGCTGCTTGGCTATACGGGGCCTGGCGCAGCGCCAGCTCTGCTGGAGCGTCGTCTTGGCAAGGGCCGATGTCTGTTGTTCACCTCGGCGATGGACAGTCTCAGAAGCGGCGGTCATGACTGGAACAATTTTGTCTCGAACATAACGTTCTTTGTATTGGCTGACAAAGTGCTGCAACACCTGACCGGAGCCAATAATACGAAACTCAATTTTATCGCGGGTGATGCAGTGGAGCTGCCAGTGCCTCTCAGCGAAAAATTTGAGCAGTTTCGGCTAAGACGTCCGGGACTTCGACAGACTCGCGAAACCATGCCGCCCGAACAGTCGTCTATTCTACTGACCGATGCAGTGGATCCAGGGCATTATCGTGTTAAGCCGTTTGAATCGCCGAGTCCTTTTGAAGCGGCATTTGCCGTTAATTTTCGTGATTCGGAGACAGATCTGACACGCATACCAGATGAGACACTGTTGGGAGTTTTCGGCTCAGACCGAGTCAGCGTCGTGCATGATATCAACGAATTGCAGCGAGCCGTTCGCGTAGGACGGCTTGGTGTGGAAGTTTTTCCCGTGCTGATGGGGCTGCTGATTCTGCTCTTTTGTGCTGAGCACCTGATGGCCAATTTCTTCTATGACGAGCAGCCTGCAGAAAAAGCGGTCGCTCCGACTGCCGCAGCAGGATAACCAACCGACCACGCAGGGGCTGGAACTTCGATTAATAAATATGAGGTAATTTCACGCACACCAGAGTCCCATCCGCGTTACGTCCATAGACATGACTATTGGCAAGAACAGGCGTTGTCCAGCACCTGCCTCGCAAAAACGGCGATCGAGCGAATTCCGTGAAGGAATCTGAGGAGACTTTCGCCAACACGAGATCTCCTGTCTCCGCGAGAATGATCAGTTTGTCGTCGGCAGCAATCAGTGAGCCGCAGCCAAGGCCTCGCTGTTTCCATTTCAGTTCGCCGGAGGAAAGATTGACGCAGTTTAACGTCACGTTCCGACCGTTGTGGGAATCACCATCGAAACCATATAACCAACCATCGATCAGAATCGAATTGTTAAAATGGTTTTTCATATTGGTGTTCACATACACTTGTTTCAGTTGATTCTGTGAGAATTGAAATACTCCGCACCCGACCTTGTAACCTGATGAGATGAAGATCTTGTCGTCGGCAATTATCGGCGTCGTCGCATTTGTCTTATAAGGCGATTTCCACGCCTGGAAAGCAATTTCTGAGCCGTCTTCCGGGGAGACAATTCTAAGTCCGTCACAGTCCAAAGTGGCGAGCATCTTCTTCCCGTCGGAAGTAAAGGCGGCGGCGGAACCATAGCCTGCTTCGTGAACTTCGGTCTGCCAGAGTTTCTTTCCTGTCGACTTATCAAAGCTGACCACGCGCCCGGCCTCAAGAATCAATTGATGATCCAGAATCAATGCCGAACTGCTAAAGCCCCATTCCGGCAGCTTTACTCCCAGTTCGCTTTGAAGCAGGGATTGCCAGACAACGCTGCCATCTTTCCTATTGAGGCAAAAGAGCTGGCCTTCCTTGCCCAGCGTGTAAACTCGATTCTCATCGATCGTCGGAGTTGAACAGGGGCCCCCTTCATGCAGATTCGGAATCAGCTCACTGGGATAACTGTGCTTCCAGTTCACTTCGCCAGTCTGGCTATTCAGGCTCCAGACGGTCTCCATTCCGTCAGCGTGGCCCATCGCGAAAAGGTGTTCGCCAGCGACTGCCATTGAACTGAATCCCGTGCCGATTTCACAAGTCCATTCAGCAGGCAGCCCCGCTGTGGGCCATGCATTTTCAAAACCCACTTCGCGAGAGATTCCGTCGTGCCATCGTCCGCCCCAATTGGGCCAATCCTCAGCGGCACTGTTTTGCAATAATGCAAAAGCCATAACCAGGGAAGTGCAGCCTGCCGCCAGTTGCGTCCTCTTTGCGTTTGTCATTGTCGCTATCCATGGGGTCGCGGTGACGAAAGACCGTGGTGCTTCGAAGTGAGTTTCACACCTTCCGCACTCGTGCCTGAGACGAGCTGGATTGTGTGGCTTCGGTTGACGATTGTCCATCGCAACATCCTTCAAAGTGCAGCCCAATTGTGATGCGATAGTTTTTCTGATGCGATTGCAAGAGTGACGATCCGCACCTCTTGACTCCGGGGCCACTTTCGACGATTCCTCACACTGCGGCCGTAGTCCCGTTTGTGCCACAAACGTGACCAATGCCAGATCATTCGAGTTGTGTATAGTGAAGAATCTTTTGGGTGTTTGAGGTTCGCATGAAGATTACTCGCATCGAAGCCATTCCGGTCTGTGTTCCATTGAAGAAAGGAATGACGACAAAAACAGCGCACGGTGAACATGTTACGTCACCCTATGTGATTGTTCGGGTGCACACAGACGAGGGAATAATTGGTCTGGGCGAAGCCACGGTGTCTCAACTCTGGTCCGGCGAGAATCAGTCGACGGCCATGACCATTCTGCGTGAGTATCTGGAGCCGGCGGTTGTTGGAAAAAATCCTCGGGACATCACATTGATTCGTCGAGCCATGGACGCCGTGATCAAGCTGCATCCGTTCACCAAAGCGGCCGTTGAGATGGCGATGTGGGATATCACAGGAAAAGCTGCCGGACTGCCCGTGTATCAGTTGTTGGGGGGAAAAGTTCGCGATCGTGTTCGGATCAAACTTGTCGTCTGGGCAAGAGACATCGAGGGATCAAGAGCCATGGCCGCTCAACACCTCGCAATGGGTGTAACCTGTGTGAAGGTCAAAACCGGACTCGATCCTTTATCAGATATTGCTCGCGTTCGGGCGGTGAGGGAGGTCTGTGGACCCGACGTACCGCTGACGATCGACTCGAACTGTGGTTGGACACTGCAGCAGGCAAAATTCTGCCTGCAAGCGATGTCAGACCTTAATCTATTGCTGGCGGAACAGCCGATCCCTCCCGGCGACCATGCGGCGATGGCTGAGCTTCGTCGGGATACAACAGTGCCGATCATGGCCGATGAGAGTGTCTTCACTTTGCAGGATGCGTGGCTGCTGTCGACTCATCGAGCTGCCGATATCTTTAGTATTTATCCGGGCAAGCATGGCGGAATTTCTGCCACAGCGGACATTATCTCAATTGCACGAGCTGCCGGTATTCGCTGTACCATTGGCAGTAATCTGGAATTGGGAATCGGCACTGCTGCCATGCTGCACGTCGCCGCGGCATTTCCTGAGGTCGATACCGATGCGTTTCCTGCGGATACGATCGGCCCGTTTTATCATGAGGCCGACCTGATTCGAAAACCGCTCGATCTTGGGCCGCCAGCAGCATTCATTCCAGATGGTCCGGGATTGGGTGTGGAAATCGATGAAGAACAACTGAAGACATGGCGAGTCGACTGATTCGTTTTCCCTTGCCTCTTATCGACGTGGATGCGGGTGCCTGGATGCGGGTTACTTGACAGAGATTGTTGATCCGTACAGATTCTGCTGCCATGTGCTCGCATCTGTACATGGCATTTCATCAGATCGCCACAACATGCCGAGCGCCGCAACATGGCTGACGCGGGCTGACCGTGGACGAACCTCCCGAACTCGCTGACTTTAAGACCTGAGCCCCTGAAATCATCCACGTTATTCGCTTCCTGAGAGTTGCTACCAACCTTGTGAGGCGTTTGACACAACAACAGGACTTCGAAATGTCACTTTCATCCTCTGTAGCACATGGCATTGTGATTCTGATCGCCGTTGGCGCACTTTGCTCTGTCATCCAGACCGCCAACGGCCAGCTGGTGAATCCGGACGATGCCTATGAGCTCGGCCCGGAATCGCAGCGTAACGAAGGTGTGCCTCAGGGATCTGTTACAAAACACGAGTGGAAGAGCAGCGTTTTTGAGGGAACCATTAGAGAATACTCTGTTTATGTGCCAAAGCAATACGACGGAAGTCAGCCTGCGTGCCTGATGGTGTTTCAGGATGGACACGCATACGTGAACGAGAACGGCCAGATGCGAGTCCCCGTCGTTTTCGACAACATGATTCACAGAGGAGAAATGCCCGTCACGATCGGGTTGTTCATTGATCCCGGCCATAAGGGTGAGACGCTGCCCGGCGACCAATGGCGAGCCAACAATCGAAGTTTCGAATACGACACCCTCAGTGAGCAATACGCAAAGTTTGTTGTTGAAGAGCTAGTGCCCCATGTCATCGCCGTACAGAAACTTAATATCTCTTCGAATGCTGATGATCGGGCAATCTGTGGAATGTCGAGCGGCGGGATCTGTGCATTTACGGCGGCCTGGGAGCATCCGGAATGGTTCAGCAAGGTTCTGAGCCATATTGGGAGCTTTACGAATATCCGCGGCGGGCATGCTTATGAAGCGATGATTCGAAAGTTGACGAGGAAGCC
>JANPHT010000731.1:0-1034 GCA_031424595.1 Planctomycetota bacterium
GTCGGTGAGACCGACAGACACGATTTAACTCCGAACATTTCGACGCTCCGGTCACATCGGCTGCGCGGAGTTCGTGCGGCTAACTTCATTCGGTTTGTGTCGTCTTTTTGACCTCGCGTCGGGATGAGATCTTAACAATGCCGCTGATCAGATTGATGCGACGTCAGCGTGTCGGACGAATGGCACTTAGTTAACGCTTCGTCGCTTGAGTAATTCGCGTTTGGCCTCATGTCGTGGCTTCATAAGCATGTCGGATTTTCTGGGATTTCGTTTCCTCGCACGCGGTTCGAGACGATCCGGTCGATCGGCAACACGATGCACCACAATGGCTTCAAGCAGATGTTGATACAGCATCTCCCGGTGGACTGAGCCACGACCGTCGTGGTAAGCGATCAGCGGTTGAAATGCCTCCAGTGTTTGGAGGGTTCCTTTGAAACTGATCGAGCGGGGCGGGATCTTATGCGTGTCGGCCGCCTGAGCCATAATCGTGCGAATGAGATTGTAAGCCAGAATGTGAGTCCAGATTTCTTTGCGAACGAGCTCAGGAGTTTTGCATCGCAGGATGTCCATCTGGAGGGTGACCTTGATATCGCGAAGATCGAGCTCTTTGTTCCACCTTTCGCGGTAAATGGTTGCTAAATCACTTACGCTGAACTCCTCGGGATCAAGCAACGTTGTGACAACGATGACACTCCTCGTACGGAACCCTGGCTGTTCGACTCGGACACGAATCTCTCGGACAGTCAGATAATCCGGAAGCGACCTGTAGATCTCTGAGTCAATCGAACGTGGCTTCGTTGGTTTGGGCCACTGAACGATATGATCATCTTTACCCAGTCGTTTTCCCCGTCGAAAGTCAGCTGTCCGCCGCGCTTTGTTCAGCCGCGTTACGGAATCAATGCCTCGCTGCTTCAGCATCACGAGGTCTACCCACGCTGAGAGCAGGCAATCGGTCAGCAGCACATCACCCGCACGAAACAGGTCCCACATCTAGCGCAGCAAGCTGACCTCTCCCTGTCCTTTTCCGGCATAGC
>JANPHT010000732.1:0-8536 GCA_031424595.1 Planctomycetota bacterium
CGTCGTATTAAGATCGTGGAAGATTCTGTAGGGCTCGGAAGCTACAACATGGATTCGCACAATGTCCGTCGCTTTGTCACTGCCGAAGGATTTGTACAGAACGAGGGCGACGTTCAGGTTTCTCCTGGCGGTCCGTATCTCATCAGCTATCGCTCGATCATTCCCGCGAAAGGCCAGGCAAAAAACCTTTCGGTTCCCGTATGTCTTTCTTCGTCGCACATCGCCTACGGTTCCATACGAATGGAGCCTGTGTTCATGATTCTTGGGCAGAGCGCAGCGACGGCCGCCGTCCAGGCCCTGGAGACCAACGTTGCTCTTCAGGAGATTCCCTTTGCCGAATTGCGACACCGACTATTAGGAGATGGCCAGGTATTGGACTTGCCTCCTCAAATACCAGGAAAAGAAGTCATCTCCAAGGCAAGTCTGAAGGGGATTGTCCTTGATGATTCCGATGCGATACTGAAGGGAACGTGGAGCCATAGTACTTCCACAGGGCGATTCGTTGGCGTCGCCTATATCCACGACAGCGACGTGGAAAAGGGAGAGAAATCAGTCACATGGAAACTGAAAGCTCCCGAAAAAGGTCGATTCGAACTTCGATTGAGCTACACAGCCAATCCCAATCGAGCCACAAATGTTCCTGTCATTGTTTCCGTCAACGGCCGGTCGCAAACACACATCATCAATCAACAGAAGTCCGGAGAGATCGACGACGTATTTCACTCTTTGGGAACGCTGGATTTGAAACGCGATGACGCATTGAGCATCGAAGTGTCTAACAAGGCCACAGATGGGCATGTGATCGTCGATGCAATCCAGTTTCTCCCTGTGCCACTTAAATAGACCGATGCGGCGAATCAGGATGACCTCGCAATTGTTTATCTGATCAGGCTCAAATCATCAAGATTTCCGCCCGAAATCATTGCCATGACATTTCGGCCGGCAAACGCAGATCGATGCTGACGAATCACGGCCAGTGGAACAGCTCCAGATGGCTCGGCAATCAACCGTACCCGATGAGCCAGCAGAGCGGTAGCCCCAACGATTTCCTCTTCGTCCGCGCAAAGGATGTCATCAACGAGGTTTTGAATCACTGGAAATGTGAGGCTTCCGAGCGGGGTTCGCAAACCATCAGCAATGGAATCCGTTCGAACCGCCGGTTCAATTTTTCCGGACTTCAGGCTCCGATAAGCATCGTCAGCCCACAGCGGCTCAGCCGCCACGACTCTGATGTCCGGACGCACTGACTTGATCGCAATCAAGGTTCCAGCCAGAAGTCCACCTCCACCAACAGGTACGACAACAGTATCGATATCTGGCGCCTGTTTCAGGATTTCCAGAGCCGCCGTACCCTGTCCAGCGATGACTCGACGATCATTAAATGGATGGATCATCGTAGCCCCTGTCTCCTGCTGAACTTTGGCGGCGGCAGCCTCGCGAGATGCGGATTGGGGTTCGCAAAGAATGGGTTCCACACCAAGCCTTCGAACAGCCTCCAGTTTGACTCGAGCCGAGTTATGTGGCATTACAATGTGAGCTGAGATTCCTCGCAAGACAGCTGCTCTGGCCAAAGCGGCCGCGTGGTTACCTGAAGAATGAGTCACGACGCCACGGGAGGCTTCTTCATTTGACAGACTGAAGACCGCGTTACACGCCCCGCGTGCCTTAAACGCAAATCCGTATTGAAGGTTCTCGCATTTAAACTGCAATTTGCAGCCAAGATCCTCTTCGAGTCCCCAGGCCCTGATGATCGGCGTCACAACTACGTGATCACAGATGCGTTCAGCCGCCTGGTGGATGTCTTGCAGTGAAACGCAGAATGGCACTGCCGTACTTTGAAATTCTGTCATTTCCTGGGATTATCCTTTGAGCTGACTTTACGATCTTAACCGTCGTCTGCTTCAACGCCACGTCTCAATTGCAGTGCGCTTGTCGAATAGCTTCAACCTGTTTTCGAAGCTCCAGCCGTTTGTTTCTGGCGTCCAGAAGATTCCGTTGGACTCGAAGAATTCGAGCCGTCAAATAACCGCCCATCATGAGCGAAATCGGCACGACGGCAAGTGCCCCCCATCGGAATACTCGCCCGATAGAGCTATCTGCAACTGCTGAAAAGTTAAGCGGCGATGGCGCAGATTTTCCAGCCGTCGCGACCAGCAGACCAAACAGGAAGGCGAGCATTGTGACCGCGGTTGCGACCACCACGACGCCACCTGCAACGATCGGAAGAAATCGCTGCACCAACGACGGACGGATCAATTCCATCGGTTGTTCGACATGATACGGATTCAAATCGTTCGTCATTTTGCTCAGCCTGACGAAGTGTTGATGGAATCAAATGGTCAAACCCGCAACCAAAGTCCCGGCTTGGTCACCTGGTCTTCGATTACGGGTTCATCAATGTCGATACCGAAACCTTAAAAGTCTATGAATCACTTGTCTCAGCTGATATCAAACTTTGGTGCTGTGAAGTCGTCGTCAGAAGTTGTTTCCGAGACCGCAACCTTAGGGCGATCCACGGAAGTCGACTTTGTCGATGACGGTGTGTAGCTGACCGTCTTCTCCACTTCGCGACTGGCACTTCGAATTTCCTCCTGAAAGCCAGACACACCTTTTTTGAATTCGCTGAAGCTCTTCCCCAGATTCTTTGCCACGGTGGGAAGATTCTTTCCGAAGAGCAGCAACGCAATGATGCCGACAATCAGCATTTCAAACGAACCAACACCCGGAAGAAATCCCATTGCATCCACTCCAATACTTGCCGAACAACGTCGTGACTTCAGAAACCCCGGACCCGGTTTTTCAGATCCCGCACTGTTTTTGCAAAGTCCTTGCCAAATAGTATCGCCCCAATCTGACTCATTGCAGCTTATCGGAACCTTCGTCGTCGCCTTCCTTCATACCCTTTTTGAACTGGACGAGGCTTTGCCCCAATGACCGCATGGTTCCGGGAAGCCGATTTCCAAATAGCAGCATGACAATCACAAGTACAATGGCCATCTCCATCCACCCTGGAACCCAGGCGAACAGAGGTTGTGAAGCAATCTTGAACAGCAGATTATTCATCGGAAGTCTTCCGAAAATTTGAGAATCAGGAACCCATCGATCAACCATCTTACCAGTCTAAACGCGCGAAGTCGCAAGGCTGTGACTGAAAATCATGGGCAGGAAACGGGATTCCATGAGAAACATCCCATCGCGGCAGGAAATATCGGCAAGGGTTGAGCAGGTGAGGAACAACACAGGCAATTCTAACGCTGTGTCCCGGCGAATCAATTCCCGGTCGTTTCATTCAGCGACTCACCTCTGCCCCGAAAACCCTTCAACGAGCATAAACAGACACCCGGACGGTAAAAAACCAAGTCTGGAAAAATGTGGTTCTCGCAACAGGCGATGCTCTATTTCATCTGTTCGGCAATCAAAAAGGCGATTTCCATGGCTTGTTCGTAATTCAAACGCGGATCAACCTGACTGCGATAATCGCGAGTCAGATCGGATTCAGACAGGTTGCCAGGCCCTCCAATACACTCAGTGACATCTTCTCCAGTCAGTTCCAGATGGATCCCTGACAGCCGGCTGCCCACTTCCTTATGGATCCGAAAGGCATTGACAATCTCTGACATAATATCGTCGAAGGATCGTGTCTTGATTCCATTCCTCGCCGTTTGACCATTGCCATGCATCGGGTCACAGCTCCAGAGAACTTTACATCCTGACCGGAGCACTGCTTCAACCAACACGGGCAATTTTTCTCGGATCTTTTCCGCCCCGAATCGATGAATGAGAGTCAATCGGCCGGGCTCATTGTCAGGGTTCAGAATCCTGATTACGTCAACAAGTTCATCCGGAGCCATGGAATTGCCAACCTTCAGCCCAATCGGATTTCGGATGCCTCGAAAGTACTCCAGGTGCGCGCCGTCGATGGCCCGTGTGCGATCACCAATCCAGGCCATATGAGTGCCCAGGTTATACCAGCCACGCTGACGTTCCATACGTGTCAAAGCCTGCTCGAACAAAAGCAGCAAACCTTCATGAGATGTGAAAAAATCGACTCGAGTCAGCTGAGTGAGTTCGCCTGCTGAAACAGCTTCCATGAAGCGGATTGAATCACTCAACGATTCCAGCAACTGCTGATACCTTCGTGATCCGGGAGTATTGCGCACAAACTCCAGATCCCAGTTTTCGGGGTGATGAAGATCGGCAAATCCTCCCTCGCTTAAAGCACGAATGTAATTAATGGTCAGAGAAGATCGCTCATACGCTCGCAGCATCAATTGAGGGTCAGGCCTGCGTTCGGCAGCTGTGAAGCCCGAGCGATTGACGATGTCACCTCGATAACTGGGTAGTTCCACATCACCCCGCTTTTCCAGGTCGGTCGAACGTGGCTTCGCATACTGTCCCGCAATTCGACCAACCCGAACAATGCGTTTTTTTGATCCACAGATCAGCACAAGGCTCATCTGAATCAAGACCTTCAGCTTGCGAAGAATCGTCCCCGAATTGCAGTCGTCAAAACTCTCGGAGCAATCGCCGCCCTGCAGGACAAACGCGTTGCCTTCGGAGGCGGCTGCAAACTGAGCGCGCAGACGATCGACCTCCCAGGCCGTTACCAGCGGCGGCAATTGTGCCAGCGTTTTCAGGGCTTCAGCGAGTTCCTGAGAACTGTCGTAGTTCGGCTGCTGCTGAGCCTGTCGTTTTTTCCAGGAATCTGGCGTCCATGATGCGTTCATGGTGAGGATTGTTTCCACAGATTACGTCATTGTCACTTCCCTCGGGCAGGAGATTTCAATTCCAGGACAAACTACGTCGTCCGGGGTTACCAATCTTCGCCGTGAATCAGCCATTTCTCGTAAAGCCTTCTGCGTATTCTGCCAAGACCGTCTTCCATCGCTAACATTGCTCCAAATCGAAATCACGCCAGTACGGTGAGCTGTCAACTATGGTAAGAAGCAGCGTTGCGCAGTATTGTTCGCCAATGCGCCTCACCAAATTTCGAGCCATTTCTATCGTATTCCTGTTCTGCGCGGCACTGGAAGTTTATGTCTGTATCCAGTTTCAGGGGCCCGCACCGGTAGAGTTTTTCGACAAGTCTGCTGGCGTTCAAAATACAAGTAATAGCCGATTCTCTGCAGAACGAGCACTTGAAATCCATCGCCGAGTTTTTCCCGACTCGCCACATCCGGCAGGCTCGGTAGAAAATGCTCTCGTACGAGCCCAAATCGTGCAGTTGCTCGAAGAGCACGGATGGCTTGTTGACCCGGCCGAGAAGTCCCCAAAATCAGAAAACGGGGCCCCCGCTACTCCTGCAAGCCACGGCAACATTATTGCAAGACGGCCCGAACAGGCCACGATGACAACGAAGCCGATTGTGCTTGCATCGCATTTTGATTCGTGTCCGATGGGACCAGGAGCCGGTGACGCGGGAGTCTGCGTCGCTGCCGTGATCGAAGCTGGTCGATTGCTCACATTGGAGACCAGTGACCTTAAACATCCAGTGTGGCTGTTGCTCACCGATGCGGAGGAGTCCGGACTGCAGGGGGCAAGGAACTTCGTAAAGTCGCATCCATTATCTCGGCAGCAGCCTTTTGTCCTCAATTTTGATGCCAGAGGAAACTCGGGGCCGGTGGTGATGTTTGAAACTCACGCGGGCAATCATCAGGCGATTCAACAGTTCATCAATCAATTGGTTCGACCAAAGCTGACAGGATCACTATTCACTGCGATCTACAAGTCGCTTCCCAACGGAACGGACTTTACTGTCTTTCGCGATGCCGGCTGGCAAGGATTTAACTTCGCACTGATTGATGGAGCTCAGTATTATCATCGGCCAGACGATACTCTTGAAAATCTTGACCACAGAAGCGTTCAGCATCTGGGGGACACCGCACTCAGCGTCGGAGGTGCAATGGCCCGCTCAGATGACGCACTGGAAAATCCATCCGAGGACGCTATTTTCTTCGATGTGCTGGGCCTGATTGTGATGCACATTCCCGTATCATCGGGTTTTCCCGTTCGCTTCTTGCTTCTGTTTGCAGCCGTTCAGGTCTATGGACGTCGTCTCATAAAGGAACGGCAGTTTCGAGCCGTGCTGCGTGTCTGGTTGACGATGGCTTTAATCGTGCCGCTCGCCAGCGGGCTGGGTTGGCTCATAAGTCGTTCGATCAGAGGAACAATCTTGCTTCCCAGGCCCTTCGTGGCTCACGGTCACTGGTTGTCGCTTGCGATGTGGTTTCTGTGTCTGGGCTTTTATTCTCTGCTGGCCCACTGCTTGTTGCGACGAATTCATCAGCGGCGAGTCTGGGATGCGTTTTGGTTGGCACATGCAGCGACGTGTATGGTCGTGTCCATTTTCATCCCTGAGTTCAGTCACCTCTTGTCCATTCCCGCTGCGCTGGCGTTGGTAAGCACATTACTGATCAGCAACGTGCTGCTCCGAACGTTGGTGGTGGGCTGCCTATCTTCAATACTCCTGATTCCATTGCACCATCTGCTGTCGATTGCTGTTGGACCAGCAAATGGACTGATTTTGTTTCCGTTGTTTTCCCTGGTGATCATGCCATTACTACCGGCGTTTGGGGCCTCGGACGTAAAATCCCCTGCAAAAACTACCACCGAAAACTCCAATTTTTCCGAAAGTGCGGTAATTCCCTCGGATTCCAGTGCGGAGTGATTCCGTGGGGTTGAAGTCCGGCGAGCGTTTGCTGTAGTACGCGCACACGCGCGGGATGCGCGCAGACAGCCCGACTGAACATTTGGATCGCCAATGCGGCAACCAGCCGGGAATGGAACTGTCGTTATGGAAAAACAGGATTTCGGATCATAGGCATGCAGCGAATCTTCATTTCTGGTATCGGCGTTGTCAGTTGTCTCGGCAGCAACCGGCAGACGTTCTGGAACAATCTCATCACCGGGCAGTGTGGTATCGATCGGCTGATGCTGCATGACACCAAAGATCTGGAAGTGAACATTGGAGGGGAGGTTCGTGATCTGAATGAGGACCGCATCAACGTCAACGATCTTGTTTCGACTCGCAAAATGGATCGCGCCAGTCAATTCGCTGTCCATGCAGCGCATGAGGCGTTGGAAGATGCCGGGTTGCCGACGAGCGATCTCGGCGAAAACGCCGCAGTGATCATGGGTGCCGGGCTTGCAGGACTGGAAACGTATGAGTTTCAGATGGAGCGACTGCTGTCAAAGGGACCTTCCCGCGTCAGCCCATTCACAATTCCGATGTTGATGCCCAACGCGCCTCCTGGAAACATCAGTCTGGCATTCGGCACACGCGGTACGTGCTACACAACCAGCAGCGCGTGCTCGTCATCCGGTCATTCGATGATCGATGCCATGGAGTATCTTCGTCGAGGTGACGCGGACTTGGTAATCACGGGTGGTACCGAAGCCTCTTTGACTCGACTGGGAATCTCATCGTTCGTTAACATGAAAGCGATGAATAAGTCGATGAATGGCCGTCCCAAAGAATCAATGCGACCCTTTGATGCCGACCGTGGAGGCTTCATCATGTCAGAGGGTGCTTCGGTTCTGATCTTCGAAACCGAAGAACATCTTCGACGTCGCTGCGGAAAGGCCTGGGCTGAAGTACTGTCCGGTCGATCAACAAGCGATTCCTATCATCTGGTTCAGCCGGATCCCGAAGGTCGGCAGGCAGTCAAGGCAATCAATTCTGCATTACAGAAGGCCGGGCTGAAGGCTGCCGATATTGCCGATCAGACTTATGTGAATGCTCATGGCACCAGTACTGCCTACAACGACGCTATGGAGACAGTTGCTTTGAAGTCCGTTTTTGGAGAGGACGCAAAGAAGCTGCATATCAGTTCCACCAAGGGCATGCTCGGTCACATGATCGGGGCTGCATGTGCAATTGAGATGTCCGCCTGCGTTCTTGCCATGAACACCGGCATTCTGCCCCCAACGATTAACTACACAACTCCGGATCCGGCTTGCGACTTGAACTACATTCCAAACAAAGCTCTCAGGAAGCAGGTAAAGTACTGTATTAATAACAGCTTTGGCTTCGGTGGCCACAACGTTTCATTGGTTGTCGCTCGCGTCGATGATTCTGATTTAAAGCGCCCCGAAGCTATTTAGAAGCGGGCTGATTTCGCCTTCGATGTGCTGAAGTTGGCGATTTTGTCAGGCATCAACTTCGTCCGAATGACAGATTTCAGCTGAATCGGCAGTTAAAGTCCGCGTCTGATGCAGGTCATCTCAAAAGAGTTGCCGTACGCTTTCCGTACAGGACTCCGTGTGGTTCCTTGCGACCCACGACAACACAATGGGAGAGCGAAAAATGTCATCTGCTGGGGTTCATACTGTCGCAATTTCCGGTGCCACAGGGCTTGTCGGAACCGCTCTTTCGGCCACATTGCAAGCCTCTGGACAGTCTGTTCGAGCGTTAAGCCGAAAGGCCGGGAAATCGGATGACATTTTGTGGGATCCTGCGAAAGGAGTTGTTGATCCCAGGCAACTGGAGTCCGTGAACGCAGTCGTCCACTTGGCGGGGGAAAATATCGCGGGCGGC
>JANPHT010000733.1:0-3847 GCA_031424595.1 Planctomycetota bacterium
GTTTGAGTTTCCATCCAAGGACGAATCCGAGACCAAGGCAAATGAGCGCAGCCTTTTCCGGCTGATGCTGGACGTAGTCTCGCGTATAGCACTGAAGATCGCACAGGATGCTGGATTGGGTATCGCACGCCGTTTGAGAGGCGCGGTTGCCGGTCTGATTTTCAGGATTTCGCTCGACACGATTCTGAGCGGTTGTTGCTGCCATTGTAATTCTCCGTCGTTAAGAGTGTGTTGGAAATCGCGGGGAGCGATTTATCGGTGATTATTCATCCGGGTGCAGAACTTCCCGCACCCATTTAAGATTCTGAAGCAATTCTTCCTGCGAACGTTTGAAGCTCGCCGCAGCACGACCGACGCGAATAACAGCGATCCAAAAAACACAGGCACCGCCGATCGTGAACGAAGCTCCAAGTGTGAGCAAACAAATCCCGTGCGTCCATCCCGTGACTCGCTGCAGTATTTCGGCGAAGCCAAAGAGCAAGATCGGAAATGATCCTAATACCGCAAAGCCCGCGAGTAATGAGACCGTCAGCCCCACTCTTGCATTGGACCAGAATTGCTTCAAATCCAGTGAGAGGAGTTGCAACTGCAAGTCCATCATTTTGGCAAGGTCACCAACGAGCGAAGCAATGTTCGTCCCTAGCGGTCGTTGCTCGGGAGCGACTACCTTCGTGTCTTCAGTAGCCATCCCAGGGTGGCTCCCAAACAGACGGCTCCAAAGAACGCTAGTTGAGGATGTTGTCGAATCCATAGGTCCAGTCCTGCGTTTGAAGCCCTTCCCGCCGATGGATTGCTCTGCGAGCCTGAACTTGTCGTTGGAAACGTGAATCGTGGTTGAGTGCGTTCCTGAATCACCTCAGTTACTCCCAAAGGGTCTGTCAGTGCTCGCAACTTTCGACTTCGTCAGGTTGCCGAAATAGTTTGCAACACCCTTCCGAAGCATCACCGAAACTCCATTCAATGCGAGCCCGGTCAACATGCGGACTGCACCAGAAGTGATCTCGGAACGTTTCGGATCGTCGGCAGCCAGTTGCTGCTGACGCTGAGCCAGTAATTCGTCGATCGATTCCTGACTTAGCTTCACTGACGGCACCACTTTTCGACCTGGTCCAAGCACGAAGCCTGTCAGCAGTCCCACTGCAACCAGTGCTTTTGGGAACTGCTTGACATAGTCCTTCCAGTCCAGCAATTGAGTCGTGTTGGCGGCGATTCGCCTGGCGTCTTTGTGCATATGAAGGCGCAGCGAAGCCATTTTCGACCTGATCTGCACCGACTTTTCATCAAGGGCCATTGACATTCTAAAACACCTTGCAAATCCAGGGATGGATGCGTTGAACTGTTCGTGGTCTTCACACTTCGAGTATTCCATTGCCACGATCAGGCGAGTTCGCCTTGCAACGAACGCCAGTTATCTTCGGTCGGACTGAAGCAGCAGACAGAGCATAGCTCCTGCGACCATTCCCGTTCCGAATGCCACGCCAACGGACATACCGGGTCGAGTTCGAATCACTTCCTGAGCTTCTTCAAGACCAGATTCGACCTGCTTATTGATGCGGCCATATTGATCCTTGACAACTTCGGTGGCACGGTTGGCGTAATCGCGAACGGTTTCCGCAGCGTTGTTAACCATCGATTCGCCCTGCTTCATCGCGTTGTCGAGGAATTGCTCAACTTCGCGACGAGCGGTACCAGTCTTTTGTTCAATCAAACCAATCAGCTGGTCTGTGTTGCCCTGAATTCGTGTGAGATCGTTGTCGGTGATCTCACCCCAACGCTCGCGAACCTGTCCCTTCAACTGATCCCACTTTCCCTTGATCTCTGCTGTCGTTGGCATGACGCTCTCCTTAAATCTTCAAAGTTTGATAATTGATGGTGAACCACGATGAACGACCCGCTCATCGCATCCATTTCAGGACATGCCAGGAAGATTTCCTCCGTGACATTACCAGGCTCATCACAGGCCTCGTGTCCTGACCAATTGCGAATGCCATGCCAACGGTCTGTTGATTTGGTTGTAAAACAGAGCCACAAGATGCTGGCGGCTGGTGAATGAAAGAAATCCATCGGAAAGCACCAGTGGCTCAGCAGATCGATAGTCATCAGAGGCGATCGAATGGACGCCATGCTGAGCGACGGGCGATCAAATACGGCCTTTCTGTCATGAAACGGAATGGCGTGTCGGCCACGGAAAAATACCAACACAACTCGCAGAGAGGTGGAAGGATAATCGCCTCTCCGGCTGCTCCAAAACAGACGTACTGTGGGCTGCTAGGCAATGAGCGGCCTCCGATCAGCTCTGGTTGGCGTCTATCAAACAGATGTGCGTGGCATGGCAATTGCCTTCATTGCAGGAGTGAGTTCCGGCATTTCGAGATGTTCTCGTCGTGTATCGGGTGCTTACACGGCTCGAGTTCCAGATGCGAGGAGAACATCAATGTTGAGTTCTGTTCTTTTGGTCATTCTGATCCTGATGCTCCTTGGTGCATTACCCGCGTGGCCACATAGTCGTAGTTGGGGTTATGGACCGACCGGCGGACTTGGCCTCCTGCTTGTGATCCTGCTTGTCCTGGTCTTCATGGAGCGCATCTGACGAATCGATGATCGCCAGTCGTACGGGGTGCAGTATCCTTCAAAACCCAAATGAGACGCGTGCCGCTGGCACAATGGCAGACGCACGAAATGGAACTCCAGAGTTCAGTCAGATCGCTGAGCATCCACCGTCCACTCCTTTCCAACTTCAGCGTCACAGCGCCATGCTGGATTTTGCTTTGAGTCAGGAAGTTGCCCGACAAATGCTGGGTTTGCAAGGGATTCGGAGACGGGCAACAATTTGAGAGACAACGGCACCAGAACTGCAATCAGATGAGACGGGATTCAAAAACGCATTCCAGTTTTCATCCAATCAGGAGTCGAACGATGTCACCAGTCAACCAGCCTCGCAGTGGAAAGATTAAGTACGGAATTCTTGGATGGTTGATCGGACTTCCGATTCCAATCGTCATTATTCTGTTGTTTGTCAGAGGGTGTGACTTCTAAACGACATTGATGATTCCCTGAGCACTAGTGACTCGCGGTTCAAAGTACCCGGCACGGTCCGGGGCATCACGGTCGAATTCTTCGAATGAGTTTAAAAAAGGAGAGAATCAGCATGGTCAATCAAACGGTTTTGCAAGAAAACTGGAACGAGATCAAGGCGACTCTGAAGTCGAAATGGCAACAGTTGTCGGATCATGATCTGCGAGGCTTTAAGGGATCGGCTGATCAGCTGGTTCAGATGATTCAACGTCGCACCGGTCAAGCACGGAACGTGATCGAGAATCAGCTCGAAGAAATGATTGCTCAGGGTCGGTCAATTCAGAATCAGGTCGGTCAATACTTCGCGTCAGCGACATCACAGGCTGGTGAAGCTTACGACGCAGGCTACGACATCGCGGCTCGCAGGCTGGCTGATGGATACAAGCAGGCGTCCAGATATGCGAAGGAGAATCCGGGAGCGGCCGTCGCCATTCTATTCGGAAGCGGACTTCTGGCTGGTCTCGGTGTCGCGATGCTGATGCGTCGCAAATAGTCGTACCAACGACATCGTGAAAACAGCAAAAAAAACGGTGTTCCTGTCACAAGGAACACCGTATTTCCTTGAGAGCTTCATGACAAGGAGAAGTTACACGTCAGTTAAGAAGCGAGTGAGCTCAGAAGCCGTCAAGGAACTTCGGAACGAGGATCCACTATGTACCCGTCCAAGATCTATTTCGTGAAATCGCCGTTTGACAGTAGACTCTCCGCCACTCCAGGGAGGGAGATTGGGCGATGGCAGAGGAACAGACGGTTCACGAGTGTTGTTGTGCGA
>JANPHT010000734.1:0-5477 GCA_031424595.1 Planctomycetota bacterium
CCAAAAATGCGTCGTAATACACGATGCATTTTTGGCGAATGAGGATTTCCAGAATGAACAGTATCAGACAGAGCTCGGAATCTACGAATCCGACTGCGGTCTGAACAATGTCATGATGTCCTGGGGACATGACGAGTACCTGTATCATGTCGTGAAAGACTATGTGCCGCTGCCCGGGCTTTACATGATCCGATACCATTCCTGCTACCCGATTCACCGCGAAAAAGCCTATCAGGCACTGATGAATGAGCAGGATCGCGCGATGTTTGCCTGGGTTGATGACTTCAACCAATATGACCTCTACACAAAGCGCGACGAGCGGATGGACGTCGCAGCGTTAAGGCCATTCTATGAAGAATTGATTGCCGAATACTTCCCGAAGCAAATCAATTGGTAGTTGATTCTGCGTCAGAGGAACGGTGCTGCCGGAACATGACGAACTACATCACTTCCGCAACCTGAATCCCCAGTAAGGAAAGCCCGGTGCGGATGGCCCTGGCCATGAGATCACACAGTATCAGGCGACTCCCCTGCAATTCAGCAGTCTCAGCATCCTGAACGGAGCAGCGATCGTAGAACTTGCTGAACGAATCGGCAGTTTCGTAAAGCCACGTCGTCAGCAGGTGTGGCCGATACTCTGACAAAACGCTGTCAATTGCATTGCCGAACATCAACAGTTGCAGGGCTAGTCGCCGTTCCTCAACGCAGGTCAACAGAATTGCTGTTCCACTGGAGGAAACGGTGTTGCGTTCCATGTTCAGCTTTCGAAAAATCCCGCAAATTCTGGCGTACGCATACTGCATGTAGGTCGCTGTGTCGCCGGTTGTGGCGAGCATCTTATCCCAGTCGAATACATAGTCGCTTTCACGATTATGGTGCAGGTCAGCGTATTTGATTCCACCCAGCCCCACGATCTCAGCGACGTTCGCACGCTCGTCACCGGACAGCATCGCACCCTCGCGGCGTTTGTCGTCATTTTCGTCAACGATCTTCCGCGCGCGAGTAATGGCTTCGTCCAGAAGACTTTCCAACCCCACGGTGTCACCAGACCGAGTCTTGTAAGGCTTTCCGTCGTTGCCCATCACGGTTCCAAATGACACGTGCCGCAGAATCAGCTGACCAATATTCCATAGATCTGTTGTGGCGAAGAGCTGCTGAAAATGCTCGGACTGTCGTTTATCGACAACATAAAGCACTTCGTCGGCTTTCAATGCTTCCAGTCGATACTGAATAGTTGCCAGATCGGTTGTGGCGTAGGTAAACGCCCCGTCAGTTTTCTGCACAATAAACGGTGCCGCATTGCCATCAATGAAGACGCAGGTCGCCCCTTCACTGACGCGAGCGAGATTCTTTTGTTTCAGGCTGGAGACAACACCAGCCAGCATCGGATTGTAGTAACTTTCGCCAAGCGTCAGATCAAACCCAATTCCCAGTCGAACGTAGATTCGATTCAGAGCCTCCAGACAGGCAGGCAGGAACTGGCTCCACAACTGATTGTTTTCGGCATCACCGGCATGCAGTTTTGCGGTCTCCTCACGAGCCTTTCGAGCAATATCCGGGTGAGCATGGGCTGCGGCCTGCAAGCTTGGATTCTGCTCTACCGTCGCGATGGTCCTGCGAGCCTCTTTCAGAGCCTCCTCCGCAGAACTGACCTGCTTTTTCAACGAATTGATGGGTTTCTTCGCCTTCTCGTCGGAGAAAGCGAGCTGTTCCTGCTGAATCAGCGTGGCTTTGGCGGTCTCAACGGCCTGCTCAGTCGCGGGCAGTTTGGCGACCGTCGCCTGATAATCTGACAACTGATTGACAAGCTTGTACAACCGAGCCAGCTCGGAAACCGATCCCACATGAAACGCGGCTTCGTCTCGAAAATGGCGGTAGCCGTAAATAATCATGCCGAACTGCGTACCCCAGTCGCCGATGTGATTGTCGCTGGTAACCTTGTGGCCGGCAAATCTTACAGTGCGACAGATGGCGTCACCAATGACCGTGCTTCGAAGGTGCCCCACGTGCATTGGCTTCGCCACGTTCGGCGATGAAAAATCTACGACAACGTGCCGAGGATTCTCGGTGGGAGCCACTCCAAGGCGATCATCACCAGCGATCTTTGCGATCTGCGATGAGACGAACGAGTCCTTCAGCTTCAGGTTGATAAAACCCGGACCTGCAATTTCGGGAACTTCGCAGATGTCGTCGATTTGCAGGCTCGCGATAACAATCTGCGCAATCTCACGTGGCGGCTTGCCGAGCTGCTTTGAAAGCGGCATCGCAAAGTTCGCCTGAAAATCTCCAAATTTCGGATCCTGGGCCTGTCGGATCATGTCCAGCAAAGGCTCGACGTCCGCTACCAGGTCAGACAAAGGACCAATAAATCGCTCTCGCACTAGATTCAACAGGTTCATGAATGAAAGATTTCGTATGGCTTTTCAGAAACTACAGGATTGCGACAAAAGCAAAAGCATGTGAACTGCAGACTCACCAGCCGATCGACATGTTCGCTTCAATCACTTTTTGTGCGTCTGTCAGATCGGTGCCAGTGTCGAGCATATAAAGGCGGATTGCGTGAAGCTTGTCGCCTGAGGCCCGAGCCAGGCAATCGCGAGCCACATCACAAGGCCGCATTTTTCCTTCAAGCCCCAGAAGGCGTTTGGAAATGACCCACATATCACGAGGACGCTTGGTGATTCTCAGAACCTTTTCTTCCGGGTAGTATTTCTGCGCCATGTGCTCCGCTTGCTCCAGGCTGGACGCCCAGCCGATCATGATGTGGCTTTCAGTTTCGATTTCAAAAAGGGGCATCGCTGAATCCCTGCGAATGGATGAAGATCACTTCATGGGAAGCAATCAAAAACGGCCAGTGCCGGACGGTGCCGCAGGGGGACTTGATGGAATCATTCGCATCTCTTCCCCTTGCCGCCGAACACTCAACTTTCCCGCCCAACCCGCGTAGGATAGCAGGCCGTTGCCAGGTTTCGACAGGCGGGCTTTTCGGCAAAATTGCAAATTCACGCGGTCTGCGCCAGGAAGATCAGGGTTCAATCTTCCGACGACTACGATTCAATGCCATTTGAGCACGTTCGGTGAACGTCCATCGGTTGTCAGACCCTGTTGAGAATCCATTCCGGAGAGATTCGATGAAGCCTGTCAAGTTTGTTGCGTTCGTGCTGACCCTTGCTGTACCAGTCATTTCCATGGCACAGCCGCCTGAGGGACGCCGCCCCGAAGGTCGGCCGCCGGAAGGCGGATTTTTCGGGGGCGGAGCTGGCCGTGAGGGTGGGAGACGCATGCCGAACCCCTTGCTGGATGCCCTTGATGCTGACAAAAATGGCGAACTTTCCACAGAAGAAATTGCCAACGCCACTGCGGCATTGAAGTCGCTCGACAAGAACAGTGACGGCAAACTGGATGTTGCCGAAATGCGTCCCAACTTCGAAGGCATGGGTCGCGGTGGTTTTGGGCAGGGTCCCGGCGGTGAAGGTGGCCAGGGCAGCGGTTCTGAAGAAATGCTCACACGTTTAATGGCGATGGATGCCAACAAAGACGGCAAGCTGGCAAAGGACGAGCTTCCGGAACGCTTGCAGTCGATGTTCGCTCGTGGTGACAAGAATGAAGACGGCTCAATGGACAAAGAAGAAGTCATGGCTTTTGCCCGAGAACGATCTGGCGGCCAGAGTGGCCAAGGTGGGCCAGGCGGTCCAGGATTCGGTGGTGGGGACTTCGTCGGCCAGATGATGGAACGTGCGGACTCTGACAAAGACGGAAAGCTCAGCGGTGATGAGATTCCTCCGTTCATGAAAGAACGCCTGCAACAAATCGATACGAACAAAGACGGTGCTTTGGACAAGGCGGAGTTGGAAGCCGGTGCGGCAAAGATGCGTGAAGGGCGAGGCGACGGACGCGGCCAGGGACCAGGTCGCGCTCAACGTCCTCCAGTTGAGGGTGAGAGCGACGGAAAACAAGATGGCAAGAAATCCGAGTAACAGACTCGTTTTCATCCGAACATTAAAACTGCAAGCTCTCATCCGGCATTTGACGCACGAAGGCTGCTGCTAAGGCGATTGGCAGATAAGAAATTACCCGTAGCGGAACAGGACGGTGGTTCAACCTGTCACTTCCGGCAGTTTTCGCCGAAGTCGCTCGATATTCAGATTGCTCATGACTTTTCACTTTAAGTTTCAACCAATGTGCTGATGAACGCATATTGACCCGTTTTGGCAATCACCATATTGTTCGCCTCGTTGCGGCCGAGTGGATATATCGGATTCAACGCAAGCAAACCAATCGCCCCCGGAAGCAGCTAGAGTCCTCCGCCCCCCTTGGATTCGTTGCTTCCGGGATTTTTTTTTATGCCAACAGTCATTCGGTTGTCGAGACGAACACGATCGGTCTGGCCGACTACGGGATCAAAACTTAAACGGGTTCTCACTGTTTCATACGATCCGGTCACAAAGTCAACTTCCGTCGATCGTCGCCGCGATGCCATCATCCTGAGTGGACATGAACAAGAGTCGAAACGCGGGAGAGAAGTCATCAGGTGACGTCGTGACCCAGTTGAGGATGTCGGCCGTATTCATCCAACGAACCTCGGTCATTTCACCGAAATCGGGGTTAATTTCATCGTCGCAGACTGCGGTATACAGCATTGTGAATTCGAACGAAGTATCCGCACACGCACAAAACTTCCTTCTCCGCACGATAGTCGCTGTAATACCCAGCTCCTCAAAGAGTTCGCGAGGTGCTGTTTCATCATACGACTCACCCGCACTCACATGGCCCGAACAGGACGACGTCCAGACAGAGGGAAATTCTTCCTTGGACGCGGAACGCTTGTGAATCAGCATTGAACCATCGGTGCGAAAAACGAGCACATGGACCGCTCGATGCCGTAGTTTTCGTCGATGCACTTCAGACCGCGGCAGCGATTGAATGACTCGATCCTGGTCGTCAACAACGTCGAACAGTTCTTCTGCCATGTGTGCTGCCTCCAAGCTTTAATTCACATCGAAACAAATTGTATGCCCCATCGGGAGACTAACGGTGTCAGGCACCGATTCCAGCACTTTAGCGTATTCGGTTCCTGACACCCTTTGTGACCAACGACAAGTGGGAACAGGTCGCCGTACATGCACGACAGCCCCTGTTCCAGCTTCGACTCAATCAGATCCCGGAATGGTTCGCACTGACTCTTCGGTCCGCTCCGCCCCGGGAGACTCGGGACGACAACAGGTGCGGCGAGGTCAACTTGACCCATGAGCGGGTTTGGCCGGTTTTGAGCCTCTTCGCCCGCTTCCTCACCCACAGACCCGGTGCGCAGGTTTGGCCGGTTTTGAACCTGATCCAGGCCCTTGTCAGCGACCACAGGAACAGCCTCGACGGCCTGCAGTCGCTTCACGTGATTATTGACCGCACCTCGATCAATGCCCAGTATTCGAGCGATTTCCCGGTTCGAGTGACCGGATCGATGCAGTGTCTCGATGGAT
>JANPHT010000735.1:0-1545 GCA_031424595.1 Planctomycetota bacterium
CCTTTGCCTTCGCCATGGCGCTCTATCCTTGCAAACCCTGATGTTGTCTGCGTCTTAGCACTTGCACCTAGTGCAGTGCAACATAGCTTATGCTGCGCAGCGAAATGACAGCCATCAGCGCGCAAAACGGCGGCCCAGCAGGGTGAGCAATTCGTACTGGCCAATTCCCGTTGTGGCTGAAGCTTCGGGCAGCGAATAGCTTTCCATCAGGCGGCAGTGTGCCGCCATCTGACTTCCCACGCTTCGAAGGAAACCGGGCGACGCGCTGCAGATCAACACAACTTCCAAAGCCTTCATGGTGGTACCTCATCGACTTCCGTCTGTAGCAAACCGACATCACAGCAAAATGCTGAATGGCGTGTCACTGCAACAGATCAAATCCAGTGCCAGTCCATGTCCGGAATGTAAACCGCCGCATTTTACAGCGATTTGTTTGTCAACAGCGTGAAACAGCGATGCCAGAACGCCACACGTGATGTGTTTCGGCAACACCAGGTCCCGGCATCAAACAGTCGAAGGTTTTTTCAGCCCGAGAATCCGGCTTTATGCATCGCGGAAACATAGTCGCTCGGGTTGTTGAGATTCATCAGCGTGTCGAGATCAGGATCAAAAACGCGAAGGCTATCAACAGGGATCTCAGCCGTTCTGACGAGATCAAAGAGAAATCGTGGACGCAGGCGATCAGCGTCCAGCAGTGAGTTCACGAAAGAAAGTACGCTGGTCCGATAAACGGCCGCGAGGGGATGCTGAAACTTCCCATCAACAGGGACTGAAATGTCATAACGGTCAAGATAGCTGAACATCGCAGTGATGAATTCAGGAACAATCAGCGGGACGTCGCAGCTTGTCGCATAAACGGCTTCCACACCGTGAGGCATGGCTCGAAGGCCGGCAGCAAGTCCTTCCAGCGGTCCTCGGTCAGGACGTCCGTCGCGAGTCACCTGAATGTTGCCCGGAATAGGAGGAAGTGTTTGTTTGGTCGCGGCAACGACAACGATGGCGGCAGAATCAACGACCTGGCTTACAAGTCGAATCACTCTCTGCAGCATCAATTCTGGTCCAAAAGGCAACGTGGCTTTGTCATGCCCCATGCGACTGGATCTTCCACCGCAGAGAATGATGGCTCCTTTCTTCAGCGGAGCCTCCGCAGGGTTGAATTCCGAAGGCATCACAACGTTCACAGAGAAGTCCATCAGCAGGCAGACTCAAGGATGAGCACTGGGAATTGCTTGTCAGCAAAGTCAACTGACCCATTGCACCTCACATAATGCATCAGGAGGTTGGGCATACCCAATCGCGAGAGTGTAACAACCTCGACGCGATTTGGCGTAGTGTCTGGTCCCGTCGTGCAGTGCAGGCCGAAGCGGGTTTCGTCTGGATTCCCCGCACAGGCCGCACATTCGGCATCGGCGGAAACACAGGGTGCTGATTCCCCGTCGTTCCAGGCCGAATTTGCGCCTGGTGCTGTTTATGGGGTAGAGTTGACAAAAAGCCTCATCGCGTTTTCACCCGGTTGGAATCGCATCACACGGTTGGAATCGCGTT
>JANPHT010000736.1:0-1666 GCA_031424595.1 Planctomycetota bacterium
CCTTCTTCCCTTTCCGAGACGGAATCGATGCAGCCGCCAAAGCGGGAATCAAGGCGGCGATCCAACCGGGAGGATCAAAGAACGACGACGAAGTCATCGCTGCCTGCAATGAACATGGAATCGCGATGATCTTTACCGGAATGCGACACTTTCGCCACTAATCACTTCCGCCACTCCACTCCTCAAAATCTGTTCAGAAATTGGTGTCGCCTCAGGGTGGCCATTTTTTACGGCTGCTTATAAATCTGGCCTTCCTTCATCACGAAGACCACACTGCGCATGGCACTGATGTCATGCAGGGGATCACCTTCCACCGCAATGACATCAGCCAGCTTACCGACCTCGAGAGTTCCAAGGCGATCTTCGACACGCAGCAGGCGAGACCCTTCCAGTGTTGCCGATTGAATCGCCTTCATCGCAGGCATTCCCCCTTCGACCATCAACTCGAATTCGTGAGCATTCTCTCCGTGTGGCGACACACCACTGTCGGTGCCGAACGCAATTTTAACTCCCGCCTTGTAAGCCGCGGAAAATGTCTGACGAATGGCCGGACCGATAGCCGCTGCCTTGGGACGAACAATCTCTGGAAAGTAACCAGGCTCCTCGGCCTTCTTTGCAACCCACTCACCGGCCATATTCGTGGGAACCCAATACGTGCCGCGTTCCTTCATCAGTTCCATGATTTCGTCGGTCATATAGGTGCCGTGCTCTACTGAATTGACACCCGCCAGAACAGCTCGCTTCATGCCTTCTGCACCGTGCGCATGAACGGTCACAACCATGTTGTAGTCTTTTGCAGTTTCAACGATAGCCCTGAGTTCTTCATCGGTAAACTGTGGATTCTGACCGCTTGCGGCAAGACTCAGTACGCCACCTGTTGCGGTCAACTTGATCAGATCAGCACCGTCTTTGTATCGCTGACGCACCGCCTTTCGAGCATCATCGGCTCCGTTGATCACACCTTCGACAGGTCCGGCATCGCGTCGATAATCACCCTTCAGACCATTCGTAGGATCGGCGTGTCCGCCAGTCGTCGCTATTGATTTTCCCGCCGTGTAGATTCGAGGTCCGATGATCCAGCCTTCGTTGATCGCCTTTCTCAGTGACACCGAATTGATGCCGTTATCGCCCAGATCCCGAACGGTGGTAAAACCGGCCATCAGCGTCGCTCGGGCAAACATTGTGGACCGCAGTGCGTAGTCGGATTCTTCCATGAAGAATTTTTCAGTGTAAGAATCCTTCGAATGCTGCCCCATGAGATGCGTATGCATGTCCATCAGACCCGGTAAAACTGTCTGTTTACTGAGGTCAATCAGCTTGTCGCCATCTGATGGTTTGACGTAGCCGGACACGACGTTTGTAATTCTTCCATCGTCGATCACTAGCGTCACTTCCGATTGCATTTCATCGCTGCGTCCGTCGATCAGGCGTCCAGCGTGAATCAGGGTTGAACCTTCAAGCGGCTCAACACGGATCGCACAGGCAAAAACCAAAAGCACGACAAGTAACCGCATGTGAAAACCTCCGAGACGGAACAGACACCGACACACTGGCGGAGTGTAGGGTCCGGAGGTCGGATGATCCAGGCGAGCGTTCATCGGCGAACGTTCTGACTGGACGTTTCGGGAAAGTTGGAGGCTCGCGCGGAGTGATTCACGGCATCCAG
>JANPHT010000737.1:0-5221 GCA_031424595.1 Planctomycetota bacterium
CAGCAGCGCGATTGTTAATAACAGCACTTTGGAGGTCTCAAAAAGCAACACGCTGACGCAGGGCGTTGACTTCAGCAGTACCGTCAGTGGTACCGGTCAATTCACGCTCTGGGGTGGCACTGTTATTTTCAATGGAGCCAACACCTGGACCGGAGGAACCACTGTCAACAGCGGTACTCTGCGTCTGGGAGGCTCAAACGGCATTCCGTCCGGTTCTCCGGTCACGCTGGCCAATTCCGCCAGTGCGATTCTGGACCTCAATAACTTCAATAACACGATTGTGTCGCTTTCCGGAGGTGGTAGCAGCGGAGGAAATATTTCGCTGGGCAGTGGAACTCTGACGGTGAGCGGCACGCCAAGTACGTCCTATGGCGGAATCATTAGTGGCTCCGGTGGACTGATTAAAGGCGGCAGCGGCAAGCTGATATTAAGTGGAACCTCGGAATCGACATATACGGGGCCCACAACGGTCAGTGCAGGCACGTTGATTGTCAACGGAGGAATTGCGTTCTCTGGTCCGATCATCGTGAGCAGCGGTGCTGTTCTTGGCGGAGGCGGAACACTTGGAGGACCTGTCACGGTCGGCGGCAGCCTGAAGCCTGGTAATAGTCCCGGCCTTATGTACACGAACAGTCTATCGTTTACGGGCGGATTGCCTTCGTTTGAGGCCGAGCTTGGTGGAACGACGCCGGGCAACAACATCACCAACCACGATCAGGTGTATGTCACGGGTACGGTGACGCTGGCCGGGACTCTGAACGTTGCACTTTATAATGGTTTCATTCCTCAGTACGGCAACACGTTTACGATTATCAACAATAACGATTCGGATTCTGTCAGTGGATCCTTCACGGGACTGGCAGACGGTTCAACTTTTGTAGTTTCCGGGACAACCTTCAGAATTAATTATGCGGCTGGTGATGGCAATGACGTCGTACTCACCGCGCTCAGCACGACGTACACCGTCACCACAGTGGCCGATACCGGCACTGGTTCACTGCGCCAGGCAATCACGGATGCGAACGCACACGCGGGTCTCGACAATATCGCGTTCGATATCCCCGGTGCCGGGCCGTACACAATCCAGCCAGCCGCCACGCTTCCGACGATTAGCGATCCGGTGGTGATCGACGGCTGGAGCGAACCGGACTTTGTCGGTACGCCGATCATTGAGATCAGTGGTGCAGGCATCCTTGACTCCCACGGACTGGACATTACCGCTGGCGGCAGCACGGTGAGAGGTCTCGTGATCAACCAGTTCGCACGGGATGGAATCATCCTGCGTACGGGCGACGGCAACGTGATCGAGGGCAATTATATCGGTACGAACGCTGCCGGCACGGCCTCACTGGGCAACCGCGCGGGCATTCTCGTCTATGCTGGCTCGGACAACAACACGATCGGCGGCACTACGGCGGCCTCGCGCAACCTTATTTCCGGCAATAACCGCGGAGTGGAACTGAATGGTTTTAACGGCGGCAGCACGGGCAACGTCGTTCTGGGGAACTATATCGGCACGGACGTCACTGGCATGCTGGATCGGGGCAATGCTGGCAATGGCGTTCTCATCACCAGCGGGGCGACAGGTAACACGATTGGCGGATCGACCGCTGCGTCCCGGAATATCATCAGCGGCAATAATATGCAAGGCATCTCCATCGATGGGAGCACTTCAACCGGCAACATCATCCAGGGCAACTACATCGGGACCAATGCCGCAGGCGATGCTGACCTGGGCAACCAAGCCGGTATCCGCAGCTTTTCGTCTGGAACGATCATCGGTGGAACGACGCTGCTCGTGGGCACAGGTGCTGGAAACATTATCAGTGGCAATGATAGTGACGGAATCGAAATCAGCAGTTCGTTTAACACTGTGACGGGCACGATCATTCAGGGCAATCTCATTGGGCTCGGAACTGATGGTTCGACGCTGCTTGGCAACTCCGGGCCGGGCGTGCGAATTGCCGGCGGTAGCGCGTTTTCGAACAGCAATAACACGGTCGGTGGTTTGGTGGCCGGTGCGGGCAATGTGATTTCAGGAAACCAGATCGGGGTACACATCTCCGCGCAGCGGGCTGACAGCAACTTTGTGCAGGGCAACCGGATCGGCACTGACCGTTCCGGGACTCTCGCTCGAGGAAATGTCATCGATGGTGTTTACATCAGCGGCACGGCGACCGGCAACCTCGTCGGCGGTACGACGGCCGCCGCCCGCAACATTATCAGCGGTAACAGCGATACGGGCGTCCGAGTGACAAGTGCCAATGGAAATCTGATTCAGGGCAATTACATCGGTCTGGCTCAGGACGGTTTGACTCCGCTTGGAAATTCCGTTGCTGGTGTTCGTCTCAATGGCAATTCCGATTCCATCACGGTTGGTGGTGCCACCGCGGGGGCGGGCAACGTAATCTCAGCCAATCTCATAGGTTTGTGGGTCGAGGGGGCTTCCAACAGCACCATTTCCGGCAATTTCATTGGCACGGATTTCACTGGTACCTTCGACGTGGGGAACGCAAGTTCGGGTGTACGCATAGAAGGCGGATCAGGGAACGTTATCGGGGGCACCACGGCAGCGACACGCAACATCATCAGTGGCAATGCGAACTATGGCGTCGAGCTCAACGGTCAGGGTGCGACAGGGAATACGGTTGCGGGCAACTACATCGGCACGGATATCACCGGCACGCTGGATCTGGGCAACACTTTGCAGGGGATCAACATCTCTGGCGGAGCGGCCAATAATACGATCGGCGGCACGTCTGCCGGCACCAAGAACGTCATCAGTGGCAACGACAGTGATGGCCTCCGGATTTACGGCGCGGGAGTTCTGTCCGGCACAATGGCGTGGTGGCGAGCAGACGGCACCGTGACCGACTCGGTGGGGTCGAACAGCGGGACGCTGATTAATGGGGCCACTTATGCGCAAGGGCTGTCGGGGCAGGCCTTCAGTCTGGATGGAGTCAACGACTACGTTCAGTTTGCAAGGCCGGCTGCCGTTGCGGACTTTACGATCGACAGCTGGGTGTATGTCGATCCCGTGACTAATGTCGGTGAGCGGGTCGTCGTTGGCTGGGACGATTACAATTATGTAGGCATTGGATCACGCCAGGCCATCGTGCTCAAGTCCAGTGCGCCGACCTACGGTGGTCCGAATGCCGGGGAAGGTCGGCCGTCGTTCGGGATCCTGAACGGAGCCACGTTCGACCGTATCAGCGCTCCATCGGCTCTCACGGCTGGTTGGCACCATTTGGCCGGTACTCGTTCCGGCAGCGTCCTGCGGCTGTACGTAGACGGGGTTGAGGTGGCGAATATTGCCTCGACAATCACTGGCGAGATGCGACCAAACGACTCGCTGGTCATTGGCCGCAGCAGTACATGGGCGGGATTAGCAAATCCGGCATATTTCTCTGGGCGAGTGGATGAAACCGCCCTGTACGGTCGCGCATTGGGCAGCACGGAAATTCAGACCATTCATCAAATGTCTGGCACAGGAAAAGGCCGGAACGCAGTCCAGGGAAATTTCATTGGCACTAATGCCGCCGGCACGGCTGCTCTGGCGAATAGTGGAATCGGTGTGAATCTCCTTGGCGGAGCGCAGGCCAACATCATCGGCACCGACGGAAATGGCGTGAATGACGCCTCCGAAAGAAACGTCATTTCGGGAAACAATTCCCATGGCGTCCAGTTGACAGACGCCGGCACCAATTTCAATGTGGTTGCCGGTAACTTGATCGGGTTGGATGTCACGGGCCTTGTGGCAGTGGCCAACAGGGCCAGCGGCATTAACATTGTCGGAGGCGCGAAATTCAACCGCATCGGCACCGACGGCAGCAATGATGCCTTCAATGCCAGTGAACGCAATATTATCTCTGGTAATGGTTATGCGGGTATGGACCCGAATCTCGGCGGCATGGGCGTTCATATTTCAAACGTGGGGACTGAAGGCAATATCGTTGCGGGCAACTATATTGGCACCAATGTCACGGGCACGGCAGCCCGCCCAAACCATGGAGGCTACGGCGGCGTGGCTCTCAGTGTTTCGGCGTATGACACACGTATCGGCACCAACAGCGACGGCATAGCAGACGACCTGGAAGGCAACGTCATCGCCGGCAACACAGGCTATGGCATACTGCTGTTCGACGTGGGCCGCACGATTGTCGCTGGCAACACCATCGGGCTTAACGCTGCCGGTATCACTGCCCTGGGTAATGGCCAGGTTGGCGTCTGGATTGGCGGCGGCGCCTCCCAGACGCGCGTGGGAACCAACGCCGATGGTATTAACGACGTGGCCGAACGTAATGTCATCTCGGGCAATGCTTCGGCGGGGGTCGTTTTGGACCAGGCGGGTACCAGTCAAAACATGGTGGCGGGCAATTACATCGGCACTGATAGTACTGGCACTGTGGATCTGGGGAACGCGGGAGCAGGTGTCTGGATTGGCAATGCCGCCAATAACACCATTGGCGGCTCGGTCGCTGCCGCACGCAACGTGATCAGTGGCAATAGTGGTGAAGGCGTTCGAATTACCGGAAGTTCAGCCAGCGGGAACAAGGTTCAGGGGAATTACATCGGAACAGGTGTAACCGGCAGCCAGGACCTGGGGAATGGCTACATTGGAGTGGTCGTCGTCGCTGGTGCTGACAGTAATGTCATTGGAACCGATGGAGATGGAGCGGGTGATCAGTTTGAAGGGAATGTGATCTCCGGGAATGATGCCGACGGCATCTGGTTTGCTGACGAAGGAACCGATAACAACATCATTGCCGGGAACCTGGTGGGTGTGAACGCGGCGGGCAATGCAGCAATCAGGAATAACGGAACTGGATTCGCGGTTGTAAGCGGGCCAAACAACACCCAAATCGGCACAAATGGAGATGGTGTCAGCGACAGCTTTGAACGGAACGTTTTCTCGGGAAATCTCTGGGAGACGCTGGTCGAGGGAGCGGGCACAAGTGGTACGGTCATAGCAGGAAACTACATTGGCACAGACGTTACCGGAATGTTCGCGATTCCCAGCAATGCGGGAATCACGGTTCGCTACAGCGCTCAGAACACTCGAATTGGAACGGATGGCAGTAATGACTCGTTCAACATCAACGAACGCAATGTGATCAGCGGTAACAGCTGGGTGGGAATTCAGATTACGACACCTCTTTGGACCGGTCTGATGGCTGTCGGTGGGATTACCACTGACGGGACCGTGATCGCCGTCAACTAC
>JANPHT010000738.1:0-2393 GCA_031424595.1 Planctomycetota bacterium
GCCGCTCCTTCCGCACCGTGATCCTTCCGTTGGCCCAGGGCCCACGTCGTCCGCTCGGCCAATTTTTCCCGATCGATGACATTCGACGCAGTGCTTCTGCAGCACACGACTTACCTCATGACAGTATGTGACCTGATTCGCAACGACCGATCCCGGAGGTTTGCGAACCTTTCCAATCATGCAACCAACAGGCTCGGTGATCGCAACCGCGACCGGCTGGCCCGCAAGAGTTTGCTCAATGGCAGCCCGCAGTTCCTGCCGACCCGCAGTCGGTCGATGGATGCCCGGCGCGTATTGATCATCAATACGACCTCGATAGACCAGCTTCAGGTTTGCGTCCAGCACAAAAACTTCCGGCGTACGAACAGCGCCGAATCTGTCGGCCACAACATTGCCCTCATCACGCAGTAGTGGAAATCCCGGAGCATTTTCCGAGAGGTAGATCTGAATGTCTTCCGTGGTATCCTGACGATTGCTGTTGACTCCCACGAACCGAACGCCTTTGCTTGAAAACTCCTGAGCCATCGCTTTCAATCGCGGGGTGTAGAGTTTTACAAGTGGACACTCTGCGCCCAGAAAGCACACGACCGTCACACGGATGTCCGCGTTTGATTCAATGGTGACCGATTCAGCGCCAAGTGATGGAAGCTGAAACCCCAGTGAAGAATTCTTAAGTGATTCATCAGCTGGCAGAAACTCCGCCGCCAGGCACATTGTGAGCAAAGGACACAGAATCCCACGCGAGAACGGAACCATAGAATTGATCTCGAATTGGAAAGGACTAAGAAATACTCGAGGGATTGTAGGCCAGTTTGCTGTTCGGGCAATCAGCTTCCGGACTCTTAAAACGATACTCACTCCCGGGATCGCAAAACCGTCGTGCCAGAAGCGAACTCGCAAAGTCCGGACTCATTGGGCTGCTTTTCGGAGGTAAAACGAGAGTTTGGCTGCTATTCTGTCGCCCAACCAAGGGCTGTTCCACATGCTTAGATTTCTACATCCCGGCTCTGACAGCACCTCGCGGGCATCCCGGCGAGAATGGTTAAGGATTGGCGGACTGGCAGGATTCAACTGGGCTTTGCCAGGCCTGATGCCCGCCAGATCGTTCGCAGAAGACTCAGGGAATCCGACGCCACCTGGATTTGGAAAAGCCAAGTCGGTCATAGTCGTCTTTGCAAGTGGCGGCCAAAGTCAGGTCGACATGTGGGATCCAAAGCCGGAAGCTCCCGAAGAAATCCGAGGCGCGTTCAAGTCTATCAACACGGCAATTCCCGGGGTCCGATTCTGCGAACATATGCCTCTGATTTCGAAGATCGCTGACAAGCTGTGTATCGTCCGCAATATGGCTCACGAAGATCTGGACCACGGCTCTGCGTTTTATCTTTCAATGACCGGACGGTATCATCGGCGAAAGTCCGGAAACCCGTTGCCATCTCCTGAAGATCTGCCGTGCCATGGAGCTGTACTTCAGAGGGTTCGCCCCAGTTCCACGTTTGCACAAACGGCCATTCATCTGAATGGGCCTGCGGAAGTACCCTTGATTATCGCGCCAGGCCAGTTCGGTGGATTTCTGGGCAAAGGCTTTGACCCGTTGACACTGGGCGACGTCACAAAGGACGAAATTGCTGTCCCGACACTGATGCCTCATGCGGACTTACCGGTAATGCGGATGCGGTCGCGCCAGTCTCTGCTTCAGTCCGTGGAACACAACATGCGACTGTTAGAGAACCAAACGCTCGAGCTGGAGAAGAACGCGCTGTATCAGCAAGCTTTTGACATGCTGGCTCGGAAAGGGGCGCGCGAAGCGTTTGATCTGTCCCAGGAACCAGACGCGCTGCGAGACCGGTATGGCCGTAACCGCTCAGGTCAGGCATGTCTCCTTGCGCGACGGTTGGTTCAGGCCGGATTGCCGATGGTCACTGTGATCTGGTCGCACAACAATCGAGGCCAGGACATCGATCCAACCAACACAGACCTCTATGGCTGGGACAATCACAATGATATCTTTGAAGGACTGCAGCACCATTTGCTTCCTCGCTTTGATCAGGGCTTCTCTGCCTTGATTGAAGACCTTAATGACAAAGGAATGCTCGAAGACACACTCGTGATCTGCATGGGGGAATTCGGCCGCGCGCCGCTGGTCGCCCTTGAGCCACGCTTCGCGGGTGCAACTCCGGGCCGTAAACATTGGAGCTGGGTTTATTCGATCGCGATGGCCGGTGCCGGGGTCCAGCGTGGGGCTGTCGTTGGCGAATCCGACAGCCGCGGCGCGTATCCGCGTACCGAACCGTTTGGGCCGTGGGATGTGATGGCGACGATGTTCTCGGCGCTCGGCATCGACCCCCATCAACACTACTTTGATCTGGTCAATCGACCGATCCAGATCTGCGATG
>JANPHT010000739.1:0-7832 GCA_031424595.1 Planctomycetota bacterium
CCTGCCATGGCTGATTGGCCTGGAACCGAATCTCGATCGCGCGGCGGACCACGGCTTTGCGTTCGGCGTCGATCCAGAAGCGGTAACGCCGCTGTTCATTTTCGCCGACGGGTGTTGTCTCGACGACGATCACCTCGCGGCCATCCCATTTCGCTCGCTTGGCGATGCGGCCGCCGCTTCCGCGGATGATTTCCGTCACCGGCTTGTGCTGGCAATGCGTTGTGAATTCACGCGGATCGATCCCATGCCAGGCGAGGACATTGTCGATGCTGGCTCCCGTGAGATTGCCTTCGTACCACTCGAGCCGGCGCGACTCGCCGTCCTTGAAGGCGTTGACCCAACGACCGCGATACAACCGCACCGACTTGCCATCGGGCTCAATGTTGACCTGTTGCCCTTCGGTCTCGCTTCGCACTCGACCGTCACTGTCCAGAGCCACGCTGGTCACCAGCGTCATCTCGACCGGCTTATCGACCGGAAGCCCAAACAACTGTCGCTTGACGTAGTCGGACGTCACCGACAGATTGCGGATTGATCGAAAGGTTTGATCGAACTCGTCGAGGATCGCGTTCAAACGCCCCGCGTCGTCCGTTTGCAGAGCGGCGGCACCCTCCTTGCCCGGCGTAACCGCCACCGTCGTCACACGGAACTGGGTTGGAACTTGTTTCCCGGCAGCGATCGCCAGGGGAGCAAAACGAATCCAGTGCCGATAGGGTCGCAGACGGTATTCGAACCGGACGATGTCGGACTTGGGGATATTGAAAATGTCGGCGGTAAACACGTCCTTTCCGGAATTCCACGCCGTTGTGCCGTAAGGCTTCTGCTGTTCGCCGGCTTTGTCGATCGCGACGACCTCGTACTGAGCCGTGGTGTCAAGACCTGTCAAATTCGTCCAGCACAGACGCACGGCATTGTCCAGTTCATCAACATGGTGCGGCTTGATCTTCTGGTAGGCCTCACGACAAGCGGCAGGCACATCGACTGGAGCGGTGATTGCTCCATCCGCATCGACAACCTGGAACGGCCCCCAGTCGATATCCGTCACGCCAATGTTCAGGAATCGTTCGCTGGATTTTTCATCTGCGTCGGAACACGCGATCCTCGCGAAGCCGTTGTCGGCGCGATTCGGAGCCGCCATGTCACCTCGTGTGCGATAGGCGACCCCGCGTTCCTTTTCGACGCCGGTGAACTTCAGCACACAATCATATGCTTCGTTGCGAAAGTGACTCGTCGAATACCCCTTGAGCCAGGCCGGCAGCTCGGGAGGCTGCTCAAACGCCTGACCATTCGCACGCCATGCCCGGCTGGATTCGGCATCATGCGGCAACACCGCCACGAGTTCGACCGTCATCCCGTCAGCAATGGTCGCGGCAAATGGATTGGATTTCGACCCCTTCGTTTCGTCAGCGGCAACCAAGGCCAATCCACACAATGGCACGCCGATCAGTAACAGCAAACCACCGAACAAACCCACTACGGCCCGAAACGGACGCGTCGACAGATCGCGACGTGGCTCGACGATCCGCCCGACACGGTCGGCGAGCGATTCTCGCTGTTGAAAAGCGTCTGCCGTCAGTCGGAGGGGACGAGTTGGCACACACAGTTCCGCCAGCCGCAACAGCGTTTCGCCATACGCGATCCGATCGCGCTGGGCCAACACGACGTTATCGCATGCATCCTCACGCGCCAGCGACAGGTCGTGCAGCAGCCAGTGAATCGTCACGACAGGCCAAAACAAAATTCGGGCGGCGGCCTCCAGCCACAACACAAAATTGTCTCGCCGGCGGATGTGAGCGAGTTCATGCACCAGCACGTCCAGCAGTTGATCGTCCGTCACGTGGCGGGCGAGCCCCGGCGGCAACAGAATGACCGGTCGCCACAATCCCGTCGCCATCGGCACGCGCACATCGGCTTCCGCAACGGTGGCTACGGCAAGTCTTGTCTGTGTTTGCTGAAGTGCGCCGCAGCTCAGACTCAGTTCCACTCGTCGAGCATTCCGCCGCAATCGGTTGACCGCCAACCAACATCGCAGCAAGTCTGCCGCCAGCACGAGTGAGCCCAGACACCACAGGACTCCAGCGATTCGCAGCCACATCGGAAATGTGGCTTGCCGTGACCTCACTTCGATCAGTTCGTCCGCAATTACTGTCGGCTGCGAATCTGCCGCCAGTGTAAGAACATGACTCTGTGGCGTTTCTGATGCAGGCTCCTCTCCGTTCCAGGCCGCCGGAGCATCTGCGGCCAGCGGTGAAACAGAATCTGTCAGCGACAATCGTTCCGAAAAATCCTCTTCAGGCGGCATCGCGGGAATGGGCACGGACACAATCGTCACTCCCGCCAACCACAGGCCCGTGGCAATGAACGGGACCGCCATCACCATCAACAAACCCGCGAGCAGCACCGCATGGCGAGTCGCCGGAACACGAGCCAAAGCCGCTCGCCCCGCGATCACGACTACCAGCGACACCAGTCCCACCGCCAGCAGGCAACCGAGAACGGCACCGAGCGAGTTTAAGACGCCAACATCCAATGACTTCAACATGGCACGGTCTCCAAAGAGGAGGTTCGATTGGGAATGACTCGATTCAGTTGCGACGACCGCATTTCGACTTCGCGTTCGCCAACAGCGCTTTTACCTTTTCGATTTCGTCGGGCGTCAAACCGCGATAATCCAGCAACGCACTGACGAGCGTTTCGGGCGAGCCACCGCAGAATTTTTCCAGTACGGCCCCCACCTGCTGTGCGATCGACCGTCCACGCTCGCAAGCCGCGCGATACCAGAATGTCCGCCCTTCCTCGCGATGCTTCAGCCAGCCCTTCAGTTCCATTCTTTCCAGCAGCGTCCCCACCGTATTGCGGGCCACCTCGCGCCGCTGCAGCAGCACCGATCGCACATCACTGGCAGTCATCTCCTGTTCCCGCTCCCAGAAGATCTCCATGATCTCCCGTTGAGCGCCAGACAAATCTGAGAGTGGGGTCACGGTCGCGCTCCTGATAAGAAAGTTTTTGCCTACACCTTGTAGGCGAATTATGCCGACATGGCGTAGGCATGTCAAGAGAGAGTCTTCCCGCCACGGAATGACGAGCATTCCGACTCGGACCTCCTGAACGGACTGATTGCGGTTACGACGGTCTTTGGACATCCATCGCAACACCACGGCATCCGGTGCCGGATCGTAGCCGATTCATCGGGATAGCGGTTCGAAGTGACCCAACGGCATTTCGCCGGTGACCATCTCCAGTAACGACACTTCCCAACTCCATAGGTCGGTCTTCCGCCACAACGGCTGCCCCGTGGCCTGCTCCCGAGGACAGTAGGCGGATGTCATTCCGCCGGTACTCACCAGGATGCTTGCATCGAGGCGATTCGCCGTGATGTCCCAATGCGCTGCCTGGACTTTCGACAGGCCAGAGTCACTGACCTTGGCGATCGCGACTTGGGTCAGCAGCATGTTGGCTGGCTTCACGTCCTGATAAATCAGCCCTTGTTCGTGCGCCTTGTTCGTGCGCCTTGTTCGTGCGCCTTGTTCGTGCGCATAGTGCAGATCCCAGACAAACTGGAGGCGATGTCAACGATCCGCGTCAATGTCTGGTCAAGCCCGCCTTCGTAAAGCCTGCCCGATTCGATCCAGTCCTGCAGAATGCCGCCTTCCATTTATTCGGCAAAACGCGAGGGATACGCTCGAAAATCAAAAAACACAGCCGCAAAGTTAAAATCAGAAGCCGGGCCTGGTTTTTCCCATCGCACGGATCGCAGCCGTCGTTTCTCTCTCGTGTGGGGCAATCTGTCATCGTACGCCGATTAGCGCCGGAACACGCCCAGGAGTCATCGATGCTCATTTCCCTTCATTGCCCAATGCCTGGTTCAGCAGGTCCGGAATAATATCGACAGCGCGAAGCGAACCAGCTCGTGTATTCCGATTCTGCTGCCATCGTTTGTTCTGCGACACTATTCCTTCACCCGTTCGTAAACCGTCTCGACTGCCTTTGACTCCTGCCCATCGGGCATGATGTTGTAGGCGGTGATCGTCAGATGATCGGCGTCCTTCAACTCATAGTCCGTTCGCCATCCACCCTGGGGTTCTCCCGGTGCCCAGTCGTATTTTCCAGAAACCGAAAAACCACGCTCGATCGCGTCCCCATCGCTGATAAGGATCGCACCGCTCATGTGAAAATCGTCGAACCAGCAGACTTGAAACTTCTTCGTGATGCCATTCATCGCCAGCGTCTCTTCACCATGGCGCGGTTTACCCTTCATTGATCCCTCGTAAGTGTGCCGAAAGAAATTTCCGTTCAGCAAGGACACGATCTCACCGGAGACTTTCGATTCATCGGCCAGTTTCCCTGGCTCGAACCATGTCTTCACTGTCCCCTGCCACTTGCCCACGCATTTACCGAGGAATTTTTCAGGCTCGGGCATCTTCTTTGTCACTTCCCGCGTTAATTGTTTGTCGCTCAATTCGGCATCGCCATTCTGACCAGGGGCATGAGACGTGACAATCAACGCACAGCAGGCTGCCAGGAACATTTTCGTAAACAACCGCATTGGCCAGTCCTTTGATGAAAAAAAGATAATCAGAAATCCCGAAGGGGGAAGTAAATGTCATCGGAACGATTGCCGCCAAACTATACAACTCAGCAGTCGGCTCACGCGGGCACGGTGCCGACGCTCTGAATCTCCACTCGCGTGGCCGGACGGCTACAACGTCTGAGTCGCCCTGTATTCTCCTCGATTCGACTCCCGACCGCGCTATCCATTCCCTTATTCCCAGAAGTCTTTGTTCTATATCGCTGTATCCGCATTTCGGCGACCTGCGCTTCTGGCCGAGCGTGCTGCGGGCTTCCATTTTCTTGATTTGAACGGAAGCGAACTTGTGGACGCAGAAACGAACAGAATTTACACGCGAGCACGGGTACTTCCTTTTATTCCAGCGACACTATCCTTGTCATGTCATGCATTGTGGTCAGCCTGACTGGATTACGGCTTAATTTGGAGTGGTCACTTCGGATCGGGTTGGCGCGACTGCGACAATTCTTACACGGCGCAGTAGTGCAGGCACGACAGATGGGCGAATTCTCGCCGAAGTTCTTCGTTCATTCCGCCTCTGCAGACGGTGGGTACACGACTTCATATTCTGCAGCGACCTGGTTGCCGGGCGTCAGTCCAAATCGATTCCACATGCTCAGATAGATCACGACGACCGCGAGCGTAATTCCAAGCCCGACAGGCCTGGCCAGCTTCCATGGCGTGATGTCAACGTCCCCGGAGTACTTCTGTTCGAACGGCTCCGGCTGAGGCATCAGGATTCGAAAAGCAAGCAGGATCAGCATCAGCAGTGCAAAGTTGACCCCGGCCACATGCAGACCGTGCATCTCCCAGCCGTAGAACTCATTGCCAACGCGAACGCTCAGTTTGCCCGCGTTCAGAATGCCGAAATACACTTGAAAAGCCATTCCCGCAATCAGAGCGACGACGACGCCCATGGCCGGAGTTCGTTTGCTGATCAATGCCACCACCATGATGGAAATCATCGGAATATTGGTGACTGACACATACTGGATCAACAGGTCGAACAGTCCTGCTTTTCCGTAGGACTTGAAGAACAACACCAGACCCACACTCAGAGGTATGGCTACCAGGGCAAAAATCCTTCCTGCTCGAACTGCCTGCTGGTCCGTCGCCTTGCGATTCAGCAGTCCCTGATAAATATCGACCGCGAACAACGTGCTTCCGCTGTTCAGAAAACTGTTGAATGAACTTAAAATGGCTCCAAAAATTGTTGCCGCAAAGAATCCAGTGGCCCAGTCTGGCAGCACGAGGTTTACCAAAAACCCGTAGGCACCGTTGGCATCGCGGGGAATCGGATTCTCTCCAAGATCGTAGTTTCCGCTACTGACGACGTGCCACGCGATGATTCCCGGCAACACCAGATACACCGGCCCAAACAGTTTCATGAAGGCAGCAAACAGTGTTCCCTTTTGTCCTTCCGCCAGATTCTTCGCAGCGAACGTGCGCTGCACGATTCCCTGGTTCGTACACCAATAGCAAGTCGTCAACAGTGTCACACCCGTAAATAGTGTGTGCCAGGGAATATTGGCATCCGAGTCGCCCATCGGAGCCATTCGTGCGGGCTGCTGTTCGATGATTGTCGAGAGTCCTTGCCAGACATCGCCATGTCCGACAAAACTCAGGCCGAAAACTGGAATCATCAAACCACCGATCGCCAGACCCACTCCGTTGACCGTGTCCGACACCGCGACAGCCTTGAGACCACCAAATACCGCATAGCCGCCGCCAACCAGAGCCAGGAGCGTGCAGACTATCAGCATATTCACGGTGGAATTGTCTCCCATGAATTGTTGGACGGCAAACACCGGAATCATGAACTCGGCACCCGAGAATAAAATGAACGGCAACAGGATCAGGACAATCGAAATCACCGAGATCAGTGAGGTCAGCAGCCTTACAGTCCGATTGAAGCGAATCTCAAGGAACTCCGGAATCGTTGTGATTCCGCTCTTCAGATACCTTGGCAGAAATATGACAGCCATGGCAACAATGGATAGAGATGACCACACCTCCCAGGTCATCAGCAACATGCCGTGCTGGTAACCGCCGCCATTGATGCCGACGAGCTGTTCTGTGGAAATATTCGTGAGCAGCAACGAACCACCAATGACCGGCCAGAACAGGCTCCGGCCAGCCAGAAAATAGCCGTCAGCCGTGTCCTGACGGTCGTCGTGCGTCTTCCACCAGGAAACGACAGCCACAAGGACCGTGAAAAACAGGAAAGAAACGAGAGTGAGCATGAGTGAGGACGTCCAACACGCAGTTGAAAAGATGGTTCAACGAAAAATGAAGTGCGCGTCGTAAAGTGTTGAGTTGCAGGGAGTGTTCAAGTCGGCCTGATGTTTGCTTCTCACAACATTTATCAGGAGATCCGACATGACCACGGAAGGATTGTACCGTTCGGTCGGCGTATCAGGCTATGAACATTGGGAGTGCAGGCGGAAGTGTGAAGTTTTTTCCTCGGCCAATGGCGACTATGTATTCGTGCTTGTCGGCTCGAAGCGTTCGCTCGATCAAGCAACATTCGAAACTGAGCGGATCGCACTGCGGCGAATGTTCGCTGTTCAAACGGTGCTTGTGATTGCACTCGTTGCTATCCCGATCGGAATGCAAATGTGGATTCCAGTGACTTCAACGAGAATTCTCATGCAATGGCTGTCCGTGGGTATTTGTTCCGCATTGGTATCCATTGCAATGGCACGTGGCGGTCGGATAGTCGCATTGGCCAAGCGGATGCACGGCACTCCGGACGAAAGCACTTCGCTCGAAGATCACAATCATTCGGCTCTTGCGACAGGACACGCCGGTTGGAATCTCGGAATTGCAATCAGTTGTAGCATGGCTTGGATGTTTATCGTCGCAATCCTGCAACATGATTGGGTCGGCCTTGCCCTGATAATCACGCTACTTGTCGGCGTGTTAAGCTTCTTTGTCCCCAAGTCGGAGAAGGCATTGCTGCGCCGAGAGCAAACGATGTTTACCTGGCAAGCCGCGGTGATAACGGTAATCGGCATGATCGCCATCACGGCATTCCGCTGGCTGATTTGGGTTGAAGTTCTGTTGCAGCATTTGACGTGACGGTTAACGGTCTTGCTTTCGACGATTCAAAACGGCAGACCTCCGTGGCTACCAGCGATGACCTCGAATTGTCTCAGCGAAAGCAACGAGTTCGGAGTGTGGCCGAAAAAGTACGGCCGGTCGTCCAGGCGGTGGAGCAGGCTTCGCACAATGGCCAGTCAGCGGACCAGCATCACAAACCGTT
>JANPHT010000740.1:0-9853 GCA_031424595.1 Planctomycetota bacterium
GTCAACCGGAGCCTTGTCAACCGGAGCCTTGTCAGCCGGAGCCTTGCCAGCCGGAGCCTTGTCAACCGGAGCTATAGCGACTGGCGTTTTTGTAACTATGCTCTGTGCAGCAATTGCCTTTTGGGGAATTGAATCGACTCGCGGCGATTCCGGAACAGGCACCACTGTGTTCTGCGAAACGGCCGACTTATCTGTCGCAATGTGAGCCGATGCAATGTTCTGGCTACCAAACTGCTGCAGATTTTCGATGACCGCTTTCGACTGGGTGCTGGGGGAGATCTTCTCCGCAACGTGATTAGTGTTTGCGTCGAGCAGCGGCAACTGGCCAGTTCGTATTTCCACTGTGTCGGCCTTTGGCAGTGATGCTAACCATTGCACAGAAGGCCAACTGAATGGGCGGAAGCGATCAGCAGAACCGGTTTGATCACGATAAAGAATCGCCCGACCCGGGCTCAGCGAGCCAGCGGCGGGAGTATCAATCAGGCTGGAAGAATCAGTCTGATTCAGACGGAAAGCGACACGTGAATCGAACTCGCGAAGCAACGAACTGGACAGCCATCGCATGGCGTTACTGAAGGTGTCAGCCCAGACGATCACATGAATACCAACCAGCGGGCCCTTACGAATAAGATCACTGAGTTGAGATGCGGGAGTTGCTGCTTTCGACGAACCAAAGGCACTCATCCCAAAATCATCTTCATCCCGACGCAGCGAACGAAACTGACCGATGTCTCGAACAACCAGCACGATGGATGGCGACTCTTTCGCTGCATCCCCAGCCTCCCGCGCGGCCAATATTTTCCAAAGTTCACTGACCACGGCATCCGCATCCCTGGCTTCGCGCAGTTGAAATCGTGGCACGATCTCCGGAGAAAATGCCTCAGCAAAATTCTTAAGAGACGCAGCATCACGTCCGTCATGCAGAAAGAGCATGCGAGTCGAATTGAACGGCTTTGAACCTGTCGCGCAGAGACTGAGAACTGTGGATGCGAAAATAGAATCGGCAAGGTCACTTTCCTGGCCTACGATGAGCACATTCTGGCCACCGGATCGTTCGAAGCGAATGCACATGGATTCGGCAATCGCCACGGGATCGCCAATCCATGCGGATACTGCCGCTGCGGGACTGCCATGACCTGAGCCGTTAAGGAGCGCGACTAATGGTTCACATTCAGTAATGGAAGGAGCCACGTTCCCTTCGAAGACAATCATGCGCCCCTGAGTGCGTGAGGCGTAATCGGGTCTCTGAATTAACTCAGAAATCAGAGTTTCACGTTCAGATTCTTCCAGCCAGGCGATTTGAAATGGATGATTGCCTTCCACCATGCCGTTGGCATCGTTGTAGATGGCTTCGCCGGGACGAGTCAGTTGACGAGCCGCTGAGTTCTCTTCGCTCAAAATCAAATGAGCGTCGCTTTCACTGCACTGCAGGGCGATGCGAACTGCGACTTGTCCCAGTGTGCTTCGAGCAAGTGAATACGCCCCACCGAGCGTCTGGGATCCCAAAAGGACATGAATGCCAAAGGCACGACCCTGACGAATCAGGCGATCCATCAGTAATGCCGCCTTTGACGAAACACGATCTTCCGACGTAAAGAACTCCTGAAACTCATCAATCAGCAACAACAGCCGTGGCATCTTTTCCGCAGGATACTGGCGACGAAACGAAGGCACATCCTGAACCCCTCGAATTCGAAACAGTTCGCCGCGTTCCTGAAGAACTTCGTCGAGTCGTTCCAGCACGCTCAGGCCGAATTCACGATCGCTTTCGATGGCGACGACACGAGCGTGCGGCAGCTTATTGGCTGCGTATGTTCGAAACTCGACGCCCTTCTTGTAGTCAATCAGGTAAAACTGAACTTCGTCCGGACTGTAGTACAGTGACAGATTGGTTATCAGAATGTGCAACAGCGTGGACTTACCGGAACCAGTCTTCCCGGCAACCAGCACATGTTGACTTGTGCCATGACCCAGTTTCATGAATTGCAGCCGAGCGGCTCCCGCTCGGCCAATCGGAAAGTCGATTCCATCGGCCGAATTGAGGCTCCAGATTGCCTCCGGCCTGGGAGCAATTCGGCTGAACGATACTTCCACTCGACGCGCATTACGGGATTGCTCCCCGACAGCGCGAACCAAACTCACGTAGTCAGCTGATTCCGGTGACTTCAGAGCGGCGAATTCCACGACGGATTCAAAGCTTTCCAACGCAGCGGAAACGGGTTTCGGAGCGAGAATGTCTTCACCCGACGCGACCGATTTCAATTTTACAGCGTTCCGATTTGCCGGAGACACGCCAGGCTGGACGGCCCCATTCGCAACGTGGAATTGAGTGCAACAGCTACGGAGATTGCTCACATCAAACGAACGGGGAACGGTCTGATCCGGCGACCACGTCAGAATGGCATGCACGCCGCATCGCGGACCACTGGTCAGAATGCTGGTGAGCGCGCGAGCCGCTTCTTCTGTAAAGTTGTGAGGGAAACCGGCGACTACGACGAAGTGGTAAGGTTCGGCGACTTCGCCAGCCGCCGCGTTGTACTGTTCAATGTTTTCGAACTCGCTGCGAAGATACGTCTGGAAGACGCTCTCCATATGTTCGGTGACCTTCTGCAAGCGGTCTCGAATCTGAATGGATTCTGTCCAGATGCGATGACTAATCAGCTGTTCGTCAAAATCGGCCAGATGCATCATGGCAGAGAAACTCTGCCCAAGTCCAACCGGATCAATCAACGTGAATTGCACTCTGCCCGGAGCGATGTTTGTGAGCAGACGAAGCAGAATGGCTCTGACAAAATCCAATGCGGCCTCACGACCAGCAGCGTCATGTTCAACAAGAATTGAGGTATCGCGGGGAAAGTTCAGAAGTCCAGGAAGTTCAAAGATTGTATCGACATCGAGACTGCTGTCATGATTCTCAGGAGCCGCAGGAAGCAAAACCTGAATATCGCCAACCGGCAATGCCGAAGGGAGTTCTGTGGGAGCAACCCAGCCTGCCGCCTTCAATTCGGACCAGGTCAACTGTCCGATGGCCCGTTGATTACTGATGCGCACCAACTCCGTTGCGATCAGGATGTTGGCTTTCCACCGTGACAAAATGGTGACTTCTTCCGCAGCCAGCTTCTCCTGCACCTTGGACGTTTCCTGCGCCAACGCAGCCTGCGCTTGTTCCAGTTCTGCCGTGTGCTGGCTGTGGATGCGAGCCAACTCCTGGGATCGCCAGTTCTCCACAATGTTCTGGTTTTGGGTACTCTCACTTTCCCCGGTCAGCAATCGCTCTTCGAACAGGCGTGCCTGACGCGCAACCTGCTCTGTGTAACGCTGGATCAGTTCATTAATTTTTTCATCCGTTGCCGCCTGAAGTTTTGCCGCGTGTTGGTCGCGGCGTTTCTGCATATCCGCTTTCCAAAGATTGGCACTTTCGGAAAGCTTCTTCAGCTCAGTGGCACTCTTGCTCTTCCAATAGTCTGCTGCGGACTTCGCATTGGCCGTATGCTGCAGAACATCTTCAAACGCGCCCCGAAGCCGAGACTGGCAAAGGACCAAAAGGACCGTTTCCAGCAGCACTGTTACGCCGAGACCGATCAGGCTTGAAACCCCAAGCCATTGCCAATCGGGGTTGGATATTTCCGGGTTGATGAATTTGCTCAAATCGGCCTTTGCGACCGTGGTGGCCACCGTCACGATCAGAAAAATCAGGAATCCAAGGCCATACAAACGCCAGCCTACAATCCATTGCGGGAGAAATTGGCGATCCAGTCGACCGGCAGCGGCAAGTGCAATGTCGATATGTTCTGTCGCCAGAGTCCGGCTTGCTTCCCGCCCTTTAATTTCGACATTCACAACGGGCAACCTGGTGTCGGTTCCCGCATGACAAGCCTTGAGATACTCGCCCGACTGCTGCAAACGCACATCGAGATCAGCCAGTTGCTGATCCAGGAAAATCTGCTGTGTGTGAAAGGTCTCCTGCGATCGATCAGCATTGCGAACGGGTGTGTCTTCGTTCGTCTCATCGCAGACAGACTGAAGCACCCAAAGTTCACTTTGTAGTTTCTGTCGGCACTCAGCAACCTCTTGCTTTAATCGCGAATTCAAGTCACCTAAACGACGTTCACGTGTTTCACTGGCAGACTCACGTTGACCAGCCACATCGAAGTCGCCCTGATCCAGCCTGTTGCGGACCTCTTCAGCGAGTGATTCGATCTGTTGGCGAGTTTCCTCGTCCTTTTTCACACGAAGTTGCGCAGCCGATTCTGTGGCTTTTGCATTAAGTTCAGTCACCTGGGCTCGAATCTTCTGAATTGCAACTCGTGCTTCTACACAACGCAGTTGCAAACGCTTGAGTTCCGAAATCTGCGTCTCGAGGATCAGATCTTCCAAGTTCATGATCAGGCTTTCGCGGAAGTAGATTCATCTTCTATTGAGTTTACCGGCGTACTTGAGGGAGGCCTTCTGCCTCTCACATCATACTCAAATCAAAGGGCCAAGCCCCGGTAACTAGTTGTAGCGTGTCTGTTCACCTTCGCTACCAACAATGATTGTCCTGGAATTCACTACTGTTTGGCAGTCTTCTAAGGTCGAAAACCGGTTTCACAAACGAAATTAGTCACACTTCCCTTTAGATTTTGAGAATGTTCACCCGTCTATGATAGGCGTAGGAAACTGTCCTGCGAAGTGAACGTCCCTTTTCGAAAAAATCCTGAAAACACGCATAATTTACTTGATCGTAAGTTGCGAGTGGTTCGAATCCTGGGGTCCACTTCATGATGGCACGCTGTGATGGTTTTCGACCGCGCGTTGGCCGCATATACTGCTCGGTCCCAGTACTTTGTGCCCTGCGTATTTCGATGGACCGAATGAAATGGCTGATCCCGCAACACCCACCAACACGGCGACTGCAACACGTCCGTTTGCGCATCTGCATTGCCATACACACTACAGTTTGCTCGATGGGGTAAACCGAATTCCGGAGCTGGTGCAGCATGTCAAAGCCAGCGGTATGAACGCCGTGGCAATCACGGACCACGGCAATCTTTACGGAGCTATCGAGTTTTATAACGGATGCAAGAAAGGCGGTATCAAGCCGATTATCGGTTACGAAGCCTACGTCGCACCGGGAAGGCGGTCGGATCGCACTTCCAGTCGTCAGAAAGAGGCGTCATCGCACCTGACGCTGTTGGCCATGAATCGTAAGGGCTTTGACAATCTTATCCGTCTTTCGTCCACGGCCTATCTGGAAGGCTTCTACTACAAGCCCCGAATTGACCGCGACATTCTGGAGGAATGTAATGAAGGTATCATCTGCCTGTCCGGTTGTGCGTCGTCGGAATTGTCGAGACTACTACTGGCGGATGACAACGACGCAGCTAAGCGGCTTGTCGAATGGTACTCGCGCGTGTTCGGCGATCGCTTCTACATGGAGATACAAAATGCCGGCTTTGAAATTCAGAAGGCCTGCATGGATCTGACTGTCGATCTTGCCAACAAAGTGGGCCTGCCGCTCGTGGCCACCAATGATGCCCACTACCTGCGCAAGGAAGATGCCAAAGTTCAGGATGTGATGTTGTGCGTGAACACTCGCACAACGCGTAACGACGAGAAACGTATGAAGATGGAGCACGACGGCTTGTACGTCTGCACTCCCGATGAAATGTATGCTTGCTTTCCGGGACTGGAGAGCGCTGTGGCGAGGTCGCAGGAAATCGCCGATCGAGTCGATATTCAGCTTGGTGATCGCAAGCTGTACCCCGTGTTTCGGCCGCCAAACCAACAGACCGATATTCAGTATCTGAAGGACCTCTGCAATCAACGAATGATCGAACGCTACGGTGATGAACTCACGGATCGCCACTGGAAACGGCTGGAATACGAACTCAGTGTCATCGAATCCAAGGGTTACGCGAGCTACTTCCTGATCGTGTGGGACTTTGTCGAATTCGCTCGACGCAATGGCATTCCCTGCGGTGCAAGAGGTTCCGCCTGCGGAGCCATTGTGGCTTATCTGTTGCGACTGGGGGATGTGTGCCCGTTGAAATACGACCTGCTGTTTGAACGATTCCTCGACCCCAGCCGTACCGAACCACCGGATATCGATATCGACTTCTGCCGCGATCGCCGCCAGATGGTGATTGACTATACCAAGCAGAAATACGGAGAACGCAATGTTGCCCAGATTGGGACCTATGGAACGCTGAAAGCCAAAAATGCCATTCGCGACGTTGCCCGCGCGCTCAACGTGCCTATCGCACGCGTCAATGAGTTGGCAAAGATGGTTCCTGATACCTTGAACATCAAGCTGAAAGACGCCATCGCCGAAAGTGCAGATCTGAAAGCAGCGTATGATATGGATCCGGTGGCGAGGGAGGTCATGGACTTTGCCATTGCGGTTGAAGGACTGGCTCGCAGTGCGGGAACGCATGCCGCGGGAGTCGTGATCGCTGACGTGCCGCTGGATACCGTGCTGCCGCTGCAGACGATCACTGGCAAGGAAGACATCATCACGCAGTGGGACGGTCCGACGGTAGAAAAAGTCGGCCTGCTGAAGATGGACTTCCTCGGCCTGCGAAACCTCACAATTCTTGACAAAGCGGTGCAGAATGTGAAACGTTCGCATCCGGATTTTGATCTGGAGTACGTGAAAACGCATCTGAGCGACGCAAAGACTTTTACGCTGCTGCAGCGAGGTGAGACGAAAGGCGTATTTCAGCTGGAATCCGGCGGTATGCGAGATCTGCTCACGAAGATGAAGCCCGACTGTTTCGCCGATATTATCGCGACGTCTGCGCTGTATCGTCCCGGTCCACTGGAAGGTGGCATGGTGATGGAATACGTCGATGTCAAGCACGGTCGCAAGCCGCCTCGCAAAGTCCATCCGGTGGTCGATGAAGTTCTGGCTGAGACGTACGGCGTGATGGTCTACCAGGAACAAGTGATGCGCATTCTGAATCGCGTGGGCAACATTGACCTGTCCAAGTCCTACAAGTGCATTAAGGCGATCAGCAAGAAAAGTCACGAGACCATCGCCAGCTTCCATCAGGAGTACATTGCCGGCGCTGTTTCAAATGGAATTTCGGAACAAGTTGCACAGGAATTGTGGAATCTGATTGTTGCCTTTGCGGGATACGGTTTCAACAAATCGCACTCTACTGCGTACGGCCTGATTGCCTATGAGACTGCCTATTTGAAGGCACATTTTCCCGTCGAATTCATGGCGGCGTTGCTGAGTTGCGAGATGGAAAGCACCGAGCGGATGAGCGAGCATGTCGATGATGCGCGCCGCATGAAGATTGAGATGCTGGGCCCGGATATCAATCAATCGGAAGTCGATTTTGGCTTCATTGATGGCAAGATTACCTTTGGACTCGCGGCTCTGAAGGGCGTTGGCGAAAACGTCGTCCATGGCGTCGTTGCTGAGCGAAATAAGCATGGTCCGTTTAAAGACATCTTCAATCTGACCGAGCGTGTCGATCCCAGGATTCTGACGAAAGGCACGTTGGAAACACTGATTAAAGCCGGTGTTCTCGACACTCTGCCAGGAACACGATCGCAGCAGACCGCCGTTGTTGAGCGGGCTGTTCAGTCTGCTCTTTCAAGACAAAAAGACAAGGCTCGTGGGCAGAAGAGCTTATTCGGCGGCGATGATGAGGAAGAAGTCGACGAGGTCGGAGCGCCGATGGCGATGAGTTTCCCGGATGTGCCGGACTGGACACATTCGCAGAAGCTTGCGTGGGAAAAGGAGACGATCGGATTCTATCTGACATCTCATCCGCTCACTCAGCACGCGCGGCGTATCGAACGGTATGCTGCAAACAAGAATTCCGACCTTGCGGAACTCGAAGACGGGGCTCAGGTGATCGTCGGTGGCATGATCTCCGCGATCAAATTGGCAACGGCGAAGAAGGCCAGTCGAAACGGGAATTCAAAATACGCCAACTTTGACCTCGAAGATCCGACGGGGATTATTCGATGTATCGCGTGGTCTGACGATTATGCTCGCTACGAAGAATTGATTAAGCCGGAAAGTGTGATCATTGTGGCTGGGAAAGTCGATCGTCGCGGACGAGAGCCAAACCTGGTCGTGAATCGGATTTATACACTCGATCAGGCCGACAAAGAGTTCACTTCACAAGTGGCAATCAAGTTCGAAAAAGGGCTTCATTCGAGCGATGACGTGCAAAGAGTTCGCAACGTCATCTCACGATACCCGGGACCGACCGACGTGATTCTCATCGTCGATTCGTTCGCCGAGAATGCTCGTCAAGGCGATCCCGCTGGCGCACGAGCGAACACAGCGGAAGAGGCAGAAGATACCGGCGACTACGAGGCGTCCGACGAAAAGATCGGAACAGGCTCGGGAGCCGGTTCTCGGCTGCGTTACATTTTGACGACGGGTAATGACTGCAAAGTCAACATTGGGCCAGAACTTCTGCAGGCACTTGGAGACATCGTTGGCGAAGGGAATTTTGACCTAAAAACAGCGAAAGCCAAGCGTCCCACCGGACAAAGTACAGGGCGTTGAATCACGTTCAACGGCACTCTTTCAGCGGCACTCTTTCAGCGGCATTGAAGTCAGCATTTTCCGCGACCGACGACGGATCTTTGAGACATCTTTTCGCATGGGAGACGATGCGGCGATCATACTCTTCTGTCTGTACAGCCCGTGACATATTGTGTTTTGCGCCACGAACCAACCAGAGCTCAGCCGATTTTCCTATCACATGATGCAGCTTCCCGGCAATCACCGGAGTGACGTACGAGTCACGTTCGCCAGAGATCAGCAGCACATTGGCTGACTCCAGGCCCTGGATTTCCGGCTCTAAATGAACGTAACGACAATTCCTGCCGGCTTCGCTCAACTGCACGGCTTGCTTCAGCGTAATACTGATATGCCAGTCAGGAAGCCACGAAAACACCCACTCCGGAATGACGTGCTGGACAAAGCGGTCGACAAAAAAACGAATCATCGACATTGTGCCAAACGCGCTGTCGGCGATCACAGCCCGAATTCGAGGATAACGACAACCTGTCAGAAGTGCCGCCACTCCACCTCGACTGACGCCAAAAGCGATCAACGGAAGACTGGAAAGCAGAGGGTCGGATTCTAAAAACTCCAATGCGGCTTCCACATCGGTCATTTCGTACTCCGTCATCCAATGAATGGGAGTGTAACCCTGCATGAAATCACTCTCGCCCTGATTTCGAAAATCAAACGACAAGACGACGTAGTGCTGTTGGAGCAACGCATCACAGTACCGACGCGCCATCCAGTGGCTGCCATGCAATTCGGGCAAAAACAGCACCAGCCCCGCAGGGTCCTGAAGGTCAGAATTCAGTAAACTTCCCCGAAGTCGAATGCCGTCGGAAGTGGTGAATTCTATCCGCTTTGCGTCAGGGTTTTCTGGCTCGGGGATCACGTTGAAGGGTGGCACATTTTCAAAAATGTCTCTGATCTTTGGCGATACGAACCTGCGAAAGCCACGTTCAACCAGTAACGCAACGATCACAATTCCGATGACCAGCCAGATCACCAACACCACTCAATCTCCGCTGATAGCGTGAGGTTGTATGTCACTGCAGGTACTGCAGGTACTGCAGATGCTTCCACTGAGAGAATTCAACCCTTGAATTCCGAAATAATGAGTGCCACATTTTGTCCGCCAAATCCAAAACTATTTGACAACGCGGCTTTGATTCGTGTCTGGCGGGCTTGATTTGGAATGTAGTCCAGATCGCATTCGGGATCGGGAGTTTCGTAGTTGATTGTAGGTGGCAGCACACCGTCGCGAATCGCCAGCAGGCACGTAATGGCTTCCACGGCTCCGGCGGCCGCAATTAAGTGGCCCATCATGCTCTTGAT
>JANPHT010000741.1:0-1769 GCA_031424595.1 Planctomycetota bacterium
TCCGATTTCTGCCACCGACTCAGTGGAAACGCTTTCTGCCACGCGGATACAGGAACGTGAGTGTAAGGAAACCCAAAGTGTCCCGACCAGATCGGCGCAGCGTGCAAAAGAATTCCAACTGGCTCAAGAGTCTCCTCGACCTTATGCCAGGCGGCTGCGACCGTATCGAGGTTCTTTACATCCACGTTCTGGTGAAGGAAGCCTGGAATGCCGGATTATGGATTCAGATCCCATATTTCAACCATGTCACCTTCTTCCCTCAGGAGACGAACCGTGGCTGCACCGATGCTACTGGCAACCCCGGTTACAATTGCCACTTCGCCAATGATTCCAAGATCCAATGTCAACTTCCTGAAACAGACTAGATGTCGATCCGCAAATTGGCATGTGACGAATCGTTGTTTTTTTGCCAGACTCCGAACGAACAGAGTTTTGAGAATCAGCAGGGAGTATGTCAGATGCCAGGAAAAGCAGCGAGGGTTGAGATTTCGTAGCGGCAGCAGGCGGCATTGTGTCTTACATTTCCAAAAGTCACATGAACACAATGCGGATTAAAGCTCAGTTGCAGCCACACAAGTCCCGCTACTGGATAACATGCGCTGAACAATTCGGTCCCACTTCGCATCAATCATGGATTGGGGATCGACATCCAGATAACTGTCCGATCCGAATTGATCGAGGCAACGAAAGTCCCGGAACCCGTGAGAACTGCCAAAATCGGGCTTTGATCGTTAACCTTCTGGCATCGATCCATAAATCCGGGAAAATCGCCGCGTGATCGGCGTCTGGTCGGCGACATAACAGCAATTGCCGAAAAAAATCCGGTGTTGCTACCGAGGGTGTGAGGAAATGAGGCCCGATTGAACGATTCTGCTCTGGTCGAAGGACTTCGTCGTCACGACCCGGCCGCAGTAAAGCACCTGAGTGAGTGCTGCCTGCCGTCGGTTTGGCGCTTTGTCTATGTCCGGGTGAAAGGCGATCGGCATCTAGCAGAGGACATGGTCAGTGAAGCGGTACTGGCGCTGATTCGGGCCGTTTCGAATCCAGAGGCAGAGATCGGCAATCCGATGGCCTGGCTCCGCTCAGTGGTGTCCAACAAAGTGGCCGATCATTTTCGTGCGGCAGCTCGAGTGCAGCACCTGATTGATCAGGCCAGGCAGTCGATGCCTCTTTCAGAAACTCAGGACGCCGTTCAGCTTCAGGAAATTGGTGAGCGGCGGGAAGAAGTTCGGCAGGTACTTGATCAATTGCCGGAACAGACGCGGTCGGCTCTGGAGTGGAAATATATCGACAAGCTGAGTGTCAGAGAGATTGCCGAGCGACTGGATGTGACGGAGAAAGCGGCGGAGTCGATGTTATTTCGTGGTCGTAGGGAGTTTCGAGAGCGGATGCTGCTGAAGGACGATTGCGATGGTTCCTGTCGTTTAGCGGGTGCGGAACTTCATGGGATGCCGTCATTGAATGGTCATGCGGATCCGGGATTGAGGTCTGTGCAGGATAAAGCACAGTCTGTAGATGTTTAGTAGGGATGCTGCGTCTGGGTGCGCAGCGTCTTTTTGTTTTTCGTTTGACGGACACCGGCGGCGAGCGCTGCTCCGCACACGGGTATATCTTTCATGATCAACTCCAACATGAACCAACCAGAGCTGGACACAGCCGAAGATCGCGAGCTTGAAGAACTGCTTGTCGGTGCCTTCGATGCACCGCCGGTTCCGCGTTCGCTGCTGAAGCGACTGGATAAAGTCGTGGAACAGGAATGGGGCGTGTCG